>CANIRG010000006.1 GCA_947469635.1 Rhodospirillales bacterium | reverse complement strand
GAGCTGGAAGCCCATGCCGAACGCGCGCGCGGCGTAGGTCGGCGTACCATTGTGAATGCCTGCGAACAGGCCGCGCTTCTTGCAGGCCGCCGTGAGCTTCTCGTAGATCTTGAGAATCTGCGGCTCCTCGCGGTCGAGCTTGGGCACCAGGCCGAGCGACAGGCCGAGGTCGGACGGGCCGACATAGATGCCGCTTACGCCCGGCACGTCGAGGATGGCGTCGATATTGTCGATCGCCTCCTGCGTCTCGATCATCGGGATGATCAGCACCTCGTCGTTGGCCGTCGCCTGGTAGGGTGTCGCCTCGCCGTAGGCGCCAGCGCGAATCGGGCCGTTCGAGCGCTTGCCCTTGGGCGGATAGAGCGAATAGGAGACCAACGCCTTGGCCTCGGCCGCGGTGTTCACCATCGGGCAGATCACGCCCCAGGCGCCGCCGTCCAGCACCTTGCCGATGATGCCGGGCTCGTTCCACGGCACACGCACCAGCGGCGTGATGGGATACTTGTCCATCGCCTGGAAGCACATGACCATCGACTGGTAATCCTGCACGCCGTGCTGAATGTCGACCGTGACGGCGTCCCAGCCGCACTGCGCCATGACCTCGGCCGAGAAGCCACTGGGGATGGCGAGCCATGCGTTGACGCAGGCCTTTCCGGCCTGCAGCCGCTTCTTCAGCATATTCGTCGACATATCGGCGTTTCCCTTTTCATCGTGATGAGCGGGGCGGATCATAGTCGGCGGGACGTGTGCCGTCAGCCCTTCACGGCTCCTGCCGACAGTCCCTCGACGATGTATTTTTGCAAGAGAGCCACCAGGATAACGGTGGGCGCGAGCGCCAGCAGGCAGATCGCCATCATCAGGTTGAAGAAGACATGGACGTCGCCGACCAGGCTCGCGATCACCACGGGCAGGGTCATGAAATCCGGCCGGGCGTTCAGGATCAGCGGGATCAAGAGCTCGTGCCAGGAAATGATGAACATGATGACGCCGCAGGCGGCCAGCGCCGGCGTCGCGAGTGGCAGCACGATGCGCACGAAGGCGCCGAGCCGGGTGCAGCCGTCGATGCGCGCGGCCTCCTCGAGCTCGGTCGGGATGGTGTCGAAATAGGGCGCCAGGATCAGGATGGCGTAGGGCAGCAGGAAGCCCGTCTCGGCAATGACGACGCCGGAGAGCGAGTTGAGCTGGCCGAAAGAGCGCATCACGACATAGAGCGGGATCATCAGCACGATCACCGGCACGAAGCGCGCGACGATGTTGGCCTGCAGCAGGAACAGCGTCCATCGAAAGCGCTGGCGGGCGATGGTGTAGGCCGACAGCGAGCCGAACAGCAGCGTGAGCAGCGTGACCGAGCTCGCCACCACCACCGAGTTCAGGAAGGCGGTGTAGAAGCTCTTGATGTTGTCGGGCAGGTACGTGGCCTGGTCGAAGATACGGCCCTTCTGCTCGCCCTTGGTCAGGATGACGGTGAAGTTGTCGAGGGTGAACTCCAGCGGCAGCAGGCGGCGCGTGTCGGCCTGCAGCGCCTTCTCCGACTGGATGCTGCCGATGAACACGGCGGCCAGCGGCAGCAGGATGAAGAAGATCACCGTGAGGTTGGCGACGCGCAGCAGGAGCTTGCCGGTGCGCGTGGGCTTGAACATCAGAGCGTCACGCGGCGGTAGACGAAGCGCATGTAGACCAGCGCGATGACGCCGATCATGAGAGCGAGAATGTAGGCCGAGGCCGAGCCCATGCCGAAGTTGTTGGGCGGTGCAAAAGCGATCTTGTAGCTGTACCAGGCCGCGACCCAGGTGGCGTCGCCGGGGCCGCCCTGGGTGATGGCGAGGATCTCCTCGAACACGGCGAAGGCGAAGGCGGTGCGCAGCACCAGGATGATGGCCACGATCTGACGCAGCATCGGCACGGTGATGTGGCGGAAGCGGTGCCAGGCGTTGGCGCCGTCGATGGCGGCCTGCTCGTAGAGGTCCTTGGGGATGCCCTGGAGGGCGGCGTGCACAAGGATGATGGCGAAGGGCAGCGTCCGCCAGATGTAGGGCACGGTGACGGCGTAGAGCGCCGTATTGGGATTGCCCGCCCAGTTGACCGGATCGGTGATCAGCCCGGCCGAGAACAGGATGCGGTTCAGGAAGCCGAACTGGAAGCTGTAGAGGAACGACCAGATCAGCCCGTTGGCGATCGGCGGGATGGCGTAGGGCAGCAGGATGAGGAAGCGCGTGACGCGCGAGGTCCAGACGCTGGTCTGGTTGATCAGGAGCGCGATCATCACCGCCAGCACGATCTCGCTGCCGACGGTGATGACGGTGAAGACCAGCGTGTTCTTGAGCGCGACCCAGAACAGCGGGTCTTCCAGAACGCGGCCGTAGTTCTCCCAGCCGGTGAAGGCGAACTCGCCGCGCCGCAGCTGGGCGAGGCCGACCTTATGCACCGACAGGTAGCCGGCGTAGATCACCGGATAAGCGAGCACGAGGCCAAGGCACAGCAGCGTCGGCACGTTCATGAAGAACGCGAAGCTGCCCGCCGACATCTCACGCCGGTACCAGGGGCGGCGGCGCGCCGTCATAGCTTTCCACCCCCGTCTTCGGGGGAGGTGTCGCGGTCATACCGCGACGGAGGGGTCATGATCATCATCGCGTCACTCATGATCCCTCCGTCCGCGTAAGGCGCGGCCACCTCCCCAGTAGACTGGGGAGGGGTATGAGCGTCGCGGCTCATCACACCTTGCGCTTGGCGTCGGCGATGCCCTTGATCAGGTTGTCGCAGCACACGTCGGCCGTGATCTGGCCGGTGAGGCACTTCTGGACCTCGATGTTGACCTGATCGGTCCAGGGGAAGTGCCAGGGCTGATAGATCGACGAGCAGACCTCGCCGATATAGGCCGACTTGTCCCAGATCTTCAGGATCTCCGGCACGTCGCCCCACGGCGCCCAGCCGGTCTTGATGACGTCGCTGTTCATCACCGAGGTGAAGCCCGAGCCCAGCATCGCGTCCTTGGCGAGGTTGATCGCCTGGCTGTAGTTGCCGTCCTTGGTCTTGCCGCCGAGATACTGCAGCAGCTTCCACGCCCATTCCTTGTTGCGGTTGGCGGTGGTGACGAAATAGACGTGCGCGTCGGCGATAGTCCTGCCGTCGCCGGGCGAGCCGTGGACCTTGACCTTGCCGGCGATCGGCGACTGCGCCGGATCGTTGCAGATGTTGAGGCCGTAGTGATGGTTCGGCCCGCGATAGAGGTTCTTGCCGGCGCCGAAGGCCTTGGCGCCCGAGGTGAACTGCACCTTGAGAGATTCCGGGTCGGCGATGTCGAGGCCCTTCTCGAAGGTGTTGGCCCACCACTTCAGCGTCTCGCGCGCGATCGAGCCCGCGCCCAGCATGTGGTTGCCCTGCTTGTCGAAGAACATGCCGCCCTTGTTCCACGTCATCTGGTACCAGGTGCCGGGAAGCTGCTCGAGGCCGACGCCGGCGATCCACAGGATCGGATAGCGCGAAACACCGTCCTTCTTGGCCTTCACGCACTGCTCGATCAGCTCCTCGTAGGTGGCGAAGGGCTTGTCGAACTTCAGCTTCTCCAGCATGTCGGTGTAGTAGTTCCACACCCACGAGGTGGCGAAGTAGGGCAGGCCCATGAGCTTGCCGTTCACCATCGCAACCTGCTTGGTGAAGGCGGTGAAGTCCTTGGCGTAGTCGGCGGCGCCCGGCATGTCGTCGAGCGGCTCGACCAGGCCCTGGGCCACGAAGTTGGGGAAGGAGAAGGGCGAGGATTGCGACACGTCGATCTTCTCGCCGGCCGCATACATGGTGGTGAGCTTGGTCGGATGATCGTTGAACGACGAGATCGTCGAATCGACCTTCACGCCCCAATCGGCTTCGAACTGCTTGGCGATGCGGGTGTAGATGTCGCCGTAGGTCCAGACCACGAAGTTGAGGCGGTCGACCTTTGCCTTGGGCGGCACGGCCCAGGGGCCGGCCTGCTGGCCGAAGGCCGCACCCGAGGCGCCGGCGAGGCCGAGCCCTGCGGCCCCGCCCAGGACACGACGCCGGCTCAGTTCCCATTTCTGGATGATGTCGTTGCTCATGTCCCAGACCCCCGCTGCCCAAGTGATGACAGCAAGCCTATCATAGGGGCCGCATCCGGACAGAGCCGAATCAATGACACTTTTACAATTGCGCGTTGGCCCGCTTGGCGTGGATCTTGCGCCGCGATCCGGCGGCTCGATCGCCCGCTTCACTGTCGATGACGTCGACATATTGAGGCCGATGGCGGCTGCCGACGTGGCGTCGGGCCGGGGCAACAACAGCGCCAGCTATCCGCTGGTGCCCTTCTCCAACCGCATCAGGGAGGGTCGTGTTTCCTTCGACGGCCGCGAAATCACGCTCGCGCCCAACTGGCCGGGCCAGCGCCATCCCATGCATGGCGACGGCTGGGCGGCGGCGTGGGAGGTGGTCGGTGCCGACGAACGGTCGGCCAGGATCTCCTACCTTCACGATGGCGCAAGCGGGTGGCCGTTCCGCTACCGCGCCAGCTTTGCGTTCCGTCTCTCGGCGAGCGAGCTCGCGGTCGATATGAGGCTGGAAAATCTCGAAGCGCATGCCGTGCCCGCGGGCATCGGCCTCCATCCCTTCTTCGTCCGCGATTCCGACACCACGCTCGCCTGCCGCACCGATTCGGTGTGGCGGGAGGATGCGGAGCTGCTGCCGACCGAGCGCGTCGCCCTGCCGCCCGAATGGGATTTCAGCGCGCCACGCCGCGTCGATGCGGTGCCGCTCGACAATTGCTTCGACGGCTGGGACGGACACGCCACGATCGTCTGGCCACGGCGACGGCTGAGGCTGCAGCTCGAAGCGACGGAGCCGCTCCGCCATCTCGTGATCTATACTCCGCCGCAGCGGCCCTTCTTCTGCGTCGAGCCGGTGAGCCACGCCAACGGCGCGATCGCCGAAACCCGTCTCGCGGCAGGCGCAATGCTGGCGGGAACGGTCGTCTTCAAGATAATGAAATTGTGAGGAAACCCATGTCGAGCTTCGCTTCCTATCCCAGCCTGAAAGGCCGCACCGTTTTCGTCTCCGGCGGCGGCTCGGGCATCGGCGCCTCGATCGTCGAGCATTTTTCCGCCCAGGGCTCGAAGGTCGCCTTCGTCGACATCGACGAGGCGGCCTCGACGGCGCTGGTGAAGAAGATCGCCGCCGCCGGCCAGTCGGCCATCTTCAAGAAATGCGACATCCGCGACGTCAAGGCCTACCAGTCCGTCCTCGCCGAGGTAGCGCGCGAGCTCGGGACCATCACCGTGTTGGTCAACAACGCCGCGCGCGACGATCGGCATGAGCTGAAGGACGTGACGCCGGAGTTCTGGGACGAGCGCATCGCGGTCAACCTGCGCCATGCCTACTTCGCTATCCAGTCGGTGGCGCCCGGCATGAAGCAGGCGGGCGGCGGCTCGATCGTGAACTTCAGCTCGGTGAGCTACCACACGATGACGCCCAACCTGTCCGTCTATCAGGCGGCGAAGGCGGCCACGATCGGCATGACGCGCGGCCTCGGACCCGACAAGATCCGCCTGAACGCCATCACGCCGGGCTGGATCATGACGCAGCGCCAGATCGACCTCTGGCTCACGCCGGAGTCCGAGGCCGAGCTGATGAAGGCGCAGGTCTTGAAGGAGAAGGTCTATCCGGCCGACATCGCCCGCATGGTGCTGTGGCTCGGCGCCGACGACAGCCGGCTGGTGTCCGCGCAGAACTTCACGGTCGACGGCGGCCGAAGCTGATGCGCGTCCTGATCGGCGACAAGCCGCAGGGCGAGCTCACTGCCAAGCAGGAAGCCAACGTGAGCTCGGTCCGCAAGGAGGAGCGGGTCGAGGGCACGGTGCTGTCACCCGACGAGGCGACGCAGGCCTATCTCGGCCAGACCAGGCTGCTCTACCTGATCATGGCCGGCAGCACGGTGGTGCTGACGCTCGGCCTCTGCCTGCTGGCCGACCAGCAGGACCAGGCGATGATCTTTGCCGCCGCGATCGGCTGCGATCTGGCGCTCGCCCTGTTCCTCGTCTTCCTGCTGCGGCGTCGCGCCAGGATCTGGAGGGACAAGCTCCCGCAGCGCGCCGCCGGCCTGCCGACGATCGGCACGACAATCGTCGTCGATGCGCCAGGCCTCGTCATCGCCGGCCGCACCTTTCCTTGGCCGGCGCTGCGGATCGACCAGGTCGATCTCGCTGGATTCAGCTCCGAGCGCCGCACGATCTATTTCATCGAACGTCTCGCGCTCGCCGCCGGCGGCGACACCATCGTGCTCGATGCAATGATGATTGGGAAAGGCCGGCTGATCGTTGGCAACGTCTGGCGACGGATGCGTCCCGTCGCGCCGTAGCATCTTTCCTCCCTTTCACGGATCCCGTGAAGGGGAGGTGTCGGCGTCATACGCCGACGGAGGGGGTCACGAGCGCCAAATGGAGCCTCTGACCCCTCCGCCCTCGCAAGACGAGGGCACCTCCCCGCGCTGCGCGCAGGGAGGAAAGTTCAGTATGCCATGGCATATATCTTGCTGCGTTCCTCCCGACTGGGAGGACGCATGACGACAGCATCGGAAAACGAACTGCTGACCCGCATCGGACCCGGCACCGCCATGGGCCGGTTCATGCGGGAGCATTGGGTCCCGGCCTGCATGTCGTCGGAAATCGAAGCCGACGGCGCACCGCTCCGCCTCATGCTGCTGGGCGAGAAACTGATCGCCTTCCGCGACTCTTCGGGCAAGGTCGGCGTGTTCGACCATCGCTGCCCGCACCGCTGCGCCTCGCTGTTCTTCGGACGCAACGAGGAAGGCGGCCTGCGCTGCGTCTATCACGGCTGGAAATTCGACATCGAGGGCAATTGCCTGGAGATGCCGAATGTCCCGGCCGACCAGGAGTTCAAGGACAAGGTCAAGGCGCGCACCTACCCGTCAGCGGAACGCGGTGGCCTCCTCTACGTCTACATGGGCAATCGCGCCGTGGCGCCGCCGCTGCCCGAGATCGAGCCGGCGCTGATGCCGTCCGACGAGACGCAGATCTATTGCCGCCAGCGCGCCTGCAACTGGCTGCAGGCGATGGAGGGCGATCTCGACACGTCGCACTTCGGCTTCCTGCATGCCGGCAGCGTCGATCCGTCCGATATCGATCCCGCCAACATCGACCGCTACCAGCTGCTGCAGCGCGCGCCCGAGTATCACGCGCGCGAGACCGACTGGGGTGCCATGTACGCGGCCTATCGGACCACGGCGCAGCCGGGCGAGCTCTATTACCGCTTCGCCCATTTCGTCATGCCGTTCTGGACGCTGTTCCCGGTGGGTCCGTTCTCGAAGAACATCATCGGCCAGGCTTGGGTGCCGATGGACGACACCCACACGATGATCATCACGCTGAGCTGGAAGCATCGCACGCCGCCGCTCGGGATGATGAAGTCGGGCAAGCCGATCCCCGGCCTCGGCCGCAACATCCAGCCGCTGCCCAACACATCGGACTGGTTCGGCCGCTGGCGCATGCCGGGCAACGAGGGCAACGACTATCTGATCGACCGCGAGGTCCAGCGCACCCAAAGCTTCACCGGCATCGACGGCGTCTCCCACCAGGACATGGCCGTGACCGAAAGCATGGGCGCCATAGTCGACCGCACCTTCGAGCATCTGGCCCCGTCCGACCGCATGATCACGCTGACGCGCCGCCGTCTGATCGGCCTCGTTCGCGGCCACGCCGAGCAGGGGACGCTGCCGGCGATGCTCGACACGCCCGCGATCTGCCGCGAGGCCCGCAGCGGCGACCTCGTGGCCCCGGCGTCGCGCGACTGGCTGGACGTCTACGCCGAGAACCTGGCGCAAGCTCCGCGCGCGCCGATGCTGCAGGCCGCCGAATGAAGGAGCGTCGCATGATCCGTCGTCTGTTTGCCGGAGCGATGCTCGGCCTGTCGCTCGCCTATGTCGGCACCTGTGCCGCGCAGAGTGCCGCCCCGACCAAGGCGTCGCTGCGCCTCGACTGGGTCCAGACGGCAGCTCACGCCTTCGTCTATCTGGCGAAGGAGCGCGGCTACTACGCCGCCGAAGGTATCGATCTCGAGATCGTGCCGGGCCAGGGCTCGCCGATGGTCGTCAAGCTGGTCGGCAACGGCGACAATGATTTCGGCTTCGCAGAAGGGCCGGCGCTGGTGCGCGGATGGGAGGCCGGTGTGCCGGTGACGGCGCTGCATCTGCTATTCGCCGAGACGCCGGCGGTGCTCTTCGCTTCCAAGGCCTCGGGCATCACCAAACTCCAGGACGTCTGCGGCCGCAAGTTCGGCGCCACCATCCAGAGCGCCACCTATGCCCAGGTGAAGGGCATGCTGAAGTCGGCCGGCGTCACCTGCAAGTTCGAGGAGGTGCCGATCGCCGCCGGCGGCAGCCGCGAGTTCCTGAGCGGCGCCGTCGACACGCTGCACACCTATCTGTTCAACGAGCCGGTCTTCAAGCTGCAGGGGTTGGAGGTCGTGCATTTCGACGTGAAGGATTATTTCCGCCTCTACAGCCAGGCGATCATCGCCAGCGACAAGGCGATGAAGAACGGCGACCTCGCCAAGCGCTTCGTGCGCGCTTCGACCAAGGGCATCGAGGATACGCTGAAGGATCCCAAGGAAGCGCTGGCCGCCCTCGGCCGCGCCGCCAAGGAGATCAACATCGAGCATGAGACGGCCAAGATGCCGTACCTGCTCGACATGATGACCGTGCCTTCATCGGGGGGCCGCAAGGTGCCGGTGCAGACCGTCGCCGGTTGGAACGAGACCGTCGACAATCTGCTGAAGCTCGGGATCATCAAGAAGAAGGTCGATCCGACGGGCCACGTCGTCTTCGCCACGCAATGACCGCGAGCGCCTTGGGCGTGGCGCGCAATGCGCTGCCGTTGCTCGCCTTGCTGGCTCTCTGGGAGGTCGTGGTCCGCCTGAGCGGTGTCGCGCCCTATATCCTGCCGGCGCCGCTGCAGGTCGCGGAGCGGATGGTCGACTCGCTCGATATCCTGCTGCCGCACGCCCTCTACTCGCTGACCTCGATTCTGACCGGCTTCGTCGCCGCCGTCGTGAGCGGCTTCGTGCTCGCCGTGATGATCTCCTATTCCCGCATCCTGCAGCGGCTGTTCGAGCCCTTGATCGTGGTGCTGCAGGTGGTGCCGAAGGTGGCGCTGGCGCCGCTGTTCCTGATCTGGTTCGGCCATGGGCTTGCGCCCAAGATCATCATCGTCGGCACCATCGCCTTCTTCCCGATCCTGGTGAACACCATCGTCGGGCTGAAGTCGGCCGAGAGCGACGTGATCGAGCTGATGGAATCGGTGGCCGCCAACAAGGCGCAGATCTTCTGGAAGATCCGCCTGCCGACGGCGCTGCCGTTCTTCTTCCCGGCGCTGAAGATGGCGGCGTTGCTCAGCGTCATCGGCGCCATGGTCGGCGAGTTCGTCGCCTCAGACCGCGGCCTCGGCCATCTCATGATCCTGGCCAACGTCAACCTGGAGACCGACCTGCTGTTCGCTGCCCTGGTGATCGTCACCGGCATCGGCCTCGCGCTCTACGGCGCGCTGGGCTGGCTGGAGCGGTCGGTGCTGCTGCGCTTCGGCGACGGCAGCAGCCGCCAGCTCGTGCCCCTCTGATGATGTCCAGAAGGGCCTCATTGCTGGGAGCGCGCCACTCCGTTGGCGCGTCTTCCCTTGCGTTCGACGAAGATCGCGTCCCTGGAGTGGTGCGCCCCCAGCGGCTCCTGATCGACATCAAGGATGCCGGCATCACCTTTGACGGCAAGGGTGGCCGCGTCGTCGCCGTCGAAAAACTCGACGCCCAGATCCGCACCCACGAGTTCGTCTCCATCGTCGGCCCGTCGGGCTGCGGCAAGTCCACCATTCTTCGTCTGATCGGCGGCCTTGCGCGGCCGACGGCGGGCCGCATCGAGATCGACGGCGAGACGCCCAACGAGGCGCGGCTGGCACGGCGCTTCGGCTTCGTCTTCCAGCAGAGCGTGATGCTGCCGTGGCGCACCGCCATCGACAATGTGATGCTGCCCTCCGAGGTCATGGCCGAGGCGACGCTGAAGCGGCGCGACGAGGCCATGCGGCTCCTCGAACGCGTGGGCCTCAAAGGCTACGAGACCCTCTATCCGCGCCAGCTCTCGGGCGGCATGCGCCAGCGCGTGGCGATCGCCCGCGCGCTCTCCTTCCGGCCGCAGATCATGCTGATGGACGAGCCGTTCGGCGCGCTCGATGCGCTCACGCGCCAGAAGCTCCATGCGCTGCTGCTGGAGCTGTGGGAGGCCGATCGCAAGACGGTGCTGTTCGTCACCCACGATGTCGCCGAAGCGGTGTTCCTGTCCGACCGCGTGCTGATCATGAGCCCGCGGCCCGGCCGCATCGAGGAGGAGGTGTCGGTCGACCTGCCGCGGCCGCGCACCGATGCCACGCGCTCGCTGCCAGGCTATCTTGCACTGGTCGATCGAATCCTCGCCCGGCTGATCCACTGACGGAATGAAACGCTCATGAGCTCCCCGCTGTTCTTCATGGTCCCCGGCGCGCCGACGCCGGTCGCGCCCTTCAGCCATGCCGTCGAGGCCGATGGCTGGTGCTTCATCACCGGCCAGATGCCGACCGATCCCGACGACGACAGCAAGCCGCTGGCGCCCGACATCGAGGGCCAGACCGTGCGGGTGATGGAGAATCTCAAGCTCGTGCTGGCGGGCCTCAAGCTCGGCCTGGAGCATGTGATCGTGGCGCGCGTCTACATCACCGACTTCGAGGCCAACTATCCGCGCATGAACGAGGTCTATGCCAGCTACTTCCCGGCCGACCGCCGGCCGGCGCGGACCTGCATCGGCGTCACGGGCCTCGCCCGCGGCGCCATGGTCGAGATCGACCTTCTGGCCAAGCGCTGAGACGGGAGGACACGATGGCGCGCACTCACCATCTGCCGGCGAATGCCGACACGGTCCACTGGGGCTATTTCAGCCGTAACCTGAAGCCGCAGCTCGAGGTCGAGCCGGGCGACATCGTCACCATCGAGACGCTGACGCACCAGGCGAGCGACGACCACGAGCGCATGATCGAGGGCGATCCCGGCGCGGAGAGCGTCTACCTCTGGACCAAGGACAAGAAGGGCGTGCACCGCCGCGGCGCCGGAGAGGGCGACGGCAAGGGGTTGGGCGTCCATATCTGCACCGGGCCCGTGCTGGTGCGCGGCGCCGAGGAGGGCGACGTGCTCGAGGTGCGCATCCTCGACGTCACCATGCGGCCCAGCGCCAACCCGAAGTTCTGCGGCCACTGCTTCGGCAGCAACGCCGCCGCCAACTGGGGCTTCCACTACAACGACTTCATCACCGGCGAGAAGCGCGAGGTCGTCACGATCTACGAAATGGACGCCACCGAGCAGCGCAACTGGGCGAAGGCGCTCTATTCCTTCCGCTGGCCGACCGTCGTCGATCCGTTCGGCAAGGAGCATCCGACGATCGACTATCCCGGCCTCCCCGTCGATCACACCAAGACCACGCGCAACTGGGATGTGCTGAAGGGCGTGCGCATCCCCATCCGTCCGCACTTCGGCGTCATGGGGCTGGCGCCCAAGGAAGCCGACGACGTGAATTCGGTGCCGCCGTCCTACACCGGCGGCAACATCGACAACTGGCGCATCGGCAAGGGCGCCTCGGTCTTCTATCCGGTGGCGGTGCCGGGTGCGCTCTTCTCGGTCGGCGACCCGCATGCCTCGCAGGGCGATTCCGAGCTCTGCGGCACGGCCATCGAATGCTCCCTCACCGGCACCTTCCAGCTCGTTCTGCACAAGGCTGCCGACCTTGCCGGCACCAAGCTTCAGGGCCTCGACTTCCCCATGGTCGAGACTGCGGAGGAGTGGGTGCTGCAAGGCTTCAGCTATCCCAATTACCTCGCCGACCTCGGCATCGACGCGCAAAGCGAGATCTTCCGGAAATCCTCGGTCGACCTCGCCATGCGCGACGCCTTCCGCAAGATGCGGCGCTTCCTCATGACCACCAAGAACCTCACCGAGGACGAGGCCATCAGCCTGATGTCGGTCGCCGTCGACTTCGGCATCACCCAGGTCGTCGACGGCAACTGGGGCGTCCACGCCATCGTGCGGAAGGACATCTTTTCCGCCTGATGCCACGAGCAAAGATCCCTCACTTCGTTCGGGATGACATCGGTTGTGTAATCGGCGCATCGCGCCAATTACAACAACACTGTCATCCTGAGCGTAGCGAAGGATCTCTCCTCACAGCTTCACGCGCTCTATCCAGCCTCCAAGGATTTCCGTCAGCTCCGCTGGCTTCTCGAGCGGCGCCATATGGCCACAGTCCTCGATGACCTCGAAGCTCGAGTGCGGCAGGTGCTTCGCCATCCGCTCGGCTTCGGCCATGGTGCGCAGCCGGTCCTGGCGGCAGGCGACGACCAGTGACGGGCACGTGATGCGTTCGAGGTCGGCGTAGCCCTCGCGGCGCACCAGTGCGGATTGCAGTGCCCGCACCCCCGGTCCCAGGCGCCGCTGCATGCCGCGCAACCGGTCGAGCAGCACGGGATCGCGCTCGCGATCGGGATGCAGGCCGAGCGCAACGCCGGCGTTGGCGCGCGGCGGGCGGTCTCCGGGCAGGGCGCCCTGCTTGCGGCGCGCGACCTCTTCATCGGAATAGCCGCGGGCCGAGGAGGCGACGAAGGCGATGCCGTGCAGCCGCTCGGGCGCCATCAGCGCCAGCACGCGGGCCACGAAGCCGCCCATCGAGAAGCCGACCAGCACGAATTTTTCCGGTGATTCGGAGAGGACGCGTCGCGCCATGCCCTCCAGGGAATCGTCCTGGTAGACGTTGCCGTAATGGACCTTGCCCAGTCGGGCGAGATCGGGCGCCATGTCGGTCCAGAGATCCGAATCGCACATGAAGCCGGGAAGCAGTACGAGGTTACGCATCGTTTGGTGAAAGGAGCCCAAATCATGGACGTCCGCAAGGAATCCGACGCGATGGGCGAGGTCGAGGTGCCCGTAGACAAGCTCTGGGGTGCCCAGACCCAGCGCTCGCTGCACTATTTCAGCATCGGCCGCGATCTGATGCCGCGCGAGATGATCACTGCCTATGCCGTGCTGAAGAAGGCCTGTGCCAATGCCAATCTGGCCGGCGGTCGGCTGGCGCCCGAGCTGCACCGGCTGATCGTGCAGGCCTGCGATGAGATTCTAGGCGGCCGGCATCACGACATGTTCCCGCTGCATGTCTGGATGACCGGCAGCGGCACCCAGTTCAACATGAACGTGAACGAGGTGATCTCCAACCGCTGCTGCCAGATCGCGGGCACGCCTCTGGGCTCCAAGAAGCCGGTGCATCCCAACGATCACGTCAACATGTCGCAATCCTCGAACGACAATTTCCCGTCGGCGATGTACATCGCGGCCGCCGTCGGCGTGACCGGTGCGCTGGTGCCAGCGGTGACGGCGCTGCACGACGCCATCGATGCGAAGGCGCGCGAGTGGGCCGACATCGTGAAGATCGGCCGCACCCATCTGCAGGACGCCACGCCGATCACGCTTGGGCAGGAATGGTCGGGCTATGCCGGCATGCTGGCCGATAATCTCGGCCGCATCGAGCAGGCGCTTGGCGACGTCTATCATCTGGCGCTGGGCGGCACGGCGGTCGGCACCGGCATCAATGCCGCGCCGGGCTTCGCCGAGGCTTCGGCGGCTGAGATCGCGACGCTAAGTGGCCTGCCGTTCGTGTCGGCGCCCAACAAGTTCACCGTGCAAGGTTCGCACGACGCGCTGGTCCAGCTCTCCGGCACGCTGCGCACGCTCGCGGCCTCGCTCTACAAGATCGCCAACGACATCCGCCTCGTGGCCTGCGGGCCACGCGCTGGCCTGGCGGAGCTGATCCTGCCGGAGAACGAGCCCGGCTCGTCGATCATGCCGGGCAAGGTCAATCCCACCCAGGCCGAGGCGCTCACCATGATCGCCGCGCAAGTGATGGCCAACGACGTGGCGGTGGGGCTGGGCGGGGCAGGCGGCTATCTGGAGATGAACGTCTACAAGCCGCTGATCATCTTCAATCTCATGAACTCGATCGTGCTGATGGCCGACGGCTGCACCAACTTCCGCAAGTTCATGATCGAAGGCACGCGGCCCAATCTCAAGGTCATCAAGGGCCATGTCGAGCGGTCGCTGATGCTGGTGACGGCGCTGGCGCCGGTGATCGGCTACGACAAGGCCTCGGAGATCGCCCATCACGCCACCGAGCACGATCTCACGCTGAAGCAGGCAGCGCTGAAGCTAGGCTACGTGTCCGAAGCGGAGTTCGACCGTGTCGTCGATCCGTCGAAGATGGTCCGCCCCTACGTCGCCTCGGAGAAATAGCCGGGGCGATCGACTTCGATTCAGCGGAAGCCTGACGAGGCGACCGACGGGGGCGTGTAGTTGTCCTGGAAGTCCCGGGTGGCCGAACGCTGCAGCACCGACGCCGCCGTAGAGATGATCAGAAAGGCGCCGATGAGCAGGGCAGCCGCTGAAATGATGTGGCGCATGCAATCCTCTAATTCCCACCAATTGATGGGCTCGCGTCGATCTTTGGGCTCGCCCGTTCACGATGTCGTGCCCTGTAGCTTCCGATGTGGAGCGGAATTTCCTCCAAAGTGGAGGCAATCGCGCTCGCTCGGTCGAAAAGCCAACGGAATGGCCCTTCTTCCGTTCCTCCAGCTTGGTTGCGATGAAATGGACCGGGCAGTCTCTATCGGATCGCCCGTCCAAGGCGCGCCAGCAGGATCATGGCGCCGAGCGAGATCGCGGCGGCGGTGAAGGTGATCCAGAGCGCGGCCGAGGTGCCGAACTGGCTCAAGACGGCCGCCATCACCGGCGGCGAGGTGGCGGCGACGATGCCTTGTGGCAACGCGAGGCGGCCCATATAGGCGCCGAACTGCGCGCGACCGAACAGAGCGAGCGGCAGGGTGGCGCGCTGCACCGCCTTCAGCCCGTTGGAGATGCCGTAGGCCACCATCACGGCCAGCGCCACCGCGAAGGCATCGCCTGCGATCAGGGCGAGGCCGAGGCCGATGGGCAGCATGGCCGAACCCAGCACCGCCGCGCGCATGATCGAGTAGCGATGGCCGAACATCAGCTCGAACAGGCGGATGCCGACCTGCGCCGGGCCGATCATCGAGGCCAGCAGCAGCGCCGAGGCGGGCTCGTGGCCGAGGCCGCGCAGGATCTCGATCATGTGGACCTGCGCGCCGGTGAAGACGAAGGCGCCGAAGGCGAGGCTGATCGACAGCAGCAGGAAGGCGCGCGACAGCTCGGCCGGCGCCATGCCGCCGCCGCTCGCGACCGGGTTGGCTGGCGGTGGATGGATCGGCGGCCGGTGGGGCAGCACCAGGAAATGGACCGGCGCGCAGGCAATGAAATGGATGGCCGCGTAAATGAGCAGCGTGCTGCGCCAACCGACGGCCGCGTCGAGGATGCCGGTGAGGGGCCAGAACACCGTCGAGGCGAGGCCGCCGATGATGGTCAGCATGGCGATCGCCTGACGCGCCCGCGGTCCTGCGACCTGGACGAGGGCGATGCTGGAGGGCGTGTTGAGCGCGAGCGTCGAGGCGATGCCCATGATGGCCCAGCACAGGAGGTAGCTGATCGGGCCCGTGGAGAAGGCGAGCGCGGTGAGGGCCAGCGCGTAGACCAGCGAGCCCACGGTCATCAGCTTGCGGGCGCCGGTGCGGTCGACGACGCGGCCGACGCGCGGCGCGCAGAAGGCGCCGACGCCGAACATCACGGTGATGCCGGCGAAGACCAGCTCGGAGGGCATGCCGAGGTCGTCCTGGATGTGCCGGCCGAGGACCGAGGGCATCAGGTAGGTCGTGCCCCAGCCGACGATCTGGGTGAAGCCGAGGCCCAGGGTGACGCGGACCGTCGGCGAGACGATCACGCGGCTTTTGCCTGCTCTGGGTAAAGCGATAGCAACCCGGCTTCGCTGGCTGCACAGACGCCGCGCTCGGTGATCAGCGCCGTCACCAGGCGCGCGGGCGTGACGTCGAAGGCGGGATTGGCGGCGGGGCTGCCCTCGGGCAGCACGTCGACCGTCACGACCTCGCCCGAGGCGGTGCGACCCGCGATGCGCGACAGCTCGGCCGCATTGCGCTCCTCGATCGGGATGTCGCGACCATCCTCGAGCGTCCAGTCGATCGTGGGATAGGGCAGGCCGATATAGAAGGGCACGCCATTGTCGTGCGCGGCCAGCGCCTTGAGATAGGTGCCGATCTTGTTGCAGACGTCGCCGCGCCGGGTCGTGCGGTCGGTGCCGACGATGCAGAAATCGACCTTGCCGTGCTGCATCAGATGGCCGCCGGCATTGTCGGCGATCACCGTGTGCGGCACGCCGTGCTTACCCAGTTCCCAGGCCGTCAGGCTGGCGCCCTGGTTGCGGGGCCGCGTCTCGTCGACCCAGACGTGGATCGGGATGCCCGCATCGTGCGCCTGGTAGATCGGCGACAGGGCCGTGCCCCAGTCGACGGTGGCGAGCCAGCCGGCGTTGCAGTGGGTGAGCGCATTCAGGCGGTCGCCGCGCGGCTTCAGGCGGCGGATCTCGCCCAACCCGTTCTCGCCGATGCGCCGGCAGATCTCGGCATCCTCATCGCAGATCTCGGCGGCGCGCTTGTAGGCCGCCTCGCGCCGCTTGGCTGCGGGCAACGGCGCCAGGAGCGCACGCAGATCGTCGAGCGCCCAGCGCAGGTTGACCGCCGTGGGGCGGGATTCCATCAGCACCGTGTAGGCGCGCGCGAGCATCGAGTCGGAGGAGTCGGTCGCCATGGCGAGCGCCATGCCGTAGCCCGCCGCGGCGCCGATCAGCGGCGCTCCGCGCACGATCATGGTGCGGATGGCGCGCTCGGCATCCTCCATCGTCCGGAGGTCGCGGATGACGAATTGATGGGGCAGCAGCGTCTGGTCGATCGCCTGCACCGTCGTCCCGTCGGCGCCGAGCCAGATGGTGCGGTAGGGCTTGCCGTCTACTTTCATGATCGGAAATTCGGGCCTCCACGCCGTCGGGTCAAGCGGCCGCTGGGATGCTAGGATCGTCGCAGGGAGAGATACGATGAATAGACGGATTGGGCTGGGTGCGTTGCTGTCGGCCGGCTTCTTGCTTGCTGCGTGCGCGTCAACGACGTCGGCGCCACCCGTGGTGCCGATAGCCTGGACACAATTCGGCCTGGGCGAGTCCCCCGAACTGATCGCCCGCGTGCTGATCGGTCCCGGCGACGAATGCCCCTCGATCTCGGTCGACGGTGTGACGACCGCCATGGTCGCGCGGGTGAGCCCGCGCGCCGCCGTGTTCGGCCGGATGTGCGAGAACCGTATGACGCTGGAAGCGTCGCGCAAGGTCCGGATTTCCGCCCGCGGTTTCGTCCTGCTGGAGCAGGAGATCAGCCGCAAGCCCGAACGCATCGCCGTGCTAGGCGACACCGGCTGCCGGCTCACGCACTACTTCGACCAGGGCTGCAGCTCGCGCAAGACCTGGCCGTTCGAGCCCATCGCCAATGCGGCGGCTGACAAGAAGCCCGAGCTCGTCCTGCATCTCGGTGACTACTACTACCGTGAGGCGCCCTGCAAGCGCTCGGCCACCGACTGCGTGCCGGGCCCCTACGGCGACCGCGAGGAGGCCTGGCGCGCCGAGTTCCTCGAGCCCGGCCGTCGGTTGCTCGCGGCCGCACCCTGGGTCTTCGTGCGCGGCAATCACGAGGATTGCGAGCGCGGCGGCTATGGCTGGACCTACTATTTCGGCGACTCGGCGCAAGCCTGCGAGATCGTCCATGCGACCACGCATATCCGCCTCGCCGGCCTCGACCTGCTCAACGTGGACTCGGCCCACACCGATGACAAGCATGCGACGCAGGAGGTCAACGACAAGTGGGCGGCCGTCGCCCGCAAGCTGCGCGAGACGCCGCCGACACAGCCGGTGATGATGCTGACGCACGAGCCGGCCTATGCCGTCTGCGCCAAGCCCTGCGATGCCGGCGACACGGCCAACGTCGGCGGCCTGCGGGCGATCGGCGACGCCATCCGCGCCTCCGGCCAGCGCACCATCCTGGTCGCGGGCCACATCCACGCGTTCCAGGCCTTCGACACGGTTCCCGTGACGCTGGGCGGCAATCGCGGGGTGACGCAGGTGATCGTGGGCAATGGTGGCGCCGACCTCGCCAAGTTCGCGCCGCAACCCGACCCGGCGCGGCAGGTCACTGCCATGTTCGAGGACCTCCGTCTCGAGAATGCCGGGGGCAAGAAGTGGCACTCTGTCCGCAAGGGCCAATCGGTGGCCCGGGCGCACACGTGGAACGAGCATGGCTTCGGCATCCTGACGCCTTCGGCCGGCCTCGAGCTCGTCATGTACGACGTCGAGGGCAAGCGGAAGGTGGGATGCCAGCTCGCGGCCGAGCTGCCCGCCGGAGCCCAGCGCTGTCGTTGAATCAAGCGGACCGCGGGCCTCCAGGCCTGCATCATGCTCTTTCGAATATGAGCGGCCCTGGAGGCCCGCGGTCCCCCAAGACAACGCTAGATCGAGCGCGCCACCGCGTCGACGATGGCGGCCTCGTCGAGGCCGTAGGTGCGATAGAGGTCGGGGATGTCGCCCGACTGGCCGAAGCGCTCGATGCCGAGCGGCACGACGCGCTGGCCGCGCACCGAGCCCAGCCAGCTCAGCGCCAGCGGGTGGCCGTCCATCACCGTGACGAGACGGGCGTCGCGCGACAGCGGCGCCAGCAGGCGCTCGACGGGCGCCGGCGTGCGGTCGACCACTCCCGCCGTGCGCCCGCGATTGCGCTGGGCGGCGAGCCAGTCGCCATGCAGGCGGTCGGGCGAGGTCAGCACCAGCAGGCCGGCGCCCGCGAAGTCGCGCGCGACGCTGGCGTGGGCAGCGATCGCTTCCGGCGTGACCGCGCCCATGGCGACGATGGCCACGTCGGCGCCGGGCTCGGGCGCCACATACCAATAGCCGCCGTCGATGATGGCCTGTGACTGCTCGGGCGATAGGGTGCGCTCGGGCTGGGCCAGGCTGCGCGTGCTGAGGCGGAGATAGATCGAGGAGCCGTCGTCCTCCTGCATATGGGCGAGGCCGAAGCGCATGAGGACAGCCAGCTCGTCGACGAAGGCCGGCTCGTAGCACAGGAGGCCGGGCTGGCCCATGCCGATCAGCGGCGTGTGGATGCTCTGGTGCGCGCCGCCCTCGGGCGCCAGCGTCACGCCCGAGGGCGTGGCCACGATCATGAAGCGCGAATCCTGGTAGCAGGCATAGTTCAGCGCATCGAGGCCGCGGGCGATGAAGGGATCGTAGAGCGTGCCGATCGGCAGCAGCCGCGTGCCGAACAACTCGTGGCTGAGACCGAGCGCCGCGAGCTGGATGAACAGGTTGTTCTCGGCGATGCCCAGCTCGATATGCTGGCCGCGCGGCGTCTTGCGCCAGAGCTGGGCCGACACGACCTTGAGCTCGCGGAACACATCCTCCGATTCGGTATGGCCGAACAGGCCGCGCCGGTTGATCCACGCGCCGAGATTGGTCGAGACCGAGACGTCGGGCGAGGTGGTGACGATGCGGTGCGACAGCTCGCTGTCCTCGGCCGCTATCGCGTTCAGGATCTTGCCGAAGCCTTCCTGCGTGCTCGATTTCTTGTCATTCGGCTTGGGCAGCACGGCCGGAATGGTGACGACGGGCGCTTCGGTGCGGCGGCGACCTTCGGCATTGAAGGGTGCCTGCGCGAGGAAGCTCTCGATCTCGGCGGGCGGCAGCGACAGGCCCGCGAACCTGTCCCACTCCTGGCCATCGGCGATCTTCATGCCCTGCTTGAAGCCCGCCATCTGGTCGAGCGTCATCAGGCCGGAATGGTTGTCCTTGTGACCGGCGAAGGGCAGGCCCTGGCCCTTGATGGTGTAGGCGATGAAGCAGGTCGGCCGGTCGTCGTCGACGCTCTCGAAGGCGTCGAGCACGGCCTGCATGTCGTTGCCGGCGAGGTTGGTCATCAGCCGGTGCAGCTCGGCATCGTCGTGCTGCTCGAGGATCAAGCGGATGCCGGGATACTGGTTGAGATCGCGCGTCAGCGCCTCGCGCCAGCCCGCGCCGCCCTTGTAGACCAGCGCCGAGTAGAGCGAGTTGGGGCAGGCGTCGATCCAGTCGCGCAGATGCGTGCCGTCGGGCTGGGCGTAGGCGGCCTCCAGGAGCTTGCCGTACTTCAGCGTGACGACCCGCCACCCCACCAGCTCGAACATCTCGCCGATGCGCCCGAACAGCCGGTCGTTGACCACGCCGTCGAGGCTCTGGCGATTGTAGTCGATCACCCACCACAGGTTCCGGACGTCGTGCTTCCAGCCTTCGAGCAGCGCCTCGAAGATGTTGCCCTCGTCGAGCTCGGCGTCGCCCACCAGCGCCACCATGCGGCCGGTGGGTCGCTCGGCGGGAGCGAGATTCTTCAGCCGCACATAGTCCTGCACGATCGAGGAGAAGAGCGTCATGGCGACGCCAAGCCCGACCGAGCCCGTCGAGAAATCGACGTCGTCGACGTCCTTGGTGCGCGACGGGTAGGACTGCGCGCCGCCCAGCTTGCGGAAGCCTTCGAGCTTCTCGCGGGTCTGGTGCCCGAACAGGTACTGGATGGCGTGGAACACCGGCGAGGCGTGCGGCTTCACCGCCACGCGATCCTCGGGCTTCAGCACCGAGAAATAGAGCGCCGTCATCACCGTGGCGAGCGAGGCGCAGGAGGCCTGGTGGCCACCGACCTTCAGCCCGTCGCGGTTGGGCCTGAGATGGTTGGCGTGATGGATCGTCCAGGCCGAAAGCCACAGGACCTTGCGCTCCAGCTCACGGAGCAGGCGGAGGCGCTGGGCCTTCATGTCAAGAACGGGAGCGAGTGTGGTCATGGCGAGGGCATACGCCTGTGCGACGGGAAAATCCTTGCGTTTGGACCTCTTCGGCGACTGTACAGGGCAGAATTGCGTCAAAACGTGGGGATTGGCGCAATAATCTCCCAAAATGTCCCGAGTCTCACTCGTCTCAAGCGGCGTGAGACGCCTCCGATGCCGATGCCGATGGCATAAGGCTTTTAGGCGCGAGTCTCAGAGTCTCACGACTCTGCCCCTTGGCAAAATGCGCAAAACCCTTCGCGACACTCGGAGGAAGTCAGCCCTTCCTCCCTGCGCGAAGCGCGGGGAGGTGTCAGCGTCATACGCTGACGGAGGGGTCAGAGGCTCCATTTGGCGCTCCTGACCCCTCCGCCCTCGTAGGACGAGGGCACCTCCCCCGATGATGGGGGAGGAAGGCTTGATTGTCGGAATCCCTAAAGAAAGCCGATCGACAGCCAGGGGATGGCGGCGACGGCCAGCAATCCCACCAGCAGCGCGCCGAGATAGGGCCAGATCCGCGTCATGCCGGCGTCGGGCGAGACCTGGCCGATGGCGCAGGCGGCGTAGTAGCCGACGCCCAGCGGCGGCGCGAACAGGCCGATGCCCATCGCCAGGATCACCACCATCGCATAATGCACCTCGTGGATGCCGACGGCGCGGGCGATGGGGAACAGCAGCGGTCCGAACAGCACGATGGCGGGAATGCCTTCGAGCACGCTGCCCAGCACGATGAAGGCCACGATAGAGATCAGCATGAAGCCGAAATGGCCGCCCGGCACGGCGGCCATCGCGTGCGCCAGCTCGCGCGAGAAGCCGGATTGCGCCAGCGCCCAGCCCATGCTGGTCGCGGTGCCGATGATCAGCAGGATGGCGCCCGACAGGGAGGCCGTCTCGAGCAGCATCGGGTAGAGCCGCTTCCATTCGAACTGGCGATAGACCAGCAGGCCCACGACCACGGCATAGGCGATGCCGATCGTCGAGACTTCCGTGGCCGTCGCCACCCCTTCCACGACCGCCGACCGGATGACGAAAGGCAGCAGCAGCGCCGGCAGCGCGATGATGAAGGTCCGGCGGATCTCCCGCCAGCTCGCACGCTCGCCCACCGCTTCGTTGCGCGAACGCCACCGCGCCACGATGCCGAGCGCGATCGCCAGCACCAGCCCGGGCAGCAGCCCGCCGGTGAAGAGGGCCACGATCGAGATGCTGGTGACCGAGCCTATGGTGATCAGCACCAGGCTGGGCGGGATGGTCTCGCTCATCGCGCCCGAGGCGGAGAGGATGGAGACCATCTCACCGTCGTTCGAGCCGCGCCGCTTCATCTCGGGGAACAGCACCGGCGCCACCGCTGCCATGTCGGCGGCCTTCGAGCCGGAGATGCCGGACACCAGATACATCGCCCCCAGCAGCACGTAATAGAGGCCGCCGCGCACATGCCCCAGCCAGCCGGCCAGGAAGGCCACCATCGCGCGGGCCATGCCGGTCATCTCGATCAGCAGTCCGAGGAACACGAACAGCGGCACCGCCAGCAGAATCAGCCCGCTCATGCCCTCGTCCATGCGCGACACCACGACGGTGAGCGGGACGCGGGTCACGCACATCAGGAAGGCGAGCGTCGCCGTGCCGAAGGTGAAGCCGATGGGTACGCCCAGCAGCACGCCGGCACCCAGCAGGAAGACGAAGAAGAAGGCGAGGTTCCAGTTGCCGATCGCCTTGAGCGACGGTCCGGCAAAAAAGAGCCCGACGGCGAGGACCGCGAGCACGGCGAGGACGCCCAGCACGGGTTGCCAGCGGAACTGAGCCAGGCGCAGCAGGCAGCTCGCGAGCATCAGCAGGCAGCCGACCGGAATCGCGCCGGCGCGCACGATGTTCGACCAGCCCAGCGCCGGCGTCTCGATATAATATTCGTCGGCGGCGTATTCGCAGGCGATCGGCAGCAGGATGACGAGGAACAGCGCCGGCACCGTCACGGCCAGGATCTCGGCATATTCGCGTCGCGTCGGCGTCATGTGGCTGACGACGGCGGTCAATCGCATGTGCTGCATGCGCTGCAGCGCCACGACCGAGCCCAGCATGGCCAGCCACAGGAACAGGATCGAGGCGAGCTCGTCGCTCCACACGAAGGGATGATGGAACACGAAGCGGCTGACGACGCCCGCCAGCAGCACCAGGATCTCTACAAGCACCAGCAATGCCGTGGGAAGCTCCACGGCATTGCGCAGGCCCGTCTCGATGCGCGCGATCACCTTGGATCAGGCCAGGCCGCCGACCGCTTTCTCCAGCACGCCCCAGGCCTCGGGGCCGAACTTGCCGCGCCACTCCTCGTAGAAGCCGGCCTTCTTGAGCGCGCCGCGGAAGGAAGCGGCATCGGTGTCGACGAACTGCAGGCCCTTGCCCTTCAGCGTCGCGGTGACCGTGTCGTTCATCTTGGCGAGGTCCTCGCGCTCGGCGATGGCGGAGGCGTTGAACTCCGCCTCGACGATCTCGCGCAGGTTGGCCGGCAGCGCCTCGAAGGCGCGCTTGTTGGCCAGGAACCAGAAGCCGTCCCACATGTGGTTGGTGATGGCGACGTGCTTCTGCACCTCGTAGAGCTTGGCGACGTCGATCAGCGACAGCGGGTTCTCCTGGCCGTCGACCACGCGGGTCTGCAGCGCCGTGTAGACCTCGTTGAAGTTGATCGTGGTCGGCGAGGCGCCGAAGGCCTTGAACAGGCTGGTCCACAGCGGGCTCGCCGGCACGCGGATCTTGAAGCCGTTGAGGTCTTCCGGCGTCTTGATCGGCTTGGTGGCGCTGGTGATCTGGCGATAGCCGTTGTCGTACATCTTGCCGAAGGCATAGAGGCCGCGCTTGGCGATCTCGTCGCGCACCAGTCTGCCCAACGCGCCGTCCATGGCCGGCCACACCTGGCCGTAATCCTTGAAGGCGAAGCCGACGCCGTTGATCGAGGCCACCGGCACGAGGGTCGACAGGATCAGGCCGGACAGGGTGAAGAACTCGAGAGCGCCCGAGCGCAGCTGGCTCAGCATGTCGGTGTCGGAGCCGAGCTGGTTGTTGGGGAACACCTGGATCTCGACCTTGCCGCCGGTCTTCTCCTTGATCCGCGCCGCGGCCTCGGTGGTGCGGATGGTGAGCGGATGCGTCACCGGCGAATTGTTGGCGTATTTGTAGCTGAACTCGGCGGCATGGGCCGGCCGGGTGCGGATGGCGACCAGCGGGATGGCGGCGGTGCCGGCCAGGGCGGCGGTGAGCAGGCGGCGCCGGGGCAGGCGCGAAGCGGACAGGTGTGGAGCGGGCAGGCGGATCGTCATGGTCGTTCTCTCCCGGATGTGGGCGGTGCTGCCCGTTGTTGTCGCGTGTGGCGCGGAACCTACTCCGATGCGCATCACGGCGGGAACGCCATTCGTGCAACGCTGGCTCCAGTTTATGGGGCGAAATTGCGTCGAAAGCGCTAGATTCGCGCAATGATCTCCCTCGACGCCATCGACCGGCGCATCCTCGAGCGGCTGCAGCAGGACGGCCGCCTCAGCAATGCCGACCTCGCCCAGAAGGTGGGGCTCTCGTCGTCGCCGTGCTGGCGGCGGGTGAAGGCGCTGGAGGAGGCGGGTGTCATCAAGGGCTATGCCGCCCAGCTCGACGCCAAGGCGGTCGGGCTTTCAGTCAATGTGTTCATGTCGGTATCGCTCAGCACCCAGGTCGAGAAGGCCTTGAAGGATTTCGAGCGCGCCGCCGCGGCACGGCCCGAGGTGATGGAGTGCTACCTGATGACCGGCGACAGCGACTACCTGCTGCGTGTGGTCGTGCCCGACCTCGAAGCCTACGAACGCTTCGTCATGGACTTCACCAAGATCGCCGGCATCGCCCAGATCAGGAGCTCGTTTGCCCTGCGTGCGGTGAAGCAGGGAACGGCTTTACCTCTCGACTCTCATGTTCCTCTCCCCCGCTGAGGAAATGATATGTGGAGAGTGCCGAAATCCCTCGCTAACGCGCGGGGTAACCCCGCGCTTTAGCGAGGGATCTTTGGGGGAGAGGAGATACTTTCCAGCCGGAAGGACCTAACCATGCCGACACCAATCGCTTTCGATCCCGCCATCGGCCGCCAGTTCGTGAGATACGCCGGCCTGGTCGCGGCGCGTGGCTATGTCCACAACACGCTGGGCAACATCGTGGTGCGCGCCAGCGATCCCGATCATCCGCACGGGCTCGCCTACACCAAGCATGCCGAGATCTCGCTGGAGGAGATGGACGAGAGCAACATCGTCATCACCGACATCCCCAGCAGCAGGATCCTGTGGGGCGAGCGCATGACCAGTGTGGGCCACAATCTCAGCCGCGAGATCCTGCGGCTGCGTCCCGACATCAATGCGACGATCCATGTCCATGACGATGCCGGCCTCGCGCTCTACGGTTCGGGTGCGCCGCATGAGTTCAAGGTGCTGTCGCTCGATCCGCCCTTCGTGCTGGGCAAGCCGGTGCATTTCGTGCCGGCCCATGTCGACGTCGAGGCCGATGTGAGCTCCGTCGCGGACTTCGTGCAGAATACCAACTCCATCGTGCTGGTCGGCCACGGCATCACCACATTCGGGCGCAATGTTTCCGAAGCCTTTCACCGCCTCAACACGATGACAGCCGAGATCCGTCGCGTCATCGAGGCGGAGCAGATCGCCGCGCTGAAAGGCACGACCCCGGCCTATCGCTCGCAGGAGGAGATCGACTCGATGTATCGCTTCGCCGAACGCATCATCTATCCGACCCGTGCCGACAACGTCATGCACGAGGCGGCGGCGTAGGCGATGCCGCTCAGGGTCCGCCCCAGAGGCTTCTCCATGGGATTCTTCGTCCTGTCGGTCGTGGCCTTGCTGTTCTTTGTCGCCATGGCAATGAGCGTCATGACGGCGCGCGGCAGCGACGCCGCCGGCAACGGCTTGACCGCGGCCTTCGCCATCGGCTTCTCCCTTGCGTTGTGGACCGTGCTGGCGATCCTGCTGTCGATGGCGCGCGCGTACGGCGTCGTGCCCGGCTGGGCCATGGCGTGCTTGGTCGTGTTCGTGCCGATCCTGGCCATCGGCACCTGCGTGGCCATCGGCCTCTACAGTGAAAGCGGCGGCTCGATCATCGTGGTGCCGCTGGCGCTGCCGCTCTTGATGTACCTTTACGCCGTTTGGGCGCGCTTCCTGGCGCCCTGACTGCCCGCGGTCCAGAGAGGTGATCGACGTCTCTTCATCGCGCCCTGTCGATCTCGATCGTGCCGCTCATCATCGGGACGCAGCGGCCGCCGATATAGGTCGCTACGACCTTGCCCGCTTTCTTCTCGGCCGAGGCTTCTAGGATGCTGGGCCGGCCCATGTCGAAACCCTGGCCGATGGTCTTGGACAAGGTGAGGTCGGGGCGTGGGTCGAGATGGGCGAGCAGGCCGATCAGCGTCACGTTGGCGCCGCCGGTTGCCGGATCCTCGGGCACGCCATAGAGCGGTGCGAACATGCGGGTCTGGATCTCGACACCTTCTTCCTTCGCCGGCACATAGAGATGGATGCCGACGGCGCGGTCCATGGGCAGGTGCTTCACGAAGACGTCGGTGTTGTAGGTGGCCGCCTTGAGCACGGCGCGCGAGGCCAGCTCGGCGAAGACGAAGGTGACGCCTGTGGAGGCGAGCACCGGCGGCCGCACGATGTCCGCCGCGGAGAGGCCGACGGCCGAGGCCACGATCTCCGGGGCGATGGTTTCGCCAAGGCTGAGCTGTTTCGGGGCGGCGAGACGGGTGGCCACGACCCTGCCGTTCTCGCGTGTGATATCGAGCGGCACCAGCCCGGCCTTCTCCTCGAACACGAAGCGGTCGCCGGCCGCCTTGCCCAGATGCGCCAGCACGAAGGCGGTGCCGACGTTGGGATGCCCGGCGAAGGGCATCTCCGACTTCGGCGTGAAGATGCGGACGTGGGCGGTGTGCGCGGGGTCCTCCGGCGGCAGCACGAAGGTCGTCTCCGCGAGGTTGAACTCGGCGGCGATGGCCTGCATCTGCTCGGTCGAGAGACCTTGTGCATCGGGGACGACGGCCAGCGGATTGCCGCCGAACTTGCGGTCGGTGAAGACATCGACGGTGACGAAAGGGATTTTCATGGCCGGGAAGCTAGCCCGCCATGGTTGGCGTCACGCTTGAGAAGAACTCATGGGCACCTGAACAGGGGCACCTAGCCCTTGGTCTCCAGCGCCAGCAGCATGTCGCGGTCGAGGACGTAGATGCGGCCGCGGCTGCAGGTCACCGCGCCGCGCGACTGCAGGCGCTTCAGCATCATCGTCACCCATTGCCGCGTGGCGCCGACGATGTGCGCGAGATCGACATGGGTGAAGGCGGCATCGATGAAGATGCCGTTGTCGGTCGGCCGTCCGTAGATCTCGGCGAGCTGCAGCAGCAGATGGGCCAGCCGCTCCGTCACCGACCGGGTGCCGAGGATCTGGGCCAGCGCCGAGTAGCATTTCCCCTTGAACGACAGGCCCTCGATGATGCCGACGGCGAGCGCGGGAATCTCCAGGATGAGCTGGCGCAGCTCGCGGCTCGGCAACATCAGCACGCCGGTCTCGGTGGCGGTGACCCCCGACCACATATGGGTGCCGCCGTTCAGCACGTCGGGCCCACCGACGAAGTTGCCGGGGTTCCAGTAGGCCAGCGTGATCTCGCGGCCCGACGCCGAGGTGTAGAAGACACGGACGCAGCCTGTCTCGATGATGAAGATGCCGTCGTGCTGGGCGCCCTGCTCGAACAGCGTGGCGCCGGCGGGCAGGGTCTTGCGGCGGGCGCGGCCCACGACCCGGGTCAGCTCGGCGGGCGACAGGTCCTGCAACAGGGATTTCTGGCCGGAGACGAGGCTCTTGTTCTCCGTCATGAAGATGCCGGAGGAGAGCGGCACTCTCTCCGGCGGGATGGCGGTCTGGATGGTCATTCCCTGCCCCCGATTGAGAAGACATCCGGCGCAAAACGCGTGCCAGCCCGTGCCGGGTGGAGGCAGCAAGGCAATTAATCGACAGAACCCGCCGCGGATCAATTGCTAGAGCATATTCCAAGTGATGAACCCGCCCCACCACACCCGTAGAAATTGCCCATCGGCGCTGCCGACTCCGAGGCAGCAGTTCCGATTGAACCTCATCCTGAGGAGCACGCCGCAGGCGTGCGTCTCGAAGGATGGGCACACGGGGTGCTCGTTGCCCATCCTTCGAGACGCATCGCTCCGCGATGCTCCTCAGGATGAGGTGATCTGTTGAATCGAAATACGCTGTAGGCGTCGGACCTAAAAAGGAAAGAATCCCATGCAACAAGCCTTGGATCGCATTGACGGCGACAGCTACGTGCTGGCGCCCGGCCTCATCCTAACGCCGACGGGTCCGGTTTCCGACCATGTGCTGGTCGTCCGCGAGGGCAAGATCGCCGCGATCGAGAAGCGGGTCGATCCCGCCGCTATCGCGCTCCCGGATGCCGCGATCATCCCGGGGCTGGTCGATTCCCACGCCCATGCCGGCCAGACCTTCGGCAAGTCGCAGATCGGCGGCGAGCCGACCCAGATCTGGCGGCGCCTGTGGGTGCCGCTGGAGGATGCGCTGACGCCGGAGCGCAGCTACGTGTCGGCGAAGTGGATGTTCCTCGAGGCGCTGCGCGGCGGCTTCACCACGTTGGTCAACTTCAACCGCAACTCGCCGGAGAACAACGAGGCCGTGCATCAGGCGGCACAGGACATCGGTATCCGCCTCGTCTCGGGCGTCGCCGCCTCGACCGATTCGTCGTCGCCGGAGACGGTGATCGCCAGCATCGAGGCGCATATCGAGCAGTGCGGCCGCTGGGCGCGCATCACGCCCTCGCTCTGCTTCGGCTTCTACGCCGCCAACATGGAAGGGCTGGCGCTGGGCGACCTCGCGCGCATCGGTCGCTACTGCGCCGACAACGACGTCATCCTGCAAATGCACTCCAACGAGCACTTCCCCGACGTTCACGAGTGCATCGTGCGCTTCGGCAAGCGGCCGATCGAGCTGTGGGACGAGCTCGGCATCCTTGGGCCTCAGACCCTGCTGCACCACGCCACCCTGGTGTCGCCCAACGAGATCGACCTGATCGACAAGCGCCGCGCGGCGGTGAGCTACAATCCCGTCGCCAGCCAGTGGAAGGGCAATGCCGTGGCGCCGGCGCTGCACTATGCGCAACGCAAGGTGCGCATGGGATTGGGCACCGACAACACGCGCCTCGACGGTTTCCGCATGATGGATGGTGCCGAGAACTGCCAGCGCATCGCGCACGGCATGTCGGTGCTGGACTTCTCCTGCGGCGGTGCCTGGACCTGGGTCGATGCGGCGACGCGCGGCGGCGCCGATGCCTGCGGGCTCGGCAAGGTGACGGGCACGCTCGAAGCCGGCCGCGCCGCGGATTTCCTGGTGCTCGACATGATGGCGCCCGAGGTCGTGCCGTCATGGGACTTCGAATGGGAGCTGGTGCGCGCCTACGACCGCGACCAGGTGCGGGCCGTCGCGGTCGACGGCCGCATCGTGCTGCGCGACGGCAAGGCGGTGGGCTGGGATTCGGTCGCCTTCGTGCGCGAGCAGCAGAAGCTCGCGCGCGACATGATGGCCGAAGCCAAGGTCACCCGCGTTCACGCCGTGTCGTCGACGCTGCGGCCCGGGCGTTCGTGATGAGAGTTGTCGAGGCGCTCATGTCTCCAGGCCCGCCTCATGAGCATGAGCGGGCTCGCGCGGAGTAACCTCCGCGCTGAGGAGGCCCGCGGTCCGCATGAGGCGCGCCCCCAGCTATTCGTCGTGACCGTGCTTCAGCAGCTGGAGCACGGTGACGCGATGGGCGATCGTCTCGGGGTCGATCTTCTCCACGGAGCGCGGACGCGGCGCGCTCACCTCGAGGGTGCGCACGATGCGGCCTGGTGCCACCGACATGACATGGACGCGGTCGGACAGCAGCAGCGCCTCGTCGACGTCGTGGGTGACGAAGATCACCGTGCTCTTGTGCTTCTCCCACACCCGCATGAGGATCTCGTGCATCGAGATTCGCGTCTGGGCGTCGAGCGCGCCGAACGGCTCGTCCATCAGCAGGACCTTGGGCTGCGATGCCAGCGTGCGGGCGACGGCGACGCGCTGCTTCATGCCACCAGAGAGCTGGCCGGGATATTTCAGCGCATGGACCTCGAGCCCGACCTCGCGCAACGCTTCCATCGCCCGATCGCGCAGCTCGCCGCGTGGCAGGCCGAAGCGCTTGAGGGCAAACTCGACGTTGCCCAGCGCGGTGAACCAGGGGAACAGCGCATACTGCTGGAAGATCACGCCGACTTCGGGGTTGGGGCCGACGACCGGCTTGCCGTCCACCGTGATCGTGCCTTCGGCCGGCGAGACGAAGCCGCCCACAGCGTTGAGCAGCGAGGATTTTCCACAGCCCGACGGTCCGATCAGCGACACGAACGAGCCTGCCTCGATCACGAGATCGGTACGCGCCAGCGCGAGGTTGTGGCCGCCGCGCCCGTCATAGGCGATGGCCACGCCCTTGACGTCGACGCGCCCGCTCGCTGGGTGTGCTGTAGGTTCCATCGCCGCCGACGGTAGACGAAGCCGACCCCACAGGCTGGCAATTAATTGCTTAACCGTCCCGACCCCGCTCCTTAGCGTGCGACCCATGCAGATCCTCGATCATGCCAAGGTCGCGCTGTCGCTCGTGGTCGCCGTCCTCGTCTGGTGGGCCGTGGCGGCGAGCGGGTTCGTGTCGCCCGATCTCTTCCCGACGCCGATCGCGGTATGGCATGCCGCCGTCGAGCTTTACGACGACGGCCTGCTGTTCTCCGACCTGCGGGCCTCGCTGGGACGGGCCGCCGTCGGTTTCGTCATCGGTGCGTCGCTGGGCGTGAGCGTCGGCCTGCTGACCTCGCGGACGCGCTTCTTTCGCCTCGCGCTCAATCCCATCCTGAGCCTCTGCCGCCCGATCCCGGCTATCGCCATCGTGCCGGTGGCGATCGTCTGGTTCGGCATCGGCGACGGCTCGAAATATTTCGTCATCTCCTACGCCGTGTTCCTCACCGTGTGGCTCGCCACCCATCACGGCATGGAGCATGTGCCGGAGACCTACATCCGCGCCTCGCGGTCGCTCGGCGCGCCGATGATGCGCGAGTTCTTCCAGGTCGTGATCCCGGCGGCGGCGCCGCACATCGTCTCGGGCCTTCGCATGGGCGCGGCGCTGGCCTTCCTCAGCCTCGTCGCCGCCGAGCTCACCGGCGCCTCGTCGGGCATCGGCTATCGCCTGCAGGAGGCGCGGCAGTATCTGCGCATGGACCGCATGTTCGTGGGATTGGTCGAGCTCGGCATCCTGGGCGCCGCGCTCGATTTCGCCTTCCTGTCGCTCAGCCGACATCTCGTTCATTGGGAGCAAACATGAGCCGTTTCTTTTCTGTCCTGGTGGCACTCGCGCTGCTGCCGTTCGCCGCTGTCGCGCAATCCGCCAAGCCGCTGACGCTGGCCGTCCAACCCTCGACAGACGTGCCGCAGATTCTGATGGCCATCGACCGCAAGCTCTGGGACGCCGAGAAGGTAGAGGTCAAGGTCGTCACCTTCTCCACCGGCCGCGAGGCGCTCGAAGCGCTGCTGGGCGGCCAGGCCGACTTCGCCGTGCTGACGGAATATCCCGCGACCATCGGCATCCTGCGCGGCCAGAAGTTTTCCGTTCTCGCCGACATGGCGCGCTACCAGGGTCTGCGCGCCACGGCCTCCAAGAAGTGGATGAACCTCGCGAGCCTGAAAGATCTCAACGGCAAGAAGGTCGGCACGACGCTCGGCACCAATGTCGAGTACGTGACCTCGGTGCTGCTGCGCGAGGGCGGCGCCAAGGCCGAGGTGGTGAATGCCGCGCCCGCCGACACGGTGCCGGCGCTGGTGCGCGGCGACATCCAGGCCTCGGTGATGTTCCCCAACCTTTATGCCCAGGCCAGGAAGCTGCTGGGCGACGACTATCAGGAGATCAAGACCAAGTCCTACGTCTCGCATGCACTGCTGGTGGGATCGTCGGCGACGTTGGAGAGCCGTAAGGCCGAGGTCGAAGGTTTCCTCAAGGCACTGCTGGTGGCCGACAAGGCGGTGGCCGCCGATGCTGCTGCGGCCCAGGGCATCGTGCTGGCAGCCCTCAAGGGCGTGATGACGCCGGAGGTGCTGAAGGACCTGTGGCTCGACTACGACTACCGCCTGGTGCTGAAGGACGACCTGCCGGCGCTGATGTCGCAGGAAGCGACCTGGATCCTCGAGCGCGGCGCGGTCAAGGCGCCAGCGGAGGCGGCCAGCGTCAAGACACTGCGCGGCGCCATTGCCGACGGCTTCCTGTCGCGCCTCTCGCCCGGCGCCGTGTCGCTCGCCAAGTAGGACACCATGACCCTGCCGCTCACGGTCGCGCTGGCGGGCGACGTCATCCCGGCGCGGCCGCTGACTCCCGCGCCCGAGTCGGCGGAGAAGGTCTATGCGCTGGTGGGCGCCGCCGACATCGCCATCGGCAATCTCGAGATGGCGCTTACCCATGAGAACGTGCCGGTGCGCAAGATGATCACGCGCAAGGCCAGCCCTGGCATCGCGCGCGATATCTACATGCTGGGCTTCGACGTGCTGTCGGTCGCCAACAACCACACCGTCGACTATGGGTGGCCGGGCCTGCTGGAGACCGCGACGGCGCTGGCCGCGGGCGGCGTGCGCGTGATCGGCGCCGGTGCCACGCGGCGCGAGGCTGCGGCGCCCGTCATCGAGCGCGTTGCGGGCCGGCGCGTCGGCATCATCGCCTTCTCCTGCCTCACGCCCGCCGGCATGGATGCGTCGGACGAGCGGCCGGGCATCGCCTCGATCCGCATCGACACCGCCTACCAGATCGATGCGGCCTACCAGCTGGAGGAGCCGGGCGACCCCTCGGTCGTGCGCATTCGCACCCAGGCCCAGGCCGACGATCTCGCCTTCGCCACCGATGCGGTCCGCCGCCTGCGTGGGGATTGCGACCTGCTGATCGTGTCGATCCACTGGGGCTTCGGCTCGGGCGAGGCGCTGGCCGAGTACCAGATGCCGCTCGGCGCCGCGCTGATCGAGGCGGGCGCCGACATCGTCCATGGCCATCATCCGCATGCCGTCCATGCCATCGGCGCCCATCGCGGCAAGCCGATCCTGTTCGGGCTCGGAACCTTCATGGCCCAGCAGTTCTTCCTCAATTCCGGACCGGCGGCCAAGGCGATGCGCGCCGGCATGTCGCCCGACGGCTATATCGCGCTGGTCGACGTCGAGCCCGACGACCGCCTGTCGGTCCGCATCGTGCCCACGACGCTCGATTCGAACTACACGCCGACCCTCGCCGAAGGTGTAGCCTTCGACCGCATCGCCGAGCGCCTGTCGCGCCTCTCGGGGGCGCATGGGGTGTCGATCGATTTCTCCGCCGGTGAAGGAAAGGTCCGTTTGCCATGATCCGATTTATTGCGACGTGCGCGACGCTGCTGCTCAGTTCCGTCGTGGCCCACGCGCAGGTCACCGTGGCCTGGACGCCGAGCGCCGAGGCACCGCAGATCGCGGTCGCGCTCGACCAGAAGCTGTGGACGGGCCTCGAGGTGAAGTCCGTGTCCTTCCCCACCGGCCGCGAGGCGCTGGAGGCGATGCTGGGCGGCCAGGCCGACTTCGCCGCCGCCGCCGAGCTGCCGGCCGTGGTGGGCGCCATGCGCGGCCAGAAGTTCAAGGTGCTGGCGATCCTGTCCCGTTACAAGGCCAACCGCATCATCGCCACGACCAAGCAGGAGCTGCGCTCGGTCGCCGACCTCGCCGGCCGCAAGGTCGGCTCGACCGTCGGCACCAACAGCGACTTTGCGCTGGCGTGGGAGCTGAAGAAGGCCGGCGTGAAGGTCGAGGTGGTGAACGTCTCCCCGCCCGACTCGGTGCCGGCGCTGTCGCGCGGCGATGTGGATGCGATCGTGACCTTTCCCTCCTTCACCGAGCGCGCCCGGAACGTGCTGGGCGACCGCTATCGCGAGCTGCTGACGCCGGGCTACGTCACCCATCTGATCCTGATGGTCTCGACCGAGGCGCTGGAGAAGCACCCGCAGGCCGTGGCCTCGTTCATGGCCGGCCTCATGAAGGCGGACGCCGCCATCGCCGCCGATCCGGCCGCGGCGCAGCAGTCGATCGTGCGGGTCACCGGCGGCGTGCTGAAGGCCGAGGCGCTGAAGGCCAGCTGGCCCGACTACGACTACCGCACCGGCCTCGATGCGCCGCTGCTGTCGCTGATGGTCGAGGAAGGCCAGTGGGTGAAGGAGCGCGGCCTGATCAAGAACGTCGAGCCGACGGAGGCGCTGTTCCGCAGCTTCCTCGCCGATGCGCCGCTGAAGGCCCTGGCGCCGGACCGCATCAAGCTGCCATGAGTGCGCTCGACCGCGCGGTCTTCGAGCGCGAGGTCTATGCCGTCCAGCCCGACACGATCCTGGGGCCGGACGGCGACCTGCCCGGCGCCGTGCTGATCGTGGCCCACGGGAAAGTGGCGGCCGTCGCGCTGCCCGCCGACTTGCCGCCCGAGTATCGGGACCTGCCAGTCACGCGCCTAGAGAGGTGCGCAATCGTTCCCGGCTTCATCGACGTCCATCACCACATCATCGAGCCTTTCGCCAAGGCGCTGACCGGCGGCGAGCCGGCGCAGATGTGGAAGCGCATCTGGCTGCCGCTCGAAGCGACCGCGACGCCCGAGCGCTGCTACATCGGCTCCAAGTGGACCTTCCTCGAAGCCCTGCGCGGCGGCATCACCACCATCGTCGAGCACGCTATCCGCTCCCGTGAATGCGTCGACGCCGTGCATCGCGCGGCGGAGGAGACGGGCATCCGTCTGGTCTCCTCGACGGGCGCTTACGACCTCAAGAATTTCTCGGCCACCACCGCCACGCCCGATGCCACCGGCTCGGTCGATGCGGCGCTGAAGGCGGCCGACCAGCATGTCGCGGATTGCCGCGGCTACACGCGCGTCAGCCCCTCGCTTGCCTGCGGCACGGTGCAGTCCAACTCCGGCGACATGATCGCGGCTCTCTCCGGCTACTGCCGCGACAAGGGGCTGCTGTTCCAGATCCACGCCAACGAGCACACGCCCGAGGTCCAGGCCTGCCTCGAGGCCAATGCCAAGCGGCCTGTGGAGTATCTCCACGCGCTGGGCGCGCTCGGGCCGCAGACGCTGTTGGCGCACGCGACGCTGGTCACGGCCGAAGAAATCCGCCTGATCGCCGAGACCGACACCGCCGTCGCCTACAATCCCGTCGCCAGCATGTGGAAGGGCAATGGCGTGGCGCCGGCGCTGCACTATCTGGAGAAGGGTGTGCGCGTCGGGCTGGGCTCGGACGCGACGCGCAACGACGGCTTCCGCATGATCGATGCGGCCGAAGCCTGCCAGCGCATCGCCTTCGGCATGCCGTCGGACGACTTCTCCTGCGGCGCCGGCTGGCGCTGGGTTCATGCCGCGACACAGGGTGGCGCCGATGCCTGCGGGCTCGGCAAGGAAACGGGAGCGCTGGTGCCCGGCCGCGAGGCGGATTTCCTGATCCTCGATACCAGCGGCCCCGAAGTCCGGCCGTCGTGGGATTTCACCTGGGAGCTGGTGCGCTACTACGACCGCGCCGACCTTGCGGCGACGGTGGTCGGCGGCAAGCTCGTGCTGCTGGAGGGCCGCGCGACGCGGTTCGACAGCGAGCGCTTCGTCGAGGATACCGAGGCCGAAGGCGCACGCTGGATGAAGGACACGCCGATCGTGCGGCTGCACGGGCCAAGCGCCGGGTATCGACGCCGTTAGGGCCTCTCGCTAATCTCGCGCGCATGACCCAGGCGCAGATTTCCTACGATCACGGCGTGTCGGACAAGAAGCTGATCGGCGAGACCATCGGCGCCTATTTCGACCGCACCGTCGAGACCTACCGCGACCGCGAGGCGCTGGTGGTGAGGCACCAGAACGTGCGCTGGAGCTGGGGCGAGCTCGGCCGCCGCGTCGACGATCTTGCCGCCGGTCTCTTGTCCCTGGGGCTGGAGCGCGGCGACCGTGTCGGCATCTGGTCGCCCAACACGTCGGAATGGACGCTGGCGCAGTTCGCGACGGCCAAGGCCGGGATGGTGCTAGTCAACGTCAACCCGGCCTATCGGCGGAGCGAGCTCGACTATGCGTTGAACAAGGTCGAGTGCAAGGCGCTGATCCTGGCGCCGGCGCTCAAGACCTCGAACTACCTCGAGATCGTCGAGGACCTGGTGAAGGCGGGCAAGCTGCCGCACCTCAAGCACATCGTGCGGCTGGGCAAGGACAAGACGCCGGGCATGCTCAACTTCGACGATGTCGCCACGGCCGGCGGCAATGCCGAGCGCGTGAAGCTGGCGGAGCTCGCGCCAAAACTGCAGTTCGACGACGCCATCAATATCCAGTTCACCTCGGGCACGACCGGCCATCCCAAGGGCGCCACGCTCAGCCACCACAATATCCTCAATAACGGCTACTTCGTCGGCGAGGGGCTGAAGCTTACACCCGCCGACCGGCTGTGCATCCCCGTGCCGCTCTATCACTGCTTCGGCATGGTGATGGGCAATCTCGGCTGCCTCACCCACGGCTCGACCATGGTCTATCCCTCGGAGGCTTTCGATCCGCTGGCGACGCTGCAGGCCGTCTCCGAGGAGCGCTGCACCGCGCTCTACGGCGTGCCGACGATGTTCATCGCCCAGCTCGACCATCCGCAGTTCGACTCCTTCGACCTCAAGAGCCTGCGCACCGGCATCATGGCGGGCTCGCCCTGCCCGATCGAGGTGATGAAGCGCGTGCAGAGCCGCATGAACATGCATGAGGTCACCATCGCCTACGGGATGACCGAGACCTCGCCGGTGTCGACGCAATGCGCGACCGACGATCCGGTGGAGCGGCGCGTCTCGACGGTGGGGCAGGTGCTGCCGCATATCGAGATCAAGATCGTGGATCCCGAGGGCAAGGCGGTCCCGCGCGGCGAGACCGGCGAGTTCTGCACCCGCGGCTACTCGGTGATGAAGGGCTACTGGAACGACGCGGAGAAGACCGCCGAGGCGGTCGATGCGGCGGGCTGGATGCGCACCGGCGACCTCGCGACCATGGACGAGCAGGGCTACGTCAACATCGTCGGCCGGCTGAAGGACATGGTGATCCGCGGCGGCGAGAACGTCTATCCGCGCGAGATCGAGGAGTTCCTGTACAGCCATCCCAAGGTGCAGGACGTGCAGGTGATCGGCGTGCCCGATCAACGCTATGGCGAGGAGGTCTGCGCCTGGATCAAGCTGCGCGACGGCCAGACCGCGACGCCCGAGGAGATCCGCGAGTTCTGCAAGGGCCAGATCGCCCACTACAAGATCCCGCGCTACGTCGAGTTCGTGGACGCCTTCCCCATGACCATCACCGGCAAGATCCAGAAGTTCGTCATGCGCGACGAGACCATCGCAAAGCTCGGCCTCAAGGCGCAGAGGACGGCCTGACGATGCTCGAGAACCGCAAGCTGCGCCTGGTCGATCCGGCCACCGGCGAGAAGAAATGGTACCTGCCGTCCTCGCCGGAGATCTTCGTCTTCGCCTTCCTGCTGTTCCCCTTCATCACGCGCAAGCTTTGGGTCTGGCTCGGCGTCTGGATCGTCTATGACCTGATCATCCTGCTGGTGACGATCGGGACCTGGAATGCGGCGCCCAACGAGGGAATCGACAAGGTCTTCCAGCTCGCCTCGTTGGCGCTGGTGATGTGGCCCACGCTGATGGGCAACAAGGTCACCACGCGCCGCCTGCTCGACGAGGGCTGGAAGGTTTCTGCCGAGACGACGGAGAAGGCCTGGCAGCTCTTCAAGAAGGCGTGGGACCTGCCCGACTCGGCGCGGCTGGCGGGACGGTCGCCTTCAGGCGTTTGACGGCTGGTGCGACAAGCCTCTGCCTGTATGCTGCGCGGCGAAACCTGAGGTCGCGCCATGGCCGCCAAGCTCCAGATCCCCGATGAATTGAAGAGAGACCTGCCGCCGACCCTATGGGGAAAGGTTCTGGGCGCGACGCCCATCATCATGACGGTGATCGCCACCATGCTGGCGGGCCTCGCCTCGAGCGAGATGACCAAGGCGCAATACGACCGTTCGCTGGCCGCCCAGCTCCAGTCCAAGGCCGGCGACCAGTGGGGCTTCTTCCAGGCCAAGCGGCTGCGCAGCGCCATGGCGCGCAACACGGTGAGCCTGCTCACGGCGACGGGCGACGTAGGCCCTTTGGCGGCCGATGCCTTGCCGGGAATCGACGCGGCCGCGATCGCCGCCCTGACGAAGGGCCAGATCCCGGCCGCCACGCCGGCCAAATTCGACCCGGGCGTCACCGCGGCATTGGCCGCCGCCGCGAGCTCCCGTCCGGAGAGCGAGGTCCTTGCCGTCGTCGCCAAGCTCGACGACGCAGCCCTCACCAACGCGCTCATCGCCGCGAAGGAGGCCGCCGCAGCCTTCGACGCGGCGACGCGACCTATCAACGAGGTGGTGGACAGGCTGGACGAGGCGCTGACCGGCGACAGGCAGGTGCTGCGCGATTTCAGCGCCGCGCGGCTGCGCTACTCGGCGGCGCGCTACGACACCGAGGCGCGGCTGAACCAGGCGATCGCCGGCATCTACGAGCTGCAGGTGAGCAAGG
>CANIRG010000005.1 GCA_947469635.1 Rhodospirillales bacterium | reverse complement strand
GTGCTGGGCACGCTCTACGGCGGCTTCGACATGTGGATGCACGATCTCGGCATCCGCCTGCCATGGACGCTTCGCCACAAGAAGGCCGACCACGAGACGCTGCGGCCGGCCAGTGAATTCCAGCCGATCCAGTATCCCCGGCCTGACGGCGTGATCTCCTTCGACAAGCTTTCCTCGGTGTTCCTCTCGAACACCAATCACGAGGAGGATCAGCCGGTCCATCTCAAGCTGCGCGATCCGTCGATCCCGATCGCCGTCAACCTGCCTCTCTATGCCGAACCGGCGCAGCGCTACTGCCCGGCCGGCGTCTACGAGGTGGTCACGGCGGAAAACGGCCAGCCGCGCTTCCAGATCAACGCGCAGAATTGCGTGCACTGCAAGACATGCGACATCAAGGACCCGGCGCAGAACATCGACTGGACCGTGCCGGAAGGTGGCGGTGGCCCCAATTATCCCAATATGTGACAGGCATGCCCTCAAAACCCCTTCTCTTGCTCTCGGCAGCGCTGCTGCTCGCTCTCCCGCTCGTGGCCGAGGCGCAGCAGACGCCACGCACCCGGCAGGCTCCCGCGATCTCGCTGGGCGGCCGCTACCTCGCGGCGCGCGTCGCCGAGCAGGATCACGACTATGAGAGGGGATCCGACCAGCTCGACATGGCGCTGGCCCTGGCGCCCCGCGATCCCGAGCTGATCTACTCGGCATTCCGCATGCGCATCTACGCCGGCCGCATCGAGAGCGCGGCCCAGCTTGCGCCGGCGATCCTCGCGGCCAAGCCCGGCGACGGCTTCGCCAATCTCGTGCTGATGATCCAGCACATCAAGCGCGGCGACAACCGCGCCGCCGAGCAGCAGTTCGCCCGCATCGGCGCCGAGAACCAGTTCGGCCCGCTGCGCGACCATGTGGCGGCCTGGCTGAAGGCGGGACAGAAGGACTTCGTCGCCGCCCGCGAGCTGCTCGCGAAGATGCGGGCCGCTTCGGGCAGCCGCGGCGAGGCGCCGTCGCCGATCATCGAGGCGCAGATCGACGAGCTGGCCGGCGATCGCGCACCGGCCGAGGAGAAGTACCGGCGCGCGCTGCAGCTCGATCCCACGACACTGCGCACCACGGTCGCCGTCGGCGAGGGACTGCGCCGTCTTGGCCTCAATGACGAGGCGCGCGCCCTGTTCACGGCCTACGGCGAGAAATACGTCGACTCCGTCGTCATGGACGGGCTCACCGCGCCCAACGCGCCGGCTCCCAAGCCGCCGACGGCGGCATCTGGCATCGCCGAGATCCTGTTCGACATCGGCGGTGCGCTCAGCGCCGACCCGCGCAACCAGCGCACCGACCTCGCGTTGATTTTCCTGCAGATGGCCACCGAGCTGAAACCGGATCTCGATTTTGGTTGGCTGACCCTCGGAGGGCTTTACGAGCAGTTCCAGGCCCCGGCCAAGGCCGTCTCGGTGCTGGGCAAGATCAGCCCCACCTCGCCGGTGTCGTGGCAGGCGAGGCTGCGCATGGCCGCTCTCGATGCGCAGGAGGATCGGCTGGAGCCCGCGATCGCCCGACTGCGGGCGCTGGTGGCCGAGAAGCCGGCGCGCATCGATGCGGCGCTGACGCTGGCCGATCTGCTGCGCAGCAAGGAGCGCTATGCCGACTCCGTCGCCGCCTACAACGTCGCCGTGCAGCGCCTGCAGAAGGTGGAGGAGCGGCACTGGGTGGTCTTCTTCGGCCGCGGCATCGTGCTCGAGCGCACCAAGCAGTGGCTGAAGGCCGAGGCCGACATGAAGAAGGCGCTCGAGCTCTCGCCCGATCAGCCCTACCTGCTGAACTACCTCGGCTACAGCTGGGTCGACCAGGGCCAGAACCTCGAGGCCGGCATGAAGATGCTGAAGCGCGCGACGGAGCTCAGGCCCGACGACGGCGCCATCAGCGACAGCGTCGGCTGGGCCTACTATCGCACCGGCCAGTTCGAGAAGGCCGTGGAATGGCTGGAGAAGGCCAGCGAGCAAAAGGGTGACGATGCCACCATCGTCGAGCATCTGGGCGATACCTATTGGCAGGTCGGCCGCCGTCGCGAAGCCCGCTTCCAGTGGGAGCGCGCGCTCAACCAGAAGCCAGACAAGGATCGCGTGCCGGTCATCAAGGACAAGATCGCCAACGGGCTGAACGCGACCAACGACAAGCCGACGGTCTACGAGAAGCCGGGCGAGAAGAAGCAGGGCGGCTGAGCCCGGCGGACGACGCCGTGCGGCCCGCCCGCGCCAAGGTCAATCTTTGGCTGAACGTCGTCGGTCGCCGGGCCGACGGCTATCATCTGCTGCATTCGCTGGTCGCCTTCTGCGATCTTGCCGATACGCTTGAAGCGACGCCGTCCGATCGGCTGACGCTCGTCGTCGACGGGCCCGCCGCAGGCGGGCTGGCCGCCGAGCCGGACAATCTCGTCCTGCGGGCAGCACGTCTCCTTGCCGATCGCGCCGGCGTGGCGCCGCGCGCGGCGCTTCGTCTCACCAAGAACATTCCGGTCGCCGCTGGCCTGGGCGGAGGCTCGGCCGATGCGGCCGCGGCGCTCGGCGCGCTGGCCGAGCTGTGGCGCGTGGCGCTGCCGGTCGAGGAGCTGTTCGATCTCGCCGGCAGGCTGGGCGCCGACGTGCCGATGTGCCTGGCCGGCCGCACCGCCATCGCCTCGGGCGTGGGCGAGCGGCTCGAGCCGGCCCCGCCCCTGCCGCCGTGTGCGGTCCTGCTGGTCAACCCCCGCTGCGACTTGCCGACGGCTGCGGTCTTTGGCGCGCGGAAAGGCGCTTGTTCACCGGAACGGCCCGTCCTGCGCCCGTGGTCCGATCTGGCGAGCCTGGTCGAGGCGTTGGCCGAGCGCGGCAACGATCTCACTGAAGCGGCGGTCTCGCTGCGGCCGGAGATCGCCGAGGTGCTAAGGGCGATGCGGCAGGCTGCGGGGGTGCGCTACGCCGCCATGAGCGGCAGCGGCGCCACCTGCTTTGCGCTCTACGATGATCTCGCCTCGGCCAGCCGAACCGCCGAGACCTTGCCGGGCGCTTGGTGGCGGCACGTCGGTCGCTTCGTCTAGAGCGAGATGAATTCAAGTCCGGCTATCATACGGACCGCGGGCCTCCAGGCCCGCTCATGCTCATGAGGCGGGCCTGGAGGCCAGCGGTCCGCATGACATGAGCGTCACTGGCGTGGTGCAGATTGAGCACTGGAATGGCGTACTCCAATGATGGACGGATCTGAAATCCTCCGCGCTAACGCTTCATCAGGCTGCGCATTTCCTTCAGCGATTCGAAAACCGCCTTGCTCGGCTCGCCGGTTTCCTTGAGGCCGGCCATGCGCTCGTAGTCGCGAATGGCGTTTCGCGTCGTTGCGCCGAGCTTCCCGTCGGGCGTGCCGCGATAGAAGCGCAGGTCGCGCAGGGCGGCCTGGATCGCCTTGACCTGGTCGAGGCGGCTCGACGGCCAGGTCGGGCCCGGCTTGACCGGTGGGGATACGGGCGCGGTCTTCGGCGGGGCCGTGGGCTCCCGGACAGGTTCCGATTGGGGTGGTGCGACGGGGGGCTCGACCCTGGGTTCGTTCCTCGCGAAGTCGGTGGCGGACGGCGGCGGTGGGGCTTCGGCCGACGCGACCTCGACCTTGCGCGGCGGCGGGAGGTCGATCCGGCGGATCTCCGGCTTCTCCGTCACGATGGGTGGCATCGGTGGTTTCGGCGGATCGATCTTGGGCGCGGGCTTGGAGATTGGCGCCGGTGGCGTCGCCAGGGCGATGTCGGCCGATGTTGGAGGCGACGGCGCAGGTTGGGGTGGGCCGAGATCGATGCTCGGCGGCGGTGGGGCGGGCGCGGGTTTCAGGGCGGCTGCCTCGGGCTTGGCAGGCTCGGGTCGAGGTTCGGGGGGGGGAGGTTCAGTCGTCGGCGGTCGAGGCAGGGGCGAATTCTCGACAGTGTCCCTGCGCCCCAGCGCCGCCCGCATGGCCGTGAAAATTTCCCTGGTCGGCTCACCCGTCTCGCGAAACCCGGCGTCGCGCTGGAACTTGCGTATGGCCGCCCGGGTCTGTGCGCCCAACGCACCGTCCGGCCTGGCGCGCAACAGCTTGAGCTGGACCAACACTTCCTGGATGGCGCGGACCTGGTCGGCCGTCGACTTGGGCCATGCCGGCGTCTCGGGCTCCAAAAACGGCGGCGATCCGGCGGTGGGTCCGGCTGCGGCCACCTCCGGTGCAGGAAGGGGCAGCGGCCTGGGGACCAGCGCCTCGACGATCCGCTTGAATTCCTCCTGGGCAAGCTCCTGGGCCCGCGTCAGCTCCGCCGGCGTGAGCGTGCGCTGCAGCGCCTGCGAGCGTTGCAGGGCCGATTGGACCAGCGCCGTCTCGGTGCCGCGATTGGCCTGGCGATCGAATTCGGCTGTGACGGCGAACCAGGCCAGCGCCACCGCCGTGTCGGCCGTCGCTGCGTCGCCGCGCTCGTAGATGTCGCCCAGAACGAACATCGATGCCGCCATGCCCTGGCGGGACGCGGAACGCAGCAGCTCGATGGCCGCCTTGCCGTCGCGCGGCGCACCTTTGCCGTCGCGCAGCAGCAGGGCGAGATTGTGCTTGGCGACCGCGAGATTGGCATCTGCGGCCTTGCGGTACCATTCGACGGCGCGTGAGGAATCGCGTTCCACGACGAAGCCGCGCTCGTACATCACGCCGACATTGAAGGCCGACTGCGCCGAGCCGAGCTCGGCGGCGCGCAGCAGCCAGCCGGCGCCCGCCTGCGGGTCCTTGGCCACGCCCATGCCCTGGATCAGCCGGCGGCCCATCTCCTCCATCGCCGATGTGTCCTTGGCGTTGGCGCGCAGCCGGACCTCGTCGATCGACAGGGCTGCCCAGTCGCTTGGCGGGTCGGGCCGCACGGGCTCGGCGGTCGGCGCAGGCCGTGCCGTGGCCGGCGAGGGGTCGCTGGCCGCGGCCGGGCTCGGCACCGGTGAATTTGCCGTGGACACTGGCGGGGATGGGGCAGGTGGTGGCTGTTGAACAGGGGGGGCGTCGGCCTGTGCGACCGGTGGCGGCGCGTGGTCGTTGCTGAGCACCGCCAGGACGACGCATGCAACGATCGCGAGGGCCAGGGAAGCCGCGACTCCGATCAGGACGTCAGGCATCTTCAGCCGCGATGCCAGCGCCGGCATATGTCTGCGCCAATCGAACCAGTCGCTCATGTTCCGACCATAGCGAGCACGGACCCTATCGAGAAGACGTCGCCCGATGGCGGACCACGATCAGAGCGGTCAACAGCAGCACTGCGCCGGCTTGGTGTGCCGAGGCGAGAGCGATCTCGATTCCGCTCAGAATTGTGGCGATACCGAGACCAAGCTGCACCAGCGCCATCGTGCCTGCGGCCCAGGTCTCGGCACGGCGCACCCGCATGGCCAGCGCCAGCACGCCCAGCACCAGGAGCATGGCGAGCCAACGGTGAATGAGCTGGATCGTCGTGCCGTTCTCGAACGGGTTGATCCACCAGGGTGCGAGATCGAACAGGCCGGGCGGAATCCAGTAACCTGACATGGTGGGGAAGGTGTTGTGCGCAGTGCCGGCCCGCAGGCCAGCCATCAAGGCGCCCCAGGTGAGCACGATGAACAGGAAGCCGATCAGCCCCGTCGCCTCGCGGCGTGTCTTCGCATCGTCCATGCGCGTGCCACGTGAGCCGGTTTCGAGGACCAGCCAGACGGTATAGCCATAAAGCGCCACGGCCAGCCCGAGATGCGCGGCGAGCCGGTAGTGGCTGACGGAGGGCCGGTCGACCAGGCCCGACGCCACCATGGCCCAGCCCAGCGCGCCCTGCAGGCCGCCCAGCACCAGCAGGGCGACCAGCCGCGGCTTCAGCCGGGAGGGAAGCTGCCCGCGCAGCCAGAACCAGGCCAAGGGGAGGGCGAACACGACGCCGATCAGCCGCCCCCACAGGCGATGGAGATACTCGAGCCAAAAAATCTTCTGGAAATCGAGCGCGGTGAAATCATGGCTCACCAATCTTCCCTGCGGCGAGGAAAGATATTTCTCGATCTCCACCTGCCACTCGGCCCTCGAGAGAGGCGGCAGCCAACCGGTGACCGGCCGCCACTCCACCATCGACAGGCCGGACTCGGTCAGTCGCGTGAGCGCGCCGAGCACGATCATGAAAAAAATCATGGCGGCAACGACGATCAGCCAGTTGCGCACGGGGCCTGGGGCTTGCATGACTGCCGAACGATATGCGTGAAGCAAGAGGCCTCGTCATCAGGCGTTAATGTCGCGAAGGGCCGCGCGCTTGCGCTCGCCGCCCCTGCCCGTTAATCGGTTCGCGTACGAACAATCACCCCTCGCACCATCCGGATATTTCGACAATGACCGCGCCTGCGCCGGTTCCCTCGCTTGCACATGGGCTGAGCTTCGACGATCTCTACGACCGCGAAGGCCTCGCCCGCCTGGATGCCGCGTTCGTTGCCTGGTTGAAAGACACGAGCGTCGATGGCCATGCGCGCCTGATGGCGGCGCGGCTCGCGCCCAAGGCGCTGGCGCCGAAGGACGAATCGAACCTGCTGATCGAGCTGGCGCGGCCGCTCGAGGATTTCGTCGCTGTCCTGTTCGGCGTCGCCACCGAGGCGGCCGAGCTGCGCGGACGGCATTCCCGGCTGGCGCCGCTGTACGACTGCAAGCGTCTCTTCGTGCAGCGCTACGCCGCGCGCGCGATCAAGGCGGACGCAGCGGCGGCGCTCGATGGCGCCGAGGTGACGGGCGCGATCGCGGCCTGGGCCGATTTCACGAACCTGGAGGAAGGCGAGCTCGCCTTCGCCCATGCCATACGCAACGTCGTTGGCGCGGAATTCAAGGTCGAGACGCCGACGCCCGAGATCGAGACCCTGACGCGCTACGCCGCCTGGGCGCTGCATCATCCCGAGGGCAGGAAGCGCCATCGCGACGGACCGCTGTTCAAGCTGCCGCACAAGCTCGATTTCGAGCATCTGGTGCCGATCGAGACGGAAGTCGTCGATGGCGTCACCCGCATGATGCTGCCGCGGCCGCTGCTGCGTCATCGCGAAGGCTTTGCGCTCACCGACCAGGGCTACGATCTGGAGCGTTCGCTCGATCATGCCAATTACTGCATCTGGTGCCACAACCAGGGCAAGGATTCCTGCTCGCGCGGCCTCAAGGACCGCAAGACCGGCGCCTTCCAGAAGTCGCCCTTCGGCGTGACGCTGGCCGGCTGCCCGCTCGAGGAAAAGATCTCGGAGATGAATCTCCTCAAGAGCGAGGGCTTCTCCATCGGCGCGCTGGCCATCGCTGCGGTCGACAATCCGCTGCTCGCGGCGACCGGTCACCGCATCTGCAACGACTGCATGAAGGCCTGCATCTACCAGAAGCAGGAACCGGTCGACATCCCGCAGGTCGAGACCCGGACGTTGAAGGACGTTCTGGCGCTACCCTGGGGTTTCGAGATCTACTCGCTGCTGACGCGCTGGAACCCGCTGAACCTCGCGCGACCGATCCCGCGGCCCGCGACCGGGCGCACCGTGCTGGTGGTCGGGCTCGGCCCGGCCGGCTTCAACCTCACGCATCATCTGATGAACGACGGCCATGCCGTCATTGGCATCGACGGGCTCAAGATCGAGCCCCTGCCGGCGACGCAGTCCGGCGTCGAAGCCGACGGCCGGCGCGTGCCCTTCGCGGCGGTGCGCGACATCGCGAGCCTGCGCGAGGATCTCGGCGAGCGGGCGATGGCGGGGTTCGGTGGCGTCGCCGAGTACGGCATCACCGTGCGCTGGGACAAGAATTACCTGAAGCTGGTGCGGCTGCTGCTGGAGCGCCGCGCGCAATTCTCGATGTTCGGCGGCGTCCGCTTCGGCGGCACCGTCACCGTCGAGAGCGCCTTCGCCATGGGCTTCGACCATATCGCGCTCTGTGCCGGCGCGGGCAAGCCCACGGTGCTCGACCTGCCGAACGGTCTCGCTCGCGGCGTGCGCGCGGCGTCGGACTTTCTGATGGCGCTGCAGCTCACGGGCGCGGCCAAGAAGGACTCGATCGCCAACCTGCAGATCCGCTTGCCGGTGGTCGTCATCGGCGGTGGATTGACCGCTATCGATACGGCAACGGAGTCGCTCGCCTATTATCCGCTGCAGGTCGAAAAGTTCCTGACGCGCCACGAGACTCTCGTCGCCGAGCGCGGCGAGGCAGCGGTGCAGCGCAGCTGGAGCGAGGAGGAACGCGAGATCGCAGGCGAGTTCCTCGCCCATGCCAAAGCGATCCGCGCCGAGCGTGGAGCCGCCGCGCGCGAGGGCCGCACGCCCGATGTTGCTGGCCTGGTGAACGGCTGGGGGGGCGTCACCCTCGTCTACCGCCGCCGCCTGATCGATTCGCCGTCCTATACGTTGAACCACGAAGAGGTGCTGAAGGCGCTGGAGGAGGACATCCGCTTCGCCGAGGGCCTCTCACCCATTGCGGTCGAGGTCGATGCCAACGGCCATGCCAGGGCGCTGAAGGTCGCGGGCGAGCAGAACGGTACGAAGATCGAGGCGACGCTGCCCGCCCGCACCATCCTGGTGGCGGCGGGCACCCAGCCCAACACCGTGCTGGCACGCGAGGATGCGACGCATGCCTTCATCGACGGCAAGTATTTCCGCGCCATCGACGAGGCCGGTGAGCCCGTCTCGCCCGAGCGCGTCTGCAAGCCGGCCGAGGTGCGCGTGCTCACCTATCGCCATGGCGATGGCCGGGGCATGTCGTTCTTCGGCGACCTTCATCCCTCCTTCGCCGGCAACGTGGTGAAGGCGATGGGCGGCGCCAAGCAGGGCTATCCGGTGCTGACGCGCATCATGTCCGCGCTGCCGGCTGCCGAGCGCGCGCCGGCCGACATTCTGGCCGAGGCCAACGACCAGTGGCGCGCCCGCGTCGTGCGCGTGGAGCGCCTCACGCCGACCATCGTCGAGGTGGTGGTCGAGGCGCATGCCGCGGCGCGCAACTTCGAGCCTGGCCAGTTCTATCGGCTGCAGAACTATGAGGCGCGGTCGAAGAAGGTCGACGGCACCCTGCTCACCATGGAAGGTCTGGCGCTCACCGGTGCCTGGGTCGACAAGGACAAGGGCCTGCTGTCGCTGATCGCGCTGGAGATGGGCGGTTCGTCCGACCTCTGCGCGCTGCTCGAGCCCGGCGAATCTGTCGTCGTCATGGGACCGACGGGAACGCCCACCGAGATCGAGCCGGGCGAGACCGTGGTGCTGGCGGGCGGCGGCCTCGGCAATGCCGTGCTGTTCTCGATCGGCCAGGCCTTCCGCAAGGCCGGCAGCAAGGTGCTCTACTTCGCCGGCTACAAGCGCGTGATCGACCGCTACAAGGTGGAAGAGATCGAGGCTGCGGCCGACGTGGTCGTGTGGTGCTGCGACGAGGCGCCGGGCTTTGCGCCGTCACGGCCGCAGGACAAGTCGACCGTCGACAATATCGTCGAGACGATGCGCAAGTACGCGGCGGCCGAGCTCGGCGACCAGCCGATCCCGTTCAGCGCCGCCGACCGCATCGTCGCCATCGGCTCCGACGGCATGATGAACGCCGTGCGCCTGGCGCGGCATGGCGTGCTGAAGCCCTATCTCAAGCTCGACCACAAGGCGCTGGGGTCCATCAACTCCCCCATGCAGTGCATGATGAAGGAGATCTGCGCCCAGTGCCTGCAGCTCCATCGCGATCCGGTGACGGGCAAGGAGAGCGTGGTGTTCTCCTGCTTCAACCAGGACCAGGAGCTCGACCGCGTCGATTTCGCCTGCCTGCGCCAGCGCCTGCGCCAGAACTCCGTGCAGGAGAAGATCGGCGCCCTCTGGCTCGACCGCTCCCTGCGCAAGATCGGGGCGCGTTAGCTGAGCTTCGGTATGGCGATCATCAGCAGGGTGATCGCAAGGCCCAGGATCGTGCCGAGCGTCAGCACGACGCCGATCGTGCGGCCGGGATTGACGCCCAGGGTTCTGTAGAGGCCGAAGGCGTGGGCGATGCGGCCGACGATGAAGGCTAGGCCAAAGATATGCAGCGTCAGCCGCGAAGTGCCCATCGTCTCGGCCAGCGCCAGCATGACGACGACCAGCGGCGCGTATTCGATGAAGTTGCCGAACACGCGGGTCATGCGCGAGAGCACCTTGTCTCCACCGTCGCCGATGCTGATCTTGGTGCTGACGCGCAAGCGGATCACCAGGACCGACAGCACGACGCAGAGGATGCCGATCAGCGCGGCATAGAAGGACGAGACGACGGGCATCGGAATCTCCGGTATCAGGGTTTGCGCACGAACCGGAACAATACCTTGTCGGTGGTGTAATAGCGCAGCTGATCCGCGACCTTGGGAAAATAGGCGCTGCCCACCGTCACCGGCATGAAGGCATCGAGCGCGAGAGGGCGCGCCGACACGGCGAAGCCCTCGTCGGTGAAGGCCTTCGACACCTCCTCCAGGGAATGGTCGTAGATCGGGATCGAGGAGCTTTCGGCGATCAGGCTGCGCCAGCGCGGCCATACAGCGGAGTCGGTGTGGCAGCCCATGGCGGCGACATAGGCGCCGCCGGCCGACAGTGCCGCCCTTATGTCGCGCGCATGGGCCGACACGTCGGGCAGGAGGTAGATCACCTCGTGGCTGAAGGCGAAGTCGAAGCTGTGGCCAAGCGCAGCCGCCGAATCGCCCAATCTGTAGTCGATCGGCCGCTGGCCCTTCAGCAGTTCGGCCCGAGCCACCGACTCGCGGGCGATGTCGATGCCGATGGCGCTCTTGAAAGGGCGCCGATCATGCAGCAGGCGCAGGAAGCCACCCTGGTTGCAGCCATAGTCGAGGATCGTGGCCTGGCGGATATCGTGTGGCACCGAGACATCGACCATGCGCCGCCAGATCGGCGCATGGGCAGCCCCCATCGCATCTTCTTCAGCGGGGTTGCGGTTCCAGGTGGCGATCGTCGATGGACGGCTCATCGCTTGCTCCCTTTGCAGGCGCGAGCTTAGCACCTTTGGGACCCCACGGTTTCACCAGCAGGGGGCCGGCGATCATGGCGCCGAACAGGATCATGCCGACGGCGATGGCGCCGAACACGCCGTCGAGGCCGAGGCCCAGATGCTCGACGGCGATCCAGCCACCGGTCGTCGCCACGATCAGGCGGGCGATGCCGGCGAAGAACGGCGCTTTCATGCGGCCCGCGCCCTGGCTGGCAAAGCTCAGCGTCATGCCCAGGCCGAACAGGCAGTAGAAGGGCGCCACATGGGTGATGTAGGCGATGGTCGCCTCGACCACCTTGGGATCGGTCGTGAACAGCCGCGCCCAGCCCTCCGGCACCAGCGCCACGATCCAGCCGAGCATGCCGATCAGGCCGAAGGCCACCAGCCCGCCGGTCCAGGCGACACGCACCGCGCGCTTCCAGTCGTTCGCGCCGGCTGCGACGCCCACCAGGGTGGTGAGGCCCGAGCCGATGCCGAAGGCCAGCGGCACCAGCATGAATTCCAGACGGACGCCGATACCGTAGCCTGCCAGTGCCGCGACGCCGAAGCGACCGACCAGACCGGTCACCAGCATGGCGGTGAGGTTGGCGGTGAGGGCGGAGAAGGACGCGACCAGCCCGACCTTGAGGATCTGCCAGAACAGCCGGCCTTGCAGGGGGATGCCGGTGAGCGACGGCGTGAAGCCCAGCTTGCCACGCCACAGCGCGCGTGCCTGCAGAAGGGCGGCGCAGGCCATCGTCGCCACCGAGGAGACAGCCGGTCCCGCCATGCCGATTCCCGGCCAGTCGCCGATGCCCAGCGCCAACACGCCCGACAGGGGAACCTGCAGGATCGAGAAGATCAGCATGTAGCGGCCGGGCGTAGCGGCGTCGCCACCGCCGCGCAGGAGGGCCGCGAAGAAGAAGTTGGCCCAGATCGCGGCCGAGCCGCTGAACAGGACGTGGCTGTAGGTCTCGGCATTGGCCAGCGCGGCGCCGCTGCCGCCCAGCAGGCGATAGAAGGTCGGCGCGATCGTCCAGGCGCCCAGGCTGAAGAGCAGGGAGAAACCCAGCCCCAGCACCAGGGCATGCAGGACGAGCGCCCGGGCATCGGCAGTGCGCTGGCCGCCCAGGGCGCGAGCCATGGCAGCCGCGACACCGCCGCCCATGCCGCCCGCCGCCATCATGGTCATCAGCATCATGAAGGGGAAAACCAGGGCAAAGCCTGCCAGAGCCTCGGTGCCGAGCTTGCCGAAGAAGTAGGTCTCGCCGATGGCGACGAAGGTCTGCACGACCATCACCGCCGTCGTTGGGCCGGCCAACCGCAGCAGGCTGGAGCCGATGGGGGCCGTCAGGAGGGGATGGGACAAGGGACGCTCCGCCAATTAGGTGCATATGCACATTATCAGGGCGCGCCACCCTGTCACCTGACAAAGATGCCGTATCGCATTAGCTTTCCGCCATGACAGACAAGGAACGGCCTTTGGCCAAGCCCACCGTGCAGGTCGAGAACGACCGCGTCATCGTCACCGAATGGCGCTTCCCGCCCGGCGGCCATACCGGCTGGCATAAACATATGCACGACTATGTCGTGGTGCCCGTCACGACCGGGGAGCTGCAGATCTTCGACGGCCGGACGACGGTGCCCGCGCCGCTCCGGGCCGGGGTATCCTATGCCCGCCAGATCGGTGTCGCGCACGACGTCATCAATGCCAATGATTTCGAGTTCGTTTTCGTGGAGATCGAGCTCAAGGCATGACCCGGCCGCGACGGAGCTGCGCAGGGCCCCTGCATTGACTCGTTGCCCCCCAAGCCCCATATCAGGCGTAACAGCGGCCGGCCCGTCCCCTATAGGGCCTCTTTGCGAGACCGCCCCCGCCAGTCCAGCGAATTGGACTAAATCACGGAAACTAAATGAGTTTTGAGAGTTTGGGGCTAAGCGCCCCGGTACTACAGGCAGTCCTCGACAAGGGCTATACGACCCCGACCCCGATCCAGGAAAAAGCCATTCCCATCGTTCTGATGGGCCGAGACGTCCTCGGATGTGCCCAGACCGGCACCGGAAAGACCGCCTCCTTCGTCCTGCCGATGATCGATATCCTCTCGCAGGGCCGCGCCAAGGCGCGCATGCCGCGCTCGCTCATCCTGGAGCCGACGCGCGAACTGGCCGCCCAGGTGGCCGAGAACTTCGAGACCTACGGCAAGCACAACAAGCTCAACATGGCCCTGCTGATCGGGGGCACCAGCTTTCCCGACCAGGAGCGCGCCCTGGAGCGCGGCGCCGATGTGCTGATCGCCACGCCGGGCCGCCTGCTCGACCATTTCGAGCGCGGCGGCATCCTGCTGAACGACGTCAAGATCCTGGTGATCGACGAAGCCGATCGCATGCTCGACATGGGCTTCATCCCCGACGTCGAGCGCATCGTGGCGACCCTGCCGCAGCTCCGCCAGACGCTGTTCTTCTCCGCCACCATGCCGCCGGAGATCAAGCGACTGGCCGACCGCTTCCTCAGCAACCCCAAGGAGGTGACGGTGTCGCCGCCGGCCTCCGCCTCGGCCACCGTGGTCCAGGGCATGGTCGTGGTGTCGGAAGGCGAGAAGCGCGAGGCGCTGCTGGCGCTGATCAAGAGCCAGGAAGTGAAGAACGCCATCGTGTTCTGCAACCGCAAGCGCGACGTCGCGACGCTGCACACCACGCTGAAGAAGCACGGCATCAACGCCGGCGCCTTGCACGGTGACATGAGCCAGCCCGCCCGCACCGAGACGCTTGAGCGCTTCAAGGCCGGCGAGATTCAGATCCTCGTCGCCTCCGACGTCGCCGCCCGCGGCCTCGATATCGTCGATATGAGCCACGTCTTCAACTACGACGTGCCGTTCTCTCCTGAAGACTACGTCCATCGCATCGGCCGTACAGGCCGTGCCGGCCGGACCGGTCATTCCTTCACCCTGGCCTCGCCCGACGAGGGCGGCCTTGTGGAAGCGATCGAGAAGCTGATCGGCACGACCATTCCCCGAGTGGAAGTGCCGGGCCTCGAGATCGTTGCCTTCGAAGCGTCCGACGGACGGCGCCGGGGTCGTGGCGGCCGCGGCGGACGTGGCGGTCGCGAGGGTGGCCGCAGCGAAGGTGGTCGTAGCGAGGGTGGACGCGGCGAGAGCAGCCGCGCGGCACGTCCTGCTTCCGACAAGCCTCGCGAGCATCGTGAGCCACGCCCGCCCCGCGAGCCGCGTGAACCCCGCGAGCCTCGCGAACAGCATGTAGCGGCAGCGCCGGTCGCAAGACCGGCTGCCGAACCGCATGTCGCGCGTGAGCCTCGCGAACCACGTGAGCCCCGTGCGGAGCGGCCCCAGCGGGATCGCCGGCCGCCGGAACGCGAACGGCCCCAGCCCCAGCGCGACGAGCGCGCGCCCGTGGGACTTGGCGATCACGTCCCGGCCTTCCTCGCGCGGCCGTCGCGCTAGGAGCCATGCAGACCATCTTCGTCATGGTGAAGTGCGAGCTCGGCAAGGCCTATGAGGTCGCCGAGACCGCGGTGAGCGCCGAGCAGGTGTCGGAGGTCCACTCGACCTCCGGCCAGTACGATCTGCTGATGAAGTGCTATCTCGACGACAAGACCGACATCGGCCACTTCGTCACCAGCCAGATCCAGACCCTGCCCGGCGTGAAGGACACCTTCACCCTCATCACCTTCAAAGCCTTCAGCTGAGATGCCGGCCCCTGACATGAGGGGCGGGCGGGCAGCCCTTGCTCTGTGGGTCGACATCGATCCGGCCGACGACGCCCTGTTCAACCATTGGCACAGCCGCGAGCATGTGCAGGAGCGGGTGGGCTGTCCCGGCTGGCTGCGCGGCAGCCGCTTCAAAGGCGTCGACCGGCCAAGCCGCTATCTCCTGTTCTACGACGCCCAGACGACGGCGGCGTTCGAGAGCGACGCCTACTACACGTGCCTGCGCAATCCGTCGGAGATGAGCCGCGCGATCTTCCCGAGGTTTCGCGATACCTGGCGCACGGCCTGCACGATCGAACGGCGGCAGGGCGACGGTATCGGCGCGGCGGCCCTGACGCTGAGAGTGAAGGCCGACGAGCCGGCCCCGTTCGATGCGCTGGCCGCCTTCCAGCCGGCGCGGATCGATCTGCTGCTGGGACGGCTCGATGTCGGTCAGGCGCACACGACAGAGAAGGAGCTACGCCCTGAACCCGATCGTCAGATCGAGCGGGCGATCGTTGCCTTCTTCTGGTCGGTCGCGGACGCACGAACGGCGCGTGCTGCACACGCGCCGTCGGCTGAGCTCTTCGCCCTTCAACACACCGTGTCGAAGGGCGATCTCTCGTTCCTTAATTGATCAGGCCGTAGAACTTCCCGGCGTTGGTGCAGGTGATCATCTTGACCTGCTCGGCCGGGACGTCGGCGAACTGTTCCTTGATGTACTTGTCCGAATGCGGCCACACGCCGTCACCGTGCGGATAGTCGGAACCCCACATCAGGCTCTCCGCGCCCATGTCGTCGATCAGCTTGGCGCCGATGCGGTCGAACTGGAAGGTGGCCTTGCACTGGCGGCGCCAGTAGTCCGACGGCTTCATCTTGAGGCCGAGGTCGGTGAAGCGATCCTCCCACTCGAAGTCCATGCGGTCGAGCGCGTAGGGAATCCAGCCCGAGCCGCTCTCGCCGAAGGCGATGCGGACGTTGGGATAACGCTCCAGCACGTTGGCGCCGATGATGGCGGCCAGGATGTTCACCAGGTTCATCTGGAAACCCGAGACGATGGTGAAGAACACCGAGCGGCCGACGCGGCCGGGGTACTTCTCGATCGTGTTGGGCGGCACCGCCGGGAAGGTGTGGAAGTGCAGCGGCAGCTGCACGTCGTTCACAGCCTTCCACAGCGGCTCCCACATCGGGTGCCACATCGGCTCCATGTCCCAGGAGCAGGAAAGCTCGAGCCCCTTGATGCCCATCTTGGCGACGCGATAGATCTCCGCCACCGCGGCGTCGATGTCGCCGTAGGGCAGGCAGGCCAGCCCGATGTGCCGGTCGGGATAGTGGCTGCAGAAGTCCTTCAGCCAGTCGTTGTAGATCGTCAGCATCTGGTTGCCGGCCTCGCGGTCGTTCAGCCGGCTGGCGGCGCCCAGGATGCCGTAGATCACCTCGGCGTCGACGCCGTCACGATCGAGATCCTTGATGCGCAGGTGGGGATCGGAGACGCGGCGGATGTCCTTGGCGCCGTCCGAGTAGAGGCCGGTCTCGGCCATGATGTCGACCCGGCCGTGCTTGCCGGGAACGAACTTGGAGCCGGCCGGGCCGACGCCGTTCTTGAAGCCGAAGGTGGCGCCGTTCTTGGCCATCCATTTCGGGCCTTCGTCGGTGTCGGTGACGAACGGCATGCGATCCTTGAGCTCGCGTGGCGCCATCGACGTGAAGAGGTCGGGCGGCATCCAGGGCAGGTCGAGATGGCTGTCGGCGGAAATGCGCTTGTACTGCATGGCGTTTCTCCCGGTTGCCTGAATTATGCGCGGCAGCCCATGGTACAGGCAATGGCCGGGTTTCGACAGACAGAGGGAGGAAAGCATGCCGAAAATGGCAGGGAGGGTTGCGATCGTGACCGGGGCGAGCCGCGGCATCGGCCAGGCGATCGCCGAGCTGCTGGCTCGGGAGGGCGCCCGGGTGGTGTGCGTGGCCCGCACCCTGAACGAGGGCGACCATCGGCTGAAAGGCTCGCTCGCCAGCACGGTGGCCGGTATCCGAGCCACCGGCGGCGAGGCCACACCCGTTGCGGCCGACATCTCTTCGGAGGGCGAGTGCCTGAGGCTCGTCGAGGCGGCACGCGCGGCCTACGGCCGGATCGACACGCTCGTGAACAATGCCGCGCTCAACTACTACATCCCGACCGCCGACTATCCGACCAACCGCTGGATCAAGGCGTTTGCCGTCAATGTCCATGCGCCGTTCATCCTCGCCAAGGCCCTGCTGCCCGACATGGTTGCCGCCGGCCGAGCGGCCATCGTCAACGTCGGCTCCGGCGCCGCGATCGGACCGGGTCGCGGCCCCTATGCAGACCAGAAGGTGCGCGGCGGGGTGATGTACGGCGCCAGCAAGGCGGCGCTGGAGCGCTTCACCCAGGGGCTGGCCCAGGAAGTCGCCCACCATGGCGGCATCGCCGTCGCTTGCGTGTCGCCCTCGCGCGTCGTGCCGACGCCGGGCACCGTCTATCACAAGCTGGTCGACGGGCTCGACGATCCGCGCGGTGAGCCGCCCGAGATGATGGCGCATGCCGCCCTTTTGCTGGCGAGCGAGCCTGCGGAGAAGGTGAACGGCCGTGTTGGCTACAGCCAGCAGCTCCTCAAGGAATTCGGCTGGATCGATACCGGTGTCGGCCGCGGCATCGACATTCCCGGCACCGGCTACTCGCAGATCTGACCAGGGAGCAACCTGCGGTCGCCACGCTCGTTGTGTAGGCGCGAATTCAACCGGCGGGAGGCAGACTTGGGTTTAATGGACGTGCTCACGGGCATGAGGAACGGCCCGCGCGGTGGCGCGACGGCCGGCAGCGCTGGCGGCATGTCGCCCATCATGATGGCGATCATGGGCTTGCTCGCCTACAAGGCGGTCAAGAGCTTCAGCGGCAGCGCGGCGCAGCCGGGCTCCACGCCCGCAACGTCCGGCGGCGGTCTCGGCGACATGTTGAGGAACGGTTTGGGCAGTGCTGTCGGCGCCGGTGGGCTGGGCGGCATGCTGAGCGGCGGGCTCGGCGACCTGATCAAGCAGTTCCAGGGCGCCGGCAAGGGAGACGTCGCCAAGTCGTGGGTTTCGACCGGCCAGAACCAGGACATCGAGCCCCAGGATCTCGACGACGTGCTCACGCCGGAACAGATCGCGTTCCTGACGGCGCGCACCGGACTGACGCGCGAACAGTTGCTGGCAGGGCTTGCCAAGGAACTCCCCAGTGCGGTCGACGAGCTGACGCCCGACGGGCGGCTGCCGACTCACGAGGAAATGAAGCGCGTCGTATGACACCGGGGAGCGGAGAGCAATCATGAGCATTCTTTGGATCGTGCTGATCGGCTTCGTGGCCGGGGTCATCGCTCGGCTGGTGTCGGCGGGACCGAACAAGCCTGCCGGCTTCATTCTCACCACGTTGCTGGGCATTGCCGGCGCCTTCGCCGCGACCTTCATCGGTCAGGCGATCGGCTGGTACCGCCCCGACCAGGGCGCCGGCTTCATCGGCGCCATCGTCGGCGCGGTCCTCGTGCTCTTCATCTGGAACCGGATCGCCGCGTCACGCGCGGCGTAATCGGCTCAGCCGCTGCGCTCGGGGCGACACAACATTGTCATCCCAGCGCAGCGAGAGATCTCTACGGCTGGACCTGCGCGGAACCCCACCGCATCATGCGACCCGCAAGGAGTTGCCATGACAGCGGAAGCGGCCACCCGGCTCGAGGGAGATTTCGACTATATCGTCGTCGGCGCAGGGTCGGCTGGCTGCGTGATGGCCAACCGCCTGTCGGCTGATCCCAAAACTCGCGTCCTGCTGCTGGAAGCCGGTGGTCGCGACAACTGGATCTGGTTCCACATCCCGGTCGGCTATCTCTTCGCCATGGGCAATCCGCGGTCGGACTGGATGTTCCAGACCGAGAAGGAGCCCGGCCTGAACGGTCGCGCACTCAACTACCCGCGCGGCAAAGTGATCGGCGGCTGCTCGGCGATCAACGGCATGATCTCGATGCGCGGCCAGTCGCAGGACTACGACCATTGGCGGCAGCTCGGCCTTTCCGGCTGGGGCTGGGACGATGTGCTGCCGACCTTCAAGCGGCTCGACGGCCACTTCCTGGGCGACACCGAGCATCACGGCGGCGGCGGCGAATGGCGCGTCGAGCAGATGCGCGTGAAGTGGGACGTGCTGGATGCCATCGCCAGGGCGGCGACGGAAATGGGCATTCCGGCGACGCGGGATTTCAACACCGGCGACAACGAGGGTGTCGGCTACTTCCACGTCAACCAGCGGCGTGGCGTGCGTATGTCGGCCGCCCGCGCCTTCCTGAAGCCGGTGCTCAAGCGGCCCAACTTGCGGCTGGAGACCGGCGTGCTGGTGGAGAAGGTGCTGTTCGAGGGCAGGCGCGCTGTCGGCGTCCGCTTCCGACAGAACGGCCGGCCGGTCGAGGCGCGCGCGAGCGGCGAGGTCATCCTGTCGGCGGGCGCCGTGGGTTCGCCGCAGATCCTGCAACTCTCCGGCGTCGGGCCCGCCGACTGGCTCACGGAGCACGGCATCGCCACGGTGCAGGACAGGCCCGGCGTTGGCCGCAACCTGCAGGACCATCTGCAGCAGCGTGCCATCTTCAAGGTCAATGACGTCAAGACGCTGAACGCCACCTATCATTCGCTGATGGGTCGCGCGCTGATGGGACTGGAGTACGCCTTGTTCCAGACAGGGCCGCTCACCATGGCGCCGTCGCAGCTCGGCATCTTCACCACGTCGTCGTCCGACCATGAGCGGGCGAATATCGAGTTCCACGTCCAGCCGCTGTCGCTCGACCGGTTTGGCGAGCCGCTGCATCGCTTCCCGGCGGTCACGGTGAGCGCCTGCAATCTGCGGCCGACCTCGCGCGGCACGATCCGGCTGCGCTCGGCCGATCCGTCGGCCAAGCCGCTCATCGCGCCAAACTATCTCTCCACGCCCGAGGACCGGCGCGTGGCCGCCGATGCCATCCGCGTCACGCGCCGCCTGATGCGCCAGCCCGCGATGCAGCCCTATCGGCCGGAGGAGTATCTGCCCGGTCCGAGCGTGGGCGACGACGAGGCGTCGCTGGCCAAGGCTGCCGGCGACATCGGCACCACGATCTTCCATCCCGTGGGCACGGCGAAGATGGGCCTGCCGTCCGATCCGATGGCGGTGGTGGACGAGCGGCTGCGCGTCTTCGGCCTCGAAGGCTTGCGCGTGGTCGATGCCTCGGTGATGCCGACGATCACCTCGGGCAACACCAATACGCCAACGATCATGATCGCCGACAAGGCGGCGCAAATGGTGATCGAGGATGGCCGGCGCGGCAGTGCATTGGCGACGCGGAGGGCAGCGTGATGAAGTCGTTGGTTCGAATTCTCGCGGTGCTCGCGATATCGCTTCCTGGCCTGGCCACCGCACAGACCACGTTGCGGGTCGTGGCCCATTCAGATCTCAAAATCCTCGATCCGATCTGGACCACCGCCTTCATCGTGCGCAACCACGCCTACATGATCTACGACACGCTGTTTGCGCTCGACGACAAGCTTCAGATCAAGCCGCAGATGGTCGAGACATGGACGACCTCGGCCGACAAGCTCACCTGGACCTTCACGCTTCGTGATGGATTGGAGTTCCACGACGGCCAGCCGGTCACCACCGACGATGTCGTGGCGTCGCTGAATCGCTGGGCGGTGCGCGATTCGCTGGGCCAGATCCTGTGGGCCAAGGTCGCCGAGGTGAAGGCGATCGATCCCAAGACCTTCCGGATCGTGCTGAAGTCGCCGACCGGCGTGGTGTTGCAGGCCCTGGCCAAGCCGTCGGGCAATCCCTTCATCATGCCCAGGCGCATCGCCGAGACGCCGGCCAGCGAGCAGATCAAGGAGTTCGTGGGCTCCGGCCCCTTCATCTTCAAGCGCGACGAGTGGAAGCCCGGCGACAAGACGGTCTACGTGAAGAATCCCAGGTACAAGCCGCGATCCGAGCCGGCGGGCGGGCTGGCCGGAGGCAAGATCGCCAAGGTCGATCGCGTCGAATGGCTGGCAATGCCCGACCAGCAGACCGCGGTGAATGCGTTGGCGGCCGGCGAGGTCGACATCATCGAGGCGCCGCAGCACGACCTCTATCCGATCCTCAAGAAGGACCGGAACATCTCGCTGGTCACCACCAACAAATGGGGCAATCAGTACATCTTCCGCTTCAACCAGCTGCACAGGCCGTTCGACAATCCCAAGGTCCGGCAGGCGATGCTCCACGCGCTGAACCAGAAGGACTTCCTCGACGCGGTGATCGGCGACCCGGAGTACTATCTGGTCTGCAAGGCCATGTTCATGTGCGGCGGGCCTTACGAGACCACGGTGGGCTTCGCCGACAAGTACGAGAGCAATTTCACGAAGGCGAAGGAGCTGTTGAAAGAGGGGGGCTACGACGGCACGCCGGTGGTTCTGATGCACTCGACCGACCTTTATGTGCTCACCAACATGGCGCCGGTCGCCAAGTCGTTGATGGAAAAGGCCGGCCTGAAGGTCGACATGCAGTCGATGGACTGGCAGACGCTCGTCAGCCGCCGCGCCAAGCGCGAGCCGCCGGCGCAGGGCGGCTGGAACGTGCTGATCACCTCGACCAGTGGCGCCGACTCGCTCGATCCACTCACCTACAGCTTCATCGGCGCCACCTGCGACAAGGCGTGGTTCGGCTGGCCCTGCGATGCCGAGATCACCAAGCTGCGCGATGCCTTCGCCGACGAGACCGACGAGGCCAAGCGCAAGGAGATCGTCGAGAAGCTGCAGCTCCGCGCCGCCGAGAACCCGACGCATGCCTTCCTCGGCCAGTACAACAACGCCATGGCGATCCGGAAGAACGTCACCGGCAGCGTGGTGTCGCCGGTCCCCGTGTTCTGGAACATCGAGAAGACGGGAAGGTAAGAGGGACCTTTGTGCTCTTGCCAATCGCCGCGCCGCCGACCCAGGATGGGGCCAACAAACCTATCGGGAGGCGGCAATGGGCAGGCGTAGTCTAGGCGTTGCATTGGCATTCGTTCTTGGCCTTGCGGGATCGGCGAGTGCGCAGACCACCCTGCGCGTGGTCAATCATTCCGACCTGAAGATCCTCGATCCGGTGTGGACGACGGCCTACATCGTCCGCAACCATGGTTACATGATCTACGACACGCTGTTCGCGCTCGACGGCAATCTCGAGATCAAGCCGCAGATGGTCGACAAATGGACGACCTCCGCCGACAAGCTCACCTGGACCTTCACGCTGCGCGACGGGCTCGAGTTCCACGACGGCACGCCGGTCACCTCCGAGGACGTCATCCCCTCGCTCAAGCGCTGGGCCGTGCGTGACCCGCTGGGCCAGGCCCTGTTCAGCAAGGTCGGCGAGCTGAAGGCGGTCGACGCCAAGACTTTCCAGATCGTGCTCAAGGCGCCGACCGGCATCATGCTGCAGGCGCTGGGCAAGCCGTCGGGCAATGCCTTCATCATGCCGAAGAAGGTGGCCGAGACCGACGCCGCGAAGCAGATCGAGGACTACACGGGCTCCGGCCCCTTCATCTTCGTCAAGAACGAATGGAAGCCCGGCGAGAAGACGGTCTACGTCAGGAATCCCAAGTACAAGCCGCGGCCGGAGCCCGCGTCCGGCCTCGCCGGCGGCAAGATCGCCAAGGTCGATCGCGTCGAATGGGTGGCGATCCCCGACCAGCAGACCGCGACCAACGCCCTGATCAAGGGCGAGATCGACATGATCGAGACGCCGCAGCACGACCTGCTGAAGATGATGGAGGCGAGCCCGGACCTCAAGCTGCTCACGCTCAACAAGTGGGGCAACCAGTACATCTTCCGCTTCAACCAGCTCCATCCGCCGTTCGACAATCCCAAGGTGCGGCAGGCGCTGCTCTATGCCTTCAACCAGAAGGACTTTCTCGACGGCGTGATCGGCGACGAGCGCTACTACAAGGTCTGCAAGGCGATGTTCATGTGTGAGACGCCCTACGCGACCACCAAGGGCTTCGAGGACAAGTTCGAGAGCAACGTCGTCAAGGCGAGGGAGCTGCTGAAGGAGGGTGGCTACGATGGCAAGCCCGTCGTCCTGATGCACTCCACCGACCTGCAGATCCTGGCCAACCTCGCCCCGGTCGCCAAGCAGCTCATGGAGCGGGCGGGCATGAAGGTCGACATGCAGTCCATGGACTGGACGACGGTGGTGAGCCGCCGTGCCCGCAAGGACGCGCCGGACAAGGGTGGATGGAACGTGTTCCTCACTTCGTCGGCCGCGGTCGACATCGTGGATCCGCTGGCCAACACCTACATCAACGCCGTGGGCGAGAACGCCTGGTTCGGCTGGCCCAAGGACGACGAGCTTCTGAAGCTGCGCGCCGCCTTCGCCGACGAGACCGACGAGCCCAAGCGCAAGGCGCTGGCCGAGGCCATGCAGGTGCGCGTGTCGGAGAACCCGACCCACGCCTTCGTCGGCCAGTGGCTGGTGCCGGCCGCCATGAGCAAGAAGCTCACCGGCGCGCTCGAATCGCCGGTGACGATCTTCTGGAACATCGAGAAGAAGTAAGGAAGCCACTTCCTCCCCCGTCATACGGGGGAGGTGGCCGAAGGCCGGAGGGGGAAGGCGACGCGGCCTATCCTTTCCGGGTACAGATCACCCTCATGCGCGATATCGCGAGCGAGGCTCTCCCCTCCTTTATCCTCCCCCGTAAGACGGTGGAGGTGATGAGTCTTTGTTGGGCTCGCGCCTTGAAGCAGGCTGTATGTCGATGGGGCTAACGCGATGTGATCTGCGTTAGGACATCGGGATCAAATTCAAGAAGGTGCCTATCGCGACCGTCGAGTTCGTAGAACTCTTTGCCAAGACGAATCGGAATTACCCGCCAGCGATTTGGGAGATGAGTGCTGACGAGAAAAATGTCATCGGGTTTGTCTTGAGCGGTCTGCTCTATACGCCTTACCGCTTCGACCACCAGCTGATGGTTGGTAAGTTGGATATCATTCTCTTCGAGCACGAGAACTGTTCGAGCATTGAGATCCTTCTTCCAAGTCGCAAGCTTGTCTTTCTTGTCCTTGTAGGCTTTGAGGATTCGCTCATGTCGCGCTTTTTCAAGATCGCCTTGTAGGACGTGCCTCACATCCAAGCGTCCTGCGAACTCTGGCCCTAACGGCTCGTTCCGGTGCAGAGATACGGGAAAGGGGACATCTTCCAGATTTGTAGATAGGATCGGCGTGATAACCCGGCCTGGGCGAGCCACAGGGCAGATGACTGCCTCCTTGGCGATCCAGTCGATGAGCAGTCTCTGAATTTTCAGAACTTGCTTGGGCCGCAAGCCCTGAGTGGCTCCTACCGGTACGTACAGATCGAAACTCCCTTCGTTGGGTAGCTTGCCGAGTAGCTGCGTTTGGAGAGGACCGAAGAGTTTCGCGCTATCCACGCCCATTCTGATTTGGTTGAGAAAAGGCTCGATGCCCGTATGTTCGAAAGCGTGCAACTCACCTGCAATGATGCAGGCGACTTCGATGGGTGCTTCATGCTGCTCGGCTTCGGGCAGTTGTAGGGCGGTCCGGGACGAGTTCGCCTGCCATTCTTTCCACCGAATAACGGCGTCGCAGGCTTTGCCTTCGTTGAATACGCTGATTCTTGCCCTCTGATTCATGCTTTCCGTGAGAGCTAAGCCCGCGCCTTGAAGTTGAATTCCGCGCCCGAGCGGATGCCGGTCGGCCAGCGGGCGGTGATGGTCTTGAGCTTGGTGTAGAAGCGCACGCCTTCCATGCCGTAGACGCCGTGGTCGCCGAACACCGAGGCCTTCCAGCCGCCGAAGCTGTGGTAGGCCACCGGCACCGGGATCGGCACGTTGATGCCGACCATGCCGATCTTGACGTTGTTGGCGAAGGTCCGGGCGGCATCGCCGTCGCGGGTGAAGATCGCCGTGCCGTTGCCGTAGGCATGGTCGTTCACCAGCCCGATGGCCTCGTCGAAGCTCTTGGAGCGCACGACCGAAAGCACCGGCCCGAAGATCTCGTCCTTGTAGATCGTCATGTCTTTAGTGACGTTGTCGAACAGGCAGCCGCCCATGAAGTTGCCGTTCTCATAGCCCTGCAGCTTCAGGCCACGGCCGTCGACCACCAGCTTGGCGCCTTCCTTCACGCCCTGGTCGACATAGCCCATCACCTTGTCGCGGTGCTGGCGGGTCACCAGCGGGCCCATCTCCGACTGCGGGTCGAGGCCGGGGCCGACCTTGAGCGCGGCGACGCGCGGCGCCAGCTTTTCCATCAATCGGTCGCCGACATCGCCCGCGGCGACGGCCACCGAGATCGCCATGCAGCGCTCGCCCGCCGCGCCATAGCCGGCGCCGATCAGCGCATCGGTCACCTGGTCGAGGTCGGCGTCGGGCATCACCACCATGTGGTTCTTGGCGCCGCACAGCGCCTGCACGCGCTTATTGCGCTGCGTGCCGGTGTGATAGACGTACTCACCGATCGCGGTGGAACCCACGAACGAGATGGCCGGCACATCGGGATGATGCAGCAGCGCGTCGACCGCGACCTTGTCGCCGTTCATCACCTGGAAGATGCCCGGAGGGGCGCCCGCCTCGGTGTAGAGCTCGGCCAGCAGCATCGGCGCGCTCGGGTCCTTCTCCGAGGGCTTGAGGATGAAGGCGTTGCCGGTGGCCACCGCCATGGCGCCCATCCAGCACGGGATCATGATCGGGAAGTTGAACGGCGTGATGCCGGCCACGACCCCCAGCGGCTGGCGGATCGACCAGGTGTCCATGTCGGACGCCACCTGCTCGGTGAAGTCGCCCTTCATGTGATGGGCGATGCCGCAGGCGAACTCCACGACCTCGAGCCCGCGCCCGACCTCGCCCTTGGCATCGTCGAAGGTCTTGCCGTGCTCGAGGCTGAGATGACGCGCGAGATCGTCGATGCGCTTCTCGATCAGGAACTTGAGATTGAACATGACGCGCTGGCGGCGGAGCGGCGGTGTCGCGGCCCAGGCGAGCTGCGCCTTCTTGGCCACCTGCACCGCCTCGTCGATCTCGGCCTCGGAGGCGAAGGCCACCTCGGCCGTGACCTCGCCGGTGGCGGGGTTGGTGATGTCGCCGGTTCGTCCGCTCCTGCCCGCGACGAGCTTGTTGCCGACGTAGTGCCCGATGCTGGCGACCATGTTTCCTCCGATTTATCGCCTTCTAGCGTGTGTCACCGGAGAACGGAAGCGACCTTGTCGAGGCCGGCCTGGGCGCAGGCCTCGTCCTTGTCGCCGCCGGGCGAGCCCGATACGGCCACGGCGCCGATGACGTCGCCGCCGACCGTGATGGGCAATCCGCCCTGCGCCGCCATGATGTGATCGAGATGGACGAGCTGGTCGGTCGGATCGGCGCGCACCCGCTTCTCGACATCGCGCGACGGCTGCTTGTAGGTGCGCGCAGTATAGGCGCGACGATAGCTGTTCTCGACGGAGTGGGGCGGCGAGCCGTCACCGCGCAATTGCACGAGGATCTGCGCCTCGCGGCCGACCACCGCGACCGACACCGTGTATCCCTGCGCCTTGCAATGGTCGGCTGCCGCCGTGGCGATGGCGAGCGCCGCCGCCAGCGACAGGTCCTTGTGCTCGAGCAACTGGGCTTTGGCCTGGAGGGTGGCGACGCACCCGATGCTTGCGACGCCAAGCGCCAGAATTGTGTGACTGAACATGAAACTCCCTGCTTGGGCTGCCCTAGCCCTTGCACTCGACGAAGACCGTGAAGGCCCGCGCCCGTTCGCCGATATCCGGCATGCTGAGCTCGCGACCGCCGCCCGATGTCTCCGCGGTGACGCCGACGGCGCCAAGGAAGGTCCGCACAACGTCGGCCTTCAGGGCGAAGTTGACGTTCTGTGCATTGCCGCGGCGCAGCCCGGAGGTGACGACGCCCACCACGGCGCCGCTGGCGTCGAGCAACGGCCCGCCGCTGTTGCCGGGCTGGACCGGCGCCGACACCTGGAGGTAGCGCGTGTCGTCGCGCAAGCCCGTCAGGGCATTGACGTTGCCGCTCGTCAGCACGCCCCCGGACGACAGCGAACCGGCGAGGGGGAATCCATAGGCCACGACCGAATCGCCCTGCCGCACCGCGCGACCGCGCAACTGGGCGATCGCCTGCGGCGCCGCGCTCGCCTGCAGAACCGCAAGGTCGTTGGCCTTGTCGAGGCTGACCACCGTGGCGGACGTCGCAACGCCGCCGATCGACGTCACCGACACTTCCTTGCAGCGTTCGACGACGTGGGCGTTGGTGAGCAGATGGCCTTGGCGGGAGATGAAGAATCCGGTGCCCGAGCTGCGCGTCCTCGCCGCCGTCTGAGGCGGTGTGGGCGCTGCCCCGGGGACGGAGGGCGTGGCGCCGGGGGTGGAGGGTTCCTGGCCGCCGGGCGCGCTGGGTGTCGCGGCAGCCGGCACGATCTGCTCCGACCGCATGCCGATGTATTTCGCGCCCATCTGGGGCGTCATGCCGTAAAAGAACTTCACCGGCCGGCCGGTGGTCGATGTGCCGAAGCCATAGCCTGTGGTCATCGTCAGCGAGGTGAACTGGATGAGGGCGCGTTGCCCGTCGCTGCAGCTCAACATCCCCTGGCCCGACTTGGATGTGGAGTAGGCGAACTGGCCGACGCATCGCGTTCCGGACGCATTGTGCAGCTCGATCCGGCCCCTGCCATCCTGGTAGCCTGTGGCCTGGCCGCTGAAGATATCGTTTTCCTCGCCGACGACGCCGTAGACCTCGCTCGTAACACTGCAGCCCGCCGACAGCAGAAAGATGCCGACAACAAGCACGCTACGCATGCGAACCATGATGCAACCCCCGGTGCGTTCCCAGCGCTACTCTGCCCTGTCGTTCACGCCGACTGCAAGCGGTGCAGGACGATGTCATATCGCTGACGCAGCCTGTCGCGCTCGACGTGCCGGCCGTTCGCGACGACATGCACGCCGCCGCAATAGACCGACCGGATCGCCGAATTGTCGGCGGCAAACAGCCAGTGGTCGATGACGCTGTCGCCGCGGAAGCCGGGGCCGTCGAGCACCACGAAGTCGGCGCGCTGTCCGATGGCGATCGCATTGCCCAGCAGCGCCTCGTCGAACAGGCGACGGCCGGTGGAGCGCTCCGCTTCGCCCAGCACGTTGCGCTGGCGATGGATCAGGCGCTGGCCGTATTCCAGCGTGCGCAGCTCGTCGGCGACGGAGATGCGGACGTTGGAATCGGAGCCGATGCCGAAGCGTCCTCCCTGCGCGAGGAAGGACGGCACATCGAACAGCCCGTCGCCGAGATTGGCTTCGGTGATCGGGCACAGCCCCACGACGGCGCGCGCCCTGGCCATCCGCGCGATCTCGCCCGCATCGGCGTGGGTGGCGTGGATCAGGTGCCAGCGGGGGCCGACCTCGACAGTGTCCATCAGCAGATCGATGGGCCGCGCGCCGTGCGCCGCCAGGCAGTCGTCGACCTCCCTGGTCTGCTCGCTGATATGGATGTGCGCGGGTGTGTCCGGCCAGGTCGTTGCGGCCCACGCAAGATCGTCGAGCGTGACCGCGCGCAGCGAATGCGGCGTTATGCCGATCGTGCCGCCAGGCACGCGGGTTTCCATCAGCCGTCCATAGAGATCGCGGTCGCAGAGGAATCGGCGTTGCGCCGGGCTGGGCGGCTTGCCCAAGAATCCGCTCTGGCGATAGAGCACCGGCAGCAGCGTGAGGCCGATGCCCACGGTCTGTGCCGCCGCCACGATGCGCTCCGACATTTCGGCCGGATTGTCGTAGGGCCGGCCGTCGGGCTGGTGATGGAGATAGTGGAACTCGGCCACCGAGGTGAAGCCCGCTTCCAGCATCTCCATGTAGGCCAGCGCCGCGATCGCCTCGAGGTCGTCCGGCGTCAGGCGCTCGACGAAGCCATACATCGCCTCGCGCCAGGTCCAGAAGGAATCGGCCTCGCCGCCGCGTCGTTCGGTCAGGCCGGCCATGGCGCGCTGGAAGGCGTGACTGTGCAAATTGGGCAGGCCGGGGATGGTGACGCCCGACACGAGCCCGGCCGTCGGCTCGCTCTTTGCATCGCCTACGCTCACAATGATGCCGTCGTCGACGCCGACCGCGACATTATCGTGCCAGCCGTCGGGCAAAAGCGCCGTTTCGAGGTGCAATTTACTCGCCACGGCCGCCCTTGTACGGTATCGGGCAGCACCTGTTGAGGGGAAGTTTTGCATGAAGATAATTGGTTTTGCCGCCTTGGCGGTTCTCATTGCGGGGTCTGCGGTCGCGCAGCAGCTCGCCCCCAGCCCGACGCTCGACGCCGTGAAGGCGCGCGGCCACATCGAATGCGGCGTGCATCTCGGCCTGCCGGGCTTCTCCTTCGCCAACGACAAGGGTGAATGGTCGGGCCTCGACGTCGACTATTGCAAGGCGCTGGCCGCCGCGGTGCTGGGCGACTCGACCAAGGTCAAGTACACGCCGACATCGGTGCAGCAGCGCTGGCCGGTGCTGACGTCGGGCCAGGTCGACCTGCTCGCGCGCAACACCACGATCACCTTCTCGCGCAACGCGACGCTGGGCGTGAACTTCCAGGGCATCAACTTCTACGAGGGCCAGACCTTCGTGGTGCGCACCAAGGCCAAGGTGGCCGCCGTGAAGGATCTCGCCGACGGCACGATCTGCGTCGCCGCCGGCTCGACCGAGGAGAAGGCCGCGGCCGACTGGTTCCGCGAGCGCAACCTCAAGGTCACGATCATCAACTTCCAGAAGAACGACGACGCCATCTCGGCCTACGACCAGGAGCGTTGCGACGCCTATACCGCCGGCGTCGGCGCGCTGGCCGGCCAGCGCATCAAGTTCAAGGATCCGGCCCAGCACCAGATCCTGACCGAGGTCATCTCCAACGATCCGCAGGGCCCGACCACCCGCTGGGGCGACGAGCGCTGGCAGCTCGTCGTGCGCTGGGTGCTGAACGCGCAGATCGCGGCCGAGGCGCTGGGCGTCACGTCCAAGAATGTCGACGAGATGAAGAAGTCGACCAACGCCGAAGTTCGTCGGCTGCTGGGTGTCGACGGCAAGTTCGGCGACATGATGGGCATCTCCAACGACTGGGCCTACAACCTCATCAAGCAGGTCGGCAACTACGGCGAGAGCTTCGAGCGCACCGTCGGCATGGGCTCGGTCCTCAAGCTCAAGCGCGGCCAGAACGAGCTGTGGACCAAGGGCGGTCTGCTGTTCACGCCGCCGTTCCAGTGAGCTCCTTTCCCTTCATGTTCCTCTCCCCCTTCAGGGGGAGAGGCTAGGTGAGGGGGGCGCTTCGCTTCCTCCGCGACGGCAAGGTGCGCGACGTCCTGTGGCAGGTCGCGGCCACCATCGGCATGATCGCCGTCGTGGCGTTCTTCGTGCGCAATGCGTCGGAGAACATGGTCAAGGCCGGCATCGCCTCGGGCTTCAGCTTCCTGTGGCGCGATTCGGGCATCGAGGTGCCCTTCAATATCACCGGCTACAAGCCCAGCGATTCGATCCTGGGGCTGCTGTGGACCGGTATCGTCAACACGCTGCTGGTCTCGATCGCCGCGATCGTCGTGGCGACGGCGATCGGCTTTTCCGTCGGCTTGCTGCGGCTCTCGCGCAACTGGCTGCTGTCGACGCTGGCCGGCTTCTACATCGAGTTCGTGCGCAACATCCCGCTGCTGTTCTTCGTGCTGTTCTGGTATTTCGGCGTGCTCGCCGCCCTGCCGACGCCGCGCGACAGCATGAGCTTCCTCGATGTCGCCTTCCTCAACCGCCGTGGCCTGTCGGTCGCGATGCCCAACGACGTCACCGGCTTCCGTATCGCGCTGCTGGCGACGCTGATCCTCATCGCCATCCAGATCGTGCTCGCGCGTTGGGCCAAGGCGCGCCAGGCACGCACCGGCCAGGCCTTCCCGACCTGGACCGCGGGCTTCGTGATTTGCGGCCTGCTGCCGCTCCTGGCTTTCGTCGCGGCGGGCATGACCACGAGCTGGGACCTGCCGGTGCTGCGCGGCTTCAACTATCGCGGCGGCTTCGTGCTGGTGCCGGAATTCGTGGCGCTGTTCGCCGCGCTCTCGACCTACACCGCAGGCTTCATCGCCGAGGTGGTGCGCGGCGGCATCCTCTCGGTGCGCCGCGGCCAGATCGACGCCGCGCGGGCGCTGGGCCTCAGCCCCGGCCGTATCATTCGACTGGTGATGATCCCGCAGGCCATGCCGGTGATCATCCCGCCCATCACCAGCCAGTATCTCAATCTGGTGAAGAACTCGTCGTTCGGCGCCGCCATCGCCTATCCCGAGGTCGTCGCCGTGTTCATGGGCTCCGCCCTGGTCTCGACCGGCCAGGCGATCGAGATCATCGCCATCACACTGGCGATCTATCTGGTTCTCAGCCTCGCCGTCTCGGCTTTCATGAACTGGTATAATTCACGCCATCGGTTGGTGACGCGATGATGCGCGCCGGGGTGACGCGATGACGAAGGTTCCGTGGGTCGAGACCCTGCGCCAGCGCCTGTTCGCCACCTGGTGGGACACCGCGATCACGCTCGTCTGCCTCTATATCGTGTGGCGCATCTCGGTTCCGCTCTTCCACTGGCTGCTGCTCGATGCCAATTGGAGCGGCACCAGCCGCGAGGATTGCAAGAGCCCCGGTGCCTGCTGGGTGTTCGTCCGCATGCGCTTCGGCCAGTTCATGTACGGCCAGTATCCCGTGCCGGAGCGCTGGCGCGTCGATCTCGTCGGCATCCTGCTGGTGATGTCGGTGGCGGCCCTGTCGTGGCGCCGCAGCCTCGTCATTCCGGCCCTGATCGTCCTGCCGCCGCTCGGCGTCTGGCTGCTGCACGGCGGCTGGGGCACCGGCCTGCGCGTCGTCGAGACGCGCGAATGGGGCGGGCTGATGCTCACCCTGTTCCTTGCCATCTATGCCGGCCTGATCGCCATCCCGCTCGGCATCCTGCTGGCGCTGGGCCGCCGCTCGCGCCTGCCCCTGATCCGCTTCGCCTCCGTCGTGTTCATCGAGTTCTGGCGTGGCGTGCCCATCATCACCGTGATCTTCCTTGCCTCGCTGCTGCTGCCGCTGATCATGCCGACGGGCTTCGATGTCGACCGTCTCGCGCGCGCCGTGATCGGCCTCGCCTTCGTGATCGCGGCCTACATGGCCGAGGCCGTGCGCGGCGGACTGCAGGCGCTACCCGAAGGCCAGACCGAGGCGGCGCAGGCGCTGGGCCTGGGCTACTGGCGCATCCAGCGCCTGATCGTGCTGCCGCAGGCGCTGCGCATAGCGCTACCGGCCATGACCAACGAGTTCATCGCGCTTTTCAAGAACACCACGCTGGTGCTGATCGTCTCGATCTTCGACCTGCTGGGCATCGCGCAGGCAGCACTCGCCGATCCCGCCTGGGTCGGGATGAACATGGAAGCCTATGTCTTCGCCGGCGCCATCTACTGGTTTGCCTGCTTCGGCCTCTCGCAATGGAGCCGCCTGCGCGAGAAGCGGCTGCAGGTGGCGCACGGGCGGTAGCGATGCGGTGTCTTGTGGTTCTCGTCCTTGCCTTGATCGCCGCTGCGCCGACGCATGCCCAGACCGTCGATGAGGTCGAGCGAGCGTGGCGCGGCTGGATGACGAAGAACCGTCTTTCGACCGGAGGTCTTGCCGTCCTGTACAAGGGCACGCTGGTCCGCGAGGCCGCGGTTGGCCGTGTCTCGCAGGGAACGCCGGTTCCGCTGGCCAGCCTGTCGAAGGCCGTCACCGCCGTGTGCGTCGCGACGTTGGTGGAGCGCGGCAAGCTTTCCTTCGATACGCCGCTGTCGCGCGCGCTGGAGCAGACCTTCAACCGGACCGGTCCGCCGGCCGATCGGCGGCTGGATGCAGTGACGATCGGGCAGCTTCTCACCCATCGCGCCGGCTTCGATCGCGGTGCCGATCCGGCGACGTCGACATTGACGGCCTATCTGCACAACGCGACGGCCAGGCGTACTGCCTTCGACGCGCGCCTGAGGTCCGTGCTGCGCCAGCGGCTCGTCTCGCAGCCGGGCGAACGGTACGGCTACAGCAACTCCGCCTATCAGATCCTCGGCAGCGTGGTGGAGGAAGTGAGCGGTCAGGATTACGAGAACTACTGTAGGCAAACGGTACTGTTGCCTCTCGGCGCGCTCGGCGCCCAGCTCGATCCGGCCTGGCGTGTGATGTCGAGCTATGGCGGCTGGCGCATGTCGCTCGCCGACTATGCCCGCTTCTATCAGGCCTTCGTGCCGGGCAATGCGGCGATCGGCGAGCGCTCCCGGCGCTGGATGATGGCGCCGGCCGGCAAGGCGCTGGGCAACGGTGCGCACTATGGGCTGGGCACGGACGTACGGCCGCTCCCGACAGGCGACGCCAATTTCTGGCACTGGGGCCGCTGGACCGCGAGCATCGCCCGCGCCCTCGACGGGCCCCTGCATGCGTCCTATTCGGCCTTCGCCGTGAGGTGGGGCGGCATCGACGTCAACATGGTCGTCTACATGACCCCCGATATCGGCGACGGCGCGGTGCGCAGCGACCTCGAACGCGTGCTGGCCGACGCGGCGAAGACGGTCAAGCGCTGGCAATAACGCCACATCTCGACTGAGGCCCCCGAAGACGGCCACGCATGGACACATCTTTCGAGGCCCTCTCCGCGCGCGTCATATGCGTGGGGGAGGGAGGGGACCCGCGTCAGCGGGGAGGGTGAGATGTCATGCGGTGGCGCGCGCCCAGCGATCATCTTCCCAAAGCCATGACCACCTCACCTTCCCATCGCTGCGCGATGGGCGTGAGGAGAGAACGTCGGATCGGCCGAGCGGTATCCTATTACCCCGCGGCGATGAGACGGGAAACGGGAAGAATCGTCTCGAATCCTTATCCCATCGGAATCCGAGGCTTCCCACCCAAGTGGGAAGTTTCCCGCTACTTCGAGAACCGGCGCAGCACCTGGCCCGGCCGGCTCTTGGGGTCGGCGCAGAAGCCCTTGGCGTCCGTCACCTGCGTTCCGTTGATCCACACGCCGTGCAGGCCGACAGCGCTGGTCGTGAGGCGCGCCGCGCCCGAAGGCAGGTCGTGCGCCCGCTTCTTCGGCCCGCGGGCCACGGTCGTGGGGTCGAACAACATCAGGTCGGCGGCATAGCCCTCGCGCAGGAGGCCGCGATTCTGGATGCCGAACAGCTTCGCCGGCTGGCCGGTGAGGCGGTGAACCGCCTGCGGCAGGTCGAGCACGCCGAGCTCGCGGCTCCAATGGCCCATCAGGTGAAGGCCGAAGCCGGCGTCGCAGAAGAAGGTGAGGTGCGCGCCGGCGTCGCTGAGGGAGATATGGGTGTTGGGATCGGCCAGGATCTTGCCCACTTCCGTGTCGTTGTTGTGCAGGAGCTGCGCCACAAACATCGTGTCGAGCTCCTCGCTCAGCGCGAAGTCGAGGATGTAGTCGAGCGGGTCCTTGTTGGCCTGCTTGGCAAGCGCGCCCAGCGTGGCGCCCTCCATCGCGCGGTTCTCCTGCCTGGCGGTCTCGACGACGAACAGCTTGTCCCATTCGCTGTTGAACAGCAGCCGGCCGCGCCGTTCCGTCAGCTCGGTCTTCACCGCGGCGCGCCATGCCGGATCGCGATAGATCTTCTTCAGCGCCTCGACGCCGTGCGCCGCCATCGCCGGCTTCCAGGCCTGCATGCTCTCGAACAGGTACGGGCTCTTGAAGGTGAAATCCATGCTGAGGGGGCAGCATGAGGTTTGCGCCACGAGCTGGTGACCGCGCGCCCGCGCTTCGTTCACCTGCTGCAGCCAGGTGAAGGCGGCGGTCGGGTTGGTGTTGGAATAGAAGAGGGCGGCGATCACCACCGGTCGCTTGGCTTCGGCCGCGATCTCCTCGAGATAGGGGATCGAGGTCTTGCTGCCCTTGGTGAGCATATAGACGCCCGAGCCGCTCTCGCTCATGGCCCGCACCAGCGCGCGCAGCTCCTTGTCCTCGGCGAGTCGCGACGGCATCGGCAGGCCGCCTTCGCCGTTGTGCGCTTCGGCCGTGCTCGAGGCGAAGCCCACGGCGCCGGCGGCCATCGCCTCGCGCACCAGCACCGCCATCCTGCCGATCTCCTCGTCGGTGGCGGCGCGCTGCGTGGCCTCCTCGCCCATCACCCAGGTGCGGACCGAGGAGTGGCCCGAGAAGCAGGCGACGTTGGGGCCGACGCCCAACCGCTCCAGCATGTCGAGATATTGCGGGAAGCTCTCGAACTCCCAGCGGATGCCGGCGCGCAATGCGTCGAGCGACATGCCCTCGACATGGGTGAGGTGGCGCATGGTGAGGTCGCGGTCGGCCGGTCGGCAGGGCGCTATCGTGAAGCCGCAATTGCCCAGCACGGCCGTGGTGACGCCCAGCGCCGGGGAGGGATCGACGAAGGGGTCCCAGGTGATCTGCGCATCATAGTGCGTGTGGCCGTCGATGATGCCTGGGGCCAGCGCAAGGCCATCGGCCTTCACCGTCTCCTTCGCGGCCCCCAGCGCGCCGCCGACGGCCGCGATCCTGCCGTCCGTCACGCCGACGTCGCCGCGCACCGGCCTGGCGCCCGAACCGTCGAAAATCTCCGCGTCCTTGATCACCAGGTCGAACATGCTTCACTCCACGATGGTCTTTTCTTCGACGATGTAGCTCTTGATGCGGCCGATGAAGATCGCGCCGTCGGCGTGAAGGGCACGCATCCCGTCCGATTTGACGGCGGCCTCGAACGCGGCCCGGTCGTCGAACCACAATTCGGCGATGCCGTCGATCTCGACGTCGGTCGTCTCGATGTCGGCGCGGCGACGCTCGCCCCGGATATGGTTCTGCACGTAGCGGCGGAGGCCGGGAACGGCATGGGCGAGCGGCGCGTGCACGTCGACCCAGTGGGCGACGAACTGCTCGTGCGTCCAGCCGGTCTTGCGCGTCAGCAGCCCGACCGTCTTGATCATCTTGGGAGCGTCTCCTCTTTGGCCTAGTATGAGCCATGCGCCGATTGCTTGCGATGCTCGTCCTCGCGGCCGTACTGCCGGCCGGAACCGCCGTAGCGGAGAATGTACGCTTTCCGAGCGTCGCGGTCGGCTCCGCTGCCGCGGGTCCCGAGATCGGCGGCTGGCTCTACCGGCCGCGCGGCGCCGGTCCATTCCCGACCATCGTGCTGGCGCATACTTGCGGCGGGGTCAGCCCCCACACCGACGTCTGGGGAAAGCTGCTGTCGGGTTGGGGCTACGTGACCGTTGCGCCCGACTCCTTCGGGCCGCGCGGCGAGAAGGCGGTCTGCACCAAGCCCGGCGTGATCACCAGCACCATGCGCGTAGCCGACGTGGCGGGCGCGCTCGATTTCCTCTCCGCCCAGCCCTTCGTCATCAAAGACAGGATCGGGCTGATCGGCCACAGCCACGGCGGCGGGACCACTGTCCGCGCAGTGCAGAAGCCCTTCGGCCTGGCGGGGCGCGGCCTGCGCGCAGGCGTCGCCTACTATCCGCCCTGCTTCCCGCAGTTCGATCGCGACGTCGACGTCCCGCTGCTGATCCTGACCGGCGACAGGGACGACTGGACGCCTGCCGACAATTGCCGCCGCCTGCAGGCGGCGGGCTTCGCGCGGCCCGAGCTCGTGGGCGCCGTCTACTATCCCAACGCCTACCATTCCTTCGACTCGCAGGCGCCCGACCGCATAGTGCCCGGCGGTGGCGGCAAGAGCCATCGACTGGCCTACGATCCCGCGGCCGCGCCCGATGCCGAGGCGCGCACCAAGGCGCTCTTCGAAAAGTATCTTCGTTAATCGACGGTGATCTTCGTCGAACGCGCGAGCTCGCGCCATTGGGCGATCTCTCGGCCGACCAGGGTGTGGAACGCATCGGGTCCGTTGCCGACCGGCTCGACGCCGTCCTTGTCGAAGCGCGCCTGCACTTCAGGAGAGCCGACAATGCGCTGGGCCGCTGCCGCGAGCTTTGCAATCACCGGCTCGGGCGTATTGGCCGGCGCCACGATGCCCATCCATAGATAACCTTCGAAGCCGGGCAGGCTCTCGGCCATGGTGGGCACGTCGGGAAGCTGCTTCAGGCGTTTGAGACTCGTGACGGCCAGGGCATTCAGCCTGCGGTCCGAGATGAACTGCGACGAGGTCGTGTAGTTGTCGAGCTTGAGCTGAACCTGTCCCGCCACGAGGTCGGCCAGCGCCGGCGCCGCGCCGCGATAGGGCACGTTGGTCACCTGCATGCCCGCCCGCATCATCATCATCTCCATCGTGATGTGCGGCAGCGTGCCGTTGCCGGCGGAGGAGATGTTGAGCTTGCCGGGGTTCGCCTTGGCCGCTGTGATGAAGCCCTGGAAGGTGGTGAAGGATTGCGAGGGATGGCTGACCAGCAGCATCGGCACCCGGCCCGCCACCGACACCGGCCGCAGGTCCTTCTCGGTGTCGTAGGGCAGCGCCGTGCGGAAGGCTGCGTTGATCGTGTGGTTGGGCGTGGTGAAGAGCAGCGTGTAGCCGTCGGCCGGAGCCTTGGCGACGATGTCCGAGCCGATGACGCCGCCGGCTCCGGCCTTGTTGTCGACGATGACGGTCTGGCCGAGCTCGGCGCCCAGCCGCTCCGCCATCAGTCGGGCCACCACGTCGGTGACGCCGCCGGGCGGGAAAGGCACGACCAGGCGGATCGGCCGCTCGGGATAGTCCGCCCGGGCGGCCGTCGCGACCGACAGGACGAGCAGGATGAGGAGGGCAGGCAGGTGCCGTTTGCGCATCGTCGATGCTACAGGGCTAGCGAGCGCCGGCCAATCCCATCTGCCGGCTGAGCAGCACCAGTGTCTCGTAGATCACGTGGGCGCAGAGATGCGCCGCCATGCCGTTCACGTCCTGCGGTGGGCTCACGGTATTGACGTCGACGGCAACGATGTTGAGGTCCGTGAGGCAGCGCAACAGGTCGATGCCCTCGCGCGCGCTGAGGCCGCCCCACGACGGCGTGCACACGCCTGGCGCGCAGGAGGGATCGAAGACATCCATGTCGAAGCAGAGATAGACCGGTCGCTTGCCGACCTTGTCGCGGAACTCGGCCATGCGCTGGGCGAAGCCGCCGCGCACCAGCTCGTCGAGCGATACGATCTTGTAGCCGAGGCTCATGGCGCGCGGCAGCACGTTCTGGGCGTAGGTCGTGCTGCGGATGCCGACATGCCAGGAGAATTCCGGATCGACCAGACCTTCCTCGGCGACGTGGGTGAACTGGGTGGCGGAGTTGTATTTCTCCGCCTCCTCGTAGGGATAGGAATCGGTGTGCGAATCGATGTGGAGCGCCGCCATCTTGCGGTACTTCTTGCCGACGGCGCGCGCCACGGGAACGGTGACCGAACCGTCGCCGCCGATGGTGATCGGCACGGCGCCCGCTTGCACGATGCGATCGACGGCCTGCTCCGTGCGCTCGAAGGCATCGACGATCTTGCCGGGCGTGAGCTTCACGTTACCGCAATCCACCAGGCCCAGTGCTTCGACCGGATCGAAGTCGGCGTTCGTCGGGTTGAAGCGCCGCATCAGCGCCGACTGCTGGCGCACCGAGTCGGGGCCGCCGCGCGCGCCGATGCGCATGTTGGTGCCGCAGTCGAACGGGATGCCGAGGATCGCCGCCTTGTTGCCCGGGCCCGGCCGGCCGTAGGGCGCGCCCATGAAAGTCATCGGCAAAGTGAAGAGGTCGGCGTCCGATAGCTTGTCCATGTCATCCGCCTGTCAGGAAATCGAATGCCGTGAGAGTGTGGATCTTGGCGACGGCCACCAACTCGTCGATCAGAACATACTCGTCCGGACCACCCATGTTGAAGGGCGTCAGCCCGAGCACGACCGTCGGCACGCCGGCCGGCCGATACCAGCGCGAGTCCGAGCCGCCGACGCGCATGTTCACGGCCGGCGCTTCGCCCAGCACCTCGTGCGCGACTCTCGCGGTGCGCACCACGATCTCATCGTCGGGGGGCGTGAAGGAGGGCTCGAAGCGGCGGATGGCGCGCCACGTCACGCCTTCCAGCGGTCCCAGCCATTCGTCCAGCCTGGCCACCAGCACGTCGGTGGTGATGCCGACCGGCAGGCGGATATCGGCGCGCGCGATGGCGTGTGTCGGGACAAGGTTGGGCGAGGTGCCGCCTTCGATGGTGCCGATGTTGACGGTCACACGCTGCAGTGTCTCGGACTCGCCCGCACCCGACAAGCTTTCGGAGATCGCCTTGGCCTTGGCGATGGCGGCCGTGACGACGGGCGGTGCCTGGAAGGGGACGTCTTCCAGATCCTTCAGGCGGTCGAGCGCCACGCGCAGGCGATCGATGGCGTTGGTGCCGCGATGGACATGGGCGCCATGCGCCGGCGAGCCCGTCGCCTCGACCTCGACCCACATCAACCCCTTCTCGCCGAAACGCACCACGCGCGGCGAGCCGACGTCGCCGCAGATGTTGGCGTCGCCCCGGGCGTGGGCGATGTGCTCCATCATATAGCCGGTGCCGAGCGAGCCCATGTTCTCCTCGTCGCCGGCGAGGGTGAGAACAATCTCGCCGCTCCAGGAATCACGATGCTGGGCGAGCAGCGTCGCCGCGAGGAGGGAGCAGGCGATGCCGCCCTTCATGTCGCAGACGCCGCGGCCGTAGAGCTTGCCGTCCTTCAGCACGCCGCTGAGCGGCGGCACGGTCCAGGCGAGGTTCTCGAGGAGCGGGAAGGTGTCGAGATGGCCGTTGAAGATCAGCCGTCGCCCGGGTCCCTTGCCTCTGATGCGCGCGACCAGGCTGACGACGCGCGGCGCGGGCTCGATACGCTCGATCTCGATGCCGGGAATGGCGCGCAGCAGCTCCTCGGCCACGGCGGCGACCTCGAACGTGTCGGAGGGCGGGTTGGGCGAGGCGATGGCCACCAGCCGTTGCGTGGTGGCGATCAGGCGCTCGCGCGCCGCCTCGACCCGGCGGACAAGCTCGTTGCGAAGTTCGATGGACATCAGCGGTTTTGCAGCCGGCGTTCCCACCACCGGATGGCCATGGCGAGCGGCCAGCAGATGAAGAAGTAAACCACGGCGATGAAGGTGAAGGTCTCGAGCGGCCGGAAGTTGGTGGCCGACAGTTCCATGCCGCGCCGTGTGATCTCGCTTACCGAGATCACCGCGCCCAGCGAGGAGAACTTGATCAATTGCACGAAGTTGGAGGCGAGCGGCGGCAGGGTCATCTTGACGGCCTGCGGCAGCACGATGCGCATGAAGGACTGGAGCGGCGTCAGGCCCAGCACCTGCGCGGCCTCGGTGTGGCCCTTGGGAACGCTCTGGATGCCGGAGCGGTAGACTTCGGAGATGAAGGCCGCCTGGTAGAGCGAGAGGCCGATGATCAGCGCGAGCAGCGATTCGATGCGGATGCCGAAGACGATGGGCAGGACGTAGTAGACCCACAGGAGCTGCACCAGGATCGGCGTGTTGCGCACCACCTCGCCGATCGAGATGCCGATCCAGCGCAGCACCCGCCAGCGCGACATGTCGAGCAGCGCGATGATCAGCCCGAGGACCATCGCCAGCACCAGGGTCAGCGCGGAGACGATCAACGTCAGCTGCAGCCCCGACATCAGGAAGTCGAAGCTGCCGAAGACGGTGTCCCAGCGGAACTGGTATTTGAACATCAGACGCTCTTCGGTTGCCCACCCTTCGAGACGCGTCCCTGCGGGACGCTCCTCAGGGTGAGGTGATCGGTTACGCACACCTCATGCTGAGGAGGCTGCGCAGCAGCCGTCTCGAAGCATGGGCACAGGTCACGGTGCCACGATCGGGTCGAGCTTGTGCTTCTTGGCGTACTTCATCAGGCGGCCGTCGATCTTGATCGTGTCGACGAACAGGTTGATGTAGTTGAGCCAGATCTGGTCGCCCTGCGGCACGACGTAGGCATAGGGCGTGATGGCGAGCTTCTCGCTCGGCAGGAGATAGACCGCCCAGTCGAACTCGTCCGTGACCTTGATGGCCGTCGGGAAGTCCGTGATGATGACGTCGACGCGTTGCGCCACCAGCTCGGCCTCGCGCGTGTTGGGTGGCGCCACCGACACCAGCTCGGCGTTCTTGAGGTAGCCCTTCATGAAGGGCTCCATGTAGCTGCCGAGCGACACCGCGGCCCGAACGCCCTTCTTGTCGACGTCGTCCCACTTCTTGATCGCGCTGTCCTTGCGCGTCACGGCATAGAGATTGGTGAGCAGATAGGGCTTGGAGAACTCGACGGCCTGGGCGCGCCGCAGCGTCGCGCCGACGCCGAACATGCCGATCTCGCACTTGCCGGCCTGCAGGTCGGCGATGAAGCTGCCGAAGCTCGATTCGACGATCTCGAGCTTGGCGTCGAGCTCCTTGGCCAGCTCCTCGGCGAGGTCGGCGTCGATGCCTTCGATCTTGCCGGTCTTGGGGTTGCGGAACGAGATCGAGTAGTAGAGCGGGAACTGGCAGACGCGCAGCTTCTTGCTCTTGGTCACCTCGAACAGCCGCGACTGCGACTGCTGCGCCTCGGCGGGAAT
>CANIRG010000004.1 GCA_947469635.1 Rhodospirillales bacterium | reverse complement strand
TGACAGGGTGCTCGTCGTCCCGGTCCGTCGCCAACCACGACAGGCCGAGGCTGACAGCTGCCTATCCCATAAGCCTCGGTTCCTAACGAGGTAACTCCCCTGTAGCGCAAAGATTCACACGCTCTCAGGGTGAGGTGATATCGTGTCGAACGCGTGCTCCGACGCACCCCGCGCGATCCAGCCATGCCTGTGCCATGATCGGGTGACAGGAGGGAGCCATGGACGATTTGGAGCGGCTGCGGGAGATGGTCGGTTCGGCCAAGCGCATCGTGGCCTTCACGGGCGCCGGCATCTCGACGGAATCGGGCATCCCTGATTTCCGCTCGCCGGGCGGGATCTGGACCAAGTACCAGCCGATCTATTTCGACGACTTCATGTCGTCGGAGGAAATGCGGCGCGAGGCATGGCGGCGCAAGTTCGCGACCGACGAGACCATGACCAGGGCCGAGCCCAACGCCGGCCATCGCGCCCTGGCCAAGCTCGTGGAGCAGGGCCGCATGAGCGCCATCATCACCCAGAACATCGACGGGCTGCACCAGCGCTCGGGCGTGCCCGAGCAGCGCATCATCGAGCTGCACGGCAACACGACCTACGCCAGCTGCCTCGACTGCGGCCAGCGCTACGAGCTGGCGCCGATCAAGAAGGACTTCGTCGCCAGCGGCAAGCTGCCGATCTGTGAGAAGTGCGACGGCATCGTCAAGACGGCGACGATCTCCTTCGGCCAGGCGATGCCCGAGATCCAGATGGCGCGGGCCCAGGACGAGACCCAGAGCTGCGACCTGTTCATCGTGCTCGGCAGCTCCCTGGTGGTCTATCCGGCGGCCGGCTTTCCCCGCATCGCCAAGCGTCGCGGTGCCAGGCTGGTCATCGTCAACCGCGACCCCACGGACCAGGACGACGATGCCGACCTGGTCATCCACCAGGAAATCGGCCCGACGCTCAGCCGCGTCGTGGGCGTCAATTGAGGCAGGAGACGGCAACATGATGAAGCGCAGATCGGTCCTCGCCGGAGCACTGGCCGCGGCCGGGACCGCTGCCACGACGGCGGCGCAGGCGCAGGACATCGCCTTCTTCCGCATCCTGACCGGCGGCACGGTCGGCACCTATTTCCCGATCGGCGGGCTGATCGCCAATGCCATCTCCAACCCGCCGGGCTCGCGGCCCTGCAGCGACGGCGGCTCCTGCGGCGTGCCCGGCCTCGTGGCGACGTCGGTCGCCTCGAACGGCTCGGTCGCCAATGCCACCGCCATCGGCAACGGCTCGGCACAATCCGGCTTCGTACAGTCCGACGTCGCCTACTGGGCCTATAGCGGCACCGGCATCTATGCCGGCCGGCCGCGCATCGATGGCTTGCGCGCCATCACCAATCTCTATCCCGAGAGCTTCCATCTGGTTGCGCGCAAGGGCGCCGGCATCAAGTCGGTGGCCGACCTCCGCGGCAAGCGCGTGTCGCTCGACGAGCCGGGATCGGGGACACTGGTCGACGCCAGGCTGATCCTGCAGGCCTATGGCCTCACCGAGAAGGACATCAAGCCGGAATACTTCCGCGCCCAGCAGGTCGCCGACAATCTGAAGGAGGGGACGATCGACGCCTTCTTCAACGTGAGCGGCTGGCCGCAGAGCTCGGTGGCCGAGCTGGCGGCGACGGTGGGCATCGAGCTGGTGCCGATCGCCGGGCCGGAAGCCGACAGGCTGGTCAGGCAATACAGCTTCTTCGGCGCCGACGCGATTCCCGACGGCGCCTACAAGGGCGTCGAAGGCGTGAAGACCATCAGCGTCCATGCGCTGTGGGTGACCTCGGCCAAGCAGGCGGACGAGCTGATCTACAAGGTCACCGCGGCCCTGTGGAACCCCAGCACCCGCAAGCTCCTCGACTCCGGCCACGCCAAGGGCCGCGACATACGAATCGAAACGGCGCTGGCCGGCCTCGGCATTCCGCTGCATCCCGGCGCCGAGAAGTTCTATAGGGAGAAGAACCTTCTCAAGTAGCGCGAGGAAAGCGGATGCGGCTCAAGGGCAAGACATGCGTCGTCACGGCGGCGGGACAGGGGATCGGTGCGGCCACGGCGCGGGCCTTCGCGCGTGAAGGCGCCACGGTCTGGGCAACCGACATCGATGCCGGCAAGCTGCAGGCGCTGGCCGAAGTCGAGGGGGTGAAAACGCGCCGGCTCGACGTGCTCGACCAGGCCGCCATCACGGCGTTCGCCGGCGAGGTCGGGACGGCCGACGTGCTGTTCAACTGCGCGGGCTTCGTCCATCACGGCACGGTGCTCGACGCTACCGACGAGCAGTGGGACTTCGCCTTCAACCTCAATGTCCGCAGCATGTTCTGGACCATCCGGGCCTTCCTGCCCGGCATGCTGGCCAAGGGCGGCGGCTCGATCGTGAACATGTCGTCGGCCGCCTCATCGGTGAAGGGCGCGGCGCTGCGCTGCATCTACGGCACCACCAAGGCCGCGGTGGTCGGCCTCACCAAGTCGGTCGCGGTCGACTACGTGAGCAAGGGCGTTCGCTGCAATGCGATCTGCCCCGGCACGGTGCAGACCCCGTCGCTCGACGAGCGCATCTCGGGCCTGGGCGGCGGCGCCGACGCACGGCAGTTCTTCCTTCAGCGCCAGCCTACCGGCCGATTCGGCTCGGCCGACGAGATCGCGGCCCTTGCCGTTTATCTGGCCAGCGACGAGGCGGCCTTCACCACCGGCACGGTCAATGTGATCGATGGCGGCTGGAGCGTCTGACGATGGATATCGCCGCCATCGCCGCTCTCGCGCCGGTCGTGCCTGTCTTGACCATCGATCGTCTGGAGGACGCGGTGCCGCTGGCCCGGGCGCTGGTCAAGGGAGGCCTTCGGGTCCTCGAGATCACCCTTCGGACGGATACCGCGCTGGCGGCCTTGGGCGCGATCGCGGCCGAGGTGCCGGAGGCGGTGGTCGGGGCAGGGACGGTGCTGGATGCCCGCCAGCTCGACCAGGTCAGGCAGAAGGGCGCCCGGTTCGCCGTCAGCCCTGGCTGCACACCCGCCCTGGCCCAGGCGGCAAAAGCATCGGGCCTGCCGTTCCTGCCTGGGGTGCAAACCGTGTCCGAAGCCATGGAACTGTCGGAGCAGGGGTTCCGGCTCTTAAAGTTCTTCCCGGCAGACATGGCAGGGGGCATTGGCTGGCTGAAGGCGGTGGCCGCCCCGTTGGCCGGCTTGCGCTTCTGTCCTACCGGCGGGGTCAGCGCCGAGACGGCAGCGTCCTACCTGGCGCTGCCCAATGTAGCCTGTGTCGGGGGCTCCTGGGTGGCGCCGCGCGACGCCGTGGCGGCCGGCGACTGGCCGCGCATCGAGCGGCTCGCTGCCGCAGCCTCCCTGTTCAAACTCCGGTAGCGCTGAAGACCGAAAGGTGCTTCAACTATTACTAGGAGTTCGGTCCGAATTAATGAATAGATTTATGATTGCAGCCCTCGCCGTTGGCATGGGGGCAGCTACCGCGGCGCAGGCTGATGGGGTGATCATCCTCAACTCGGAGGAGGCCTCCTACAGCATCGTCAGCCGCACTGCGCGCACGGAGCTGGGCCGCCAGCCCCTCGGGCGCGAGCCGCATCATATGATCGTGACGCCGGACGGCAAGGAAATCCTGATCGCCTCGACGGTGACCAACGAGCTGGTGGCGCTGGATGCCAAGACCGGTGAGAAGAAGCGCGTCGTTCGCGACATCATCGATCCTTACCAGCTCGGCTACAGCCCGAACGGCGCCTGGTTCGTCACCGCCGCCTACCGGCTCGACCATATCGACGTCTATCACGGCGACAGCTTCAAGCTCGCCAGCCGCATCTTCATGGACGGCATGCCGAGCCACATGGCATTCGACGCCGAATCGAAGACTGTGTTCGTGACGCTGCAGCAGAGCGGCCGGGTGACGGCAATCGATCTCGGCACCCAGCTCATCAAGTGGAACGCCGAGATCGGCAAGGCGCCGGCCGGCGCGGTGATGCTGCCGGACAACAAGCGACTCCTCGTCGCGCTGACCGGCGAAGACGCGATCGTGACGATGGATGCCAGCAACGGTGCCGTCATCGGCCGCCTGCAGACCGGCAGGGGTGCGCACAATTTCTGGCCCAAGGGCGACGGACGCCACTGGTTCCTCAGCAACCGCGTCGAAGGCACGGTGTCCCTCATCGACACCGCCGAGATGAAGGTCGTGGGCAGCGTGCGCATTCCCGGCGGCCCGGACTGCATGGACATCACGCCCGACGGCAAGGAGCTGTGGGTCACCCAGCGCTTCCTGCGGCGCGTCGCCATCGTCGATATCGCCCAGATGAAGGTCATCGGCTCGGTCCATGTCGGCAAGTCGCCGCACGGCGTATTCATCCTGCGGGGCACCGGGAGCGGGCTGCCGCCCCCACCGTCGCCGCTGCGCGCCGCGTCGATCGAGGGCGATCGGAAATAGGACGCCGCGCCGATGCGCGATCTCATCGACCTCTGGATCGGCATCCAGACCTGGCTGTTCGAGACTTTCGTCAGCCCTGTCCTGTTCCATTTCAACCTCATGGAATGGTTCGAGCCCGGCTTCAACGCCGTGGAAATCTTCATGCTGGGCGTGGTTCAGATCACCATCATCGTGCTCGGCATGCGCATGCTCGAGCGCCGCTGGCCGCTCGAGGCCGACGGGGACGAACGCCTGGTGGGTGTCGACCGCGTCTACACCATCCTCAGCAAGCTCGGCATCGTCCCGCTGATCGTCTTCATCGTCGCCTATCCCATCACCACCCAGGTCGAGCTGCTGGTGCGGACGTGGGGTTTCGTGCCGCCCCGGCTGGAGCGGCTGGTGCCCTGGCTGTACGACAACGCGCTGGCCTCGTTTCTGGTCTATTTCGCGCTCTACGACTTCGCGGCCTATTGGGTGCATCGCGCGCAGCACCGGTTTTCCTGGTGGTGGGCGCTGCACAGCCTGCACCACAGCCAGCGCCGCATGACGGTGTGGAGCGACGATCGCAACCACATCCTCGACGACCTGCTGGTCACCATCGTGCTCGTCGTCTTCGCGCAGTTCGTGGGCGTCCAGCCCGACGACTACATACTGATCCTGGTGATCGGCCGCCTGATCGAGAGCTGGTCGCACGCCAACGTCGACATGAGCTTCGGCCGCATCGGCCAGAAGCTCATCGTGGGCCCGCGCTTCCACCGCCTCCATCACGCGCTCGCCGGGCCGGACGAGACCCATATCCACGACCACAATTTCGCGCCCGTCCTGCCGATCTGGGACATCCTGTTCGGCACGGCGATCTACGACGGCAAGCACCGCCCCACCGGGGTGAGCGATCCGGCGATCGATGCCGACAACGGCCGGAGCTGGCCCGCCCAGCAGGTGACGGTGTTCGGCCGCTTCGTGCGCGCTCTCGCCCCGCGCTTCAGCCGCTCTTCAGTGCAGCCAGGACTTCGGCCGCCCGCGGAATAGGCGCCACGGCGCCATAGCCTAGCGTCGACAAGGCTGCCGCGACATTGGCATAGCGGCCGGCAGTCTGCGGATCGTCACCGGCCAATAGGCGGGCGAGGAAAGCACCGTCGAACGTGTCGCCCGCACCGGTGGCATCGACGGCCTCGACGCGATGGGGGGCAAGCCGCACGCGTCCCTGCGGCGTGGCGAGCAGGGCGCCGTCCGCGCTCATCTTCAAGGCCACCAGCGGCGCACCGAGACCGAGATAGAAATCGGCAATGGCATCGGGCTCGGCCAGCCCGGTGAGCTGCTGCGAATCGTCGAGGCTGGGCAGCAGGATGTCGCAAAGCGCCACGGTGGCGTGGATCTCGCGGCGGGCGGTTTCGAGATCCCACAGGCGCAGCCGCAGGTTGGTGTCGTAGGAGACCTTCACGCCCGCCGCACGCGCCGCCGAGATCGCAGCACCGCAGGCCTCGCGCGCGCTGGTGCTGATCGCCTGGCCGATGGCCGACAGATGCAGGAACTTCGCGTCGGCAACATAGCCCGCCGGCACGTCGGACGGCTGCATCAGCGAGGCGGCGGAATTCTTGCGCAGATAGTCGAACTTGTGGCCGGCCGCCGAGTGGGTGACGAAGCTGACCCCGGTCGGCGCGCTGGGATGGCGGCTGACACAGGACGTGTCGAGCCCCTCGGCCTTCCACAGATCGAGGAAGGCATCGCCCATCCAATCCTGCCCGACGCTGGTGATGTAGCCGGCCCTGGCTCCCTGGCGCGCCGCGGCGATCGCCACGTTCTGCGAATCGCCGCCGAAGCCCTGCAGCCAGGTGCGACCGTCGCCTTCGCGCGGCCGGTTGAATTCGATCAGCGGTTCGCCGATGGAGACGATGGCGGGGGAGGTGCTCATCGGGCCGGTTTCCCATGCCGCCGCGCGAAGCTCAAGCGAGGTGCTGGACTTCTCGGTCGGCTTCTCTCAGGCTCGCGCCAACAAGATTTGGAGGATGGTCCATGACGGAGAAGAAGCGCAAGGACGGCAAACGTCTGCGCAGCCGCGAATGGTTCGACGCGCCGGGCGATCCGACGATGGCCGCGCTCTATCTCGAGCGCTACATGAACTTCGGCCTGACGCTGGCCGAGCTGCGCAGCGGCCGGCCGATCATCGGCATCGCCCAGACCGGCAGCGACCTGTCGCCCTGCAACCGCCATCACCTCGACCTGGCGAGCCGCGTCCGTGACGGCATCCGCGATTCGGGCGGCATCCCCATCGAGTTCCCGGTCCATCCGATCCAGGAGACAGGCAAGCGGCCAACGGCGGCCCTCGATCGCAACCTCGCCTATCTCAGCCTCGTGGAATGCCTCTACGGCTACTTCTTCGACGGTGTCGTGCTGACCACCGGCTGCGACAAGACCACTCCGGCGATGATCATGGGAGCCGCCACGGTCAATATCCCGGCCATCGTCCTGTCGGGCGGACCGATGCTCGACGGCCATTTCGCCGGCGGCCTCGCCGGCTCGGGCACCATCGTATGGTACGCGCGCCAGGAACTGGCGGCCGGCCGCATCGACATGGAAAAGTTCGTCGAGATGGTGGCCTCCAGCGCCCCCAGCGTCGGCCACTGCAACACCATGGGCACGGCGCTCTCCATGAACAGCATGGCCGAGGCGCTGGGCATGTCGCTCACCGGCTGCGCCGCCATTCCCGGCCCCTATCGCGAGCGCGGCCAGATGGCCTACGAGACCGGCAAGCGCATCGTCGACATGGTGTGGGAGGATCTCAAGCCCTCCGACATCATGACGCGTAAGGCCTTCGAGAACGCCATCGTCGCGGCCAGCGCGCTCGGCGCCTCGACCAACTGCCCGCCGCACATCAACGCGATCGCGCGGCATGTCGGCGTGAAGCTGGAGAACGCCGACTGGGACAAGATCGGCTACGACATCCCGCTGCTGGTGAACTGCATGCCGGCCGGCAAGTATCTCGGCGAGGCCTTCCATCGCGCCGGTGGCGTGCCGACGGTGATGGCCGAGCTGCTGGCCAAGAAGAAGCTCCATGGCGATGCGCTCACCGTCAGCGGCAAGACCATGGCGGAGAACCTCGAGCGCGCGATCCCGGCCGACGGCGAGGTCATCAAGACCTACGACGGCCCGATGCTGGGGCAGGCGGGCTTCGCCGTCATGAGCGGCAACCTGTTCGACTCGGCGGTGATGAAGACCTCGGTGATCTCGCCGGAGTTCCGCAAGAAGTACCTCGAACGGCCGGGCGATCCCGATGCCTTCGAGGGCACCGCGATCGTGTTCGAGGGGCCGGAGGACTACCACCATCGCATCAACGATCCCAAGCTGCCGATCGACGAGAACAGCATCCTGTTCATCCGCAACGCCGGGCCCGTCGGCTATCCCGGTGCCGCCGAGGTGGTGAACATGCTGCCGCCGGACCGGCTCGTGAAGGGCGGCATCCTGCTGCTGCCCTGCGTCGGCGACGGACGCCAGAGCGGCACCTCGGCCAGCCCGTCGATCCTCAATGCCTCGCCCGAGTCCGCGGTCGGCGGCGGCCTGGCGCTGATCCAGACCGGCGACAAGGTGCGCGTCGATATCGGCAAGCGCCGCGCCGACATGCTGATCTCAGACGACGAGCTCGCCCAGCGCAAGGCGGCGTGGAAGCCCAACGTCGTGGAGAGCCAGACGCCGTGGCAGGAGATGCAGCGCAAGTTCGTCGGGCAGCTGTCGAGCGGTGCGTGCCTGGACTTCGCGGTCAACTATCAGAAGATCGCCCAGACCAAGGGAGTGCCGAGGCACTCGCACTGAGTGCTGGGGGCGCGCGACTCCAGTCGCGCGTCATATCTCTGCACCGAAGATCGCGCCACTGGAGTGGCGCGCTCCCGGCAAAAGTTACCGCAAGAGCCGTTGCTCGACGGAGATGGGCAGGTCGGTCCGGTTGATCAGCACGATCACCCAGGGCGACGTGGTCTGGTTCGACGGCACCGACGGCGGCGGCAGGCTCGCGATGCTGCCGCTCGAGGGTGCGAAGGTGGAGCCGCCCGCGCCGAGGGCCGGTGCATTGGACGCCGGGCGCGGGACGGCCCGCTGGGCCGTCAACGCCGCGCTCGGCACGCGCTCCTCGAAGACGACCATGATGCGATCTCGGCGGCGGCTGGTCGACAGCACGTTGACCGAATAGCCGTCACCGTTGCGCAGGCCGAGGAAGATGCCGACGGCGCTGGTGCGGCCCGGCTCGAAGAAGTCGGGCGGGCGCACTCCGACGCGGCTCCACAGGCTGCGCCATTCGGCGTTGGTGGAGGCCACGACCTGCTCGGGTTGACGCGCGGCGGCCTTGGCGCCTTGCCACTGCCGGACCTCGATGGTCTGGGCCGGCGCAGCAGCCGCGAACCCGGCCAGCAGCGCAGCCGCCATACCCCCGAGCCGCGCACGGCGCCGCAATGTTTGTGAGACTCTCTTGAGGCAGGACCGCACGGCAACACGCTCGTCGAAGGTCGGATGGGGAGGAGAATGACTGGCAATCACCACAAGACTTTGGCTCAATTGAGGCGCGCCATCGCCGCCAATCTCGCACCCGCGAACTATACGACAGGCAGAGATTCGGGACAGGTGGGCAAACGGTATCAATCGTGCCCTGCCGCCCCGCAGGGCGGCTTATGGCCGTGCAAGGGAACGCGCTATGCTCGCACCGATGCGAACCAGGGGACGTGCATGACCAGAGCGATGGACGATCAGGCGGTGGCGGCGCGCGTGCTCGATCATATCGCCAACGGCACGACCGACCTCGGCGACGGGGTCTGGCAAGAGCCGGTCGCGAACTACCGTTCGGCGTCGCGGCTCACGGCGGAAATCGAGACCGTGATGCGCCGCTCGCCGACGCCCTTCTGCCCGTCGGCGGCGCTGCCGGAGGTGGGCTCCTACGTCGCCCGCGAGGCGGCCGGCACGCCGATCGTCGTGGTGCGCGGCGCCGACGGCAAGGCGCGGGCCTTCCGCAATGCTTGCCGTCATCGCGGCATGCAGGTGGCGACGGGCAGCGGCTGCGCCCGCGCCTTCGTCTGCCGTTACCACGGCTGGACCTACAATCTCGAAGGTCGCCTGCGCCACATCCCGCACGAGGAGGGCTTCCCCGGCTTCGACAAGGACGCGCATCCGCTCGTGCCGGTGACGGTGAGCGAGCGGCTCGGCTTGGTCTTCGTGACGCAGGACGGGCCTGCGGCCGACGACGATTCGCTCGACGGGCTCGCCAGGCTGATCGGCCCGGACCAGCGACTGTTCAATTCGGTGGAGCGCGAGTTCGAGGTCAACTGGAAGATCTTCCTCGAAGGCTTCATCGAGGGCTATCACATCAAGTCGACCCATCCCGAAAGCTTCCTGCCGTACGGGTTCGACAATCTCAACGTCATCGACCTGTTCGGCCGCCACAGCCGCGTCACCTATCCGTTCCAGCGCATCCGGAAGCTGGCCAAGGTGGCGCCGTCGGACCGCCGCGTCGAAGGGCTGCTGACCTACGTCTATCACCTGTTCCCCAACGTGCTGATCACGGTGCTGTCGCGCCACACCAACCTGGTGATCCTCGAGCCGCTGGGCGTCGATCGCACGCGGCAGATCACCTACACGCTGACCAACGGCGGCGGCGACGATCCCGATGCCCTGGCCGAGGCCAAGCGCGATGCCGAGTTCGTGGGCGAGGTCGGCCTCGCCGAGGACCGCGCCGTCGTGCAGTCGATCCAGCGCGGGCTGGCGAGCGGCGCCAACGACGTCTTCACCTTTGGCCGCTTCGAAAGCGCCATCGCGCATTTCCATCGGACGCTGACGCAAGCTCTCGGGTGACGCTCATGCGGACCGCGGGCGTCCAGGCCCGCCTCATGATCATGAGCCGGCTGGAAGTCTATGAGCGCTTGGCGCGATCCGCCGCGTTGGTCGTCTGGATCTGCTCGCGGATGCGGCGCCAGTCGTCCTCGCTGTAGGTCATCATGCTGGAGAAGGTGCCGTTGCCCATGATGCCCATGCCGCCGTCGATGGCGATGATCTCGCCGTTGATGTACTCGACCTCCTCGCTCATCAGGAACGCCGCCATGTTGGCGAGCTCGTGCGGACGGCCGACGCGGCCCATCGGATTGCGCGCCTTGTAGCGGTCGTCATCGCCTTCCTTCATCGGGTTGAGCCGCGCCCACGCGCCTTCGGTGGGGAAGGGGCCCGGCGCGATCGCATTCAGGCGGATGCCGTGACGCGCCCATTCGACGGCCAGGCTCTGCGTCATCACGGCAACGCCGGCCTTCGACATGGCCGAGGGAACCACGAAGGGGCTGCCGGTCCACACCCAGGTGGTGAGGATGCTGATCACGCTTGCCTTGCGCTTCTCGGCGATCCAGCGCTTGCCGCAGGCGTTGGTCATGTAGAACGTGCCGTGCAGCACGATGTTGGCGATGGCATCGAAGGCACGCGGGCTGAGGTCCTTGGTCTGCGAGATGAAGTTTCCGGCCGCGTTGTTGACCAATCCATCGAGCGGCCCCGTCTCCCAGATGCGCTCGATCATCTCCTCGACGGCGGTGGCGACGCGGATATCGACCGCGTGGAAATCGACCCGTCGCTCGGGATGCTTGGCCATGACATCCTTGGCTGTTTCTTCGAGCACGCTGCCGCGGCGTCCGCAGATCACGCAGTCCGCACCCAGCTCGACGAATTTTTCCATCATCATGCGGCCAAGTCCCGTACCGCCGCCGGTGACGAGGAAGCGCTTTCCCTTGAACAGATCGCTTCTGAACATTCGACGAAACCTCCCGTTGCATTGGGTCTGTCGTCTAGCGTGACGGCGGTATCGATCACAAGGACAGTTGCGCGCGCGACTGAGGCTGTTAGGATTTCCGCTTAACAACACGGGATCGTTGATCAATGACGACCCATCAGGGAGAGACCGGCGGGGACACCGGGTCGGTTGAGCTGCGTGGTAAAGTAAAGTGGTTCAACGCTGTCAAAGGGTATGGGTTCTTGGCCCTGGACAGTGACGGTAGCGACGCGTTCCTGCACGTGACGACACTGCGGCAATCCGGGCATGAGGATCTCAAGCCCGGGGCGACCGTGCTTTGCGCCGGCATGCGCGGCCCCAAGGGCTGGCAGGTCATGAAGGTGCTCGACGTCGATTCATCGACGGTGGTAGCGATCATGGCCAAGCCACCGCCGATTCCCGACGGCGCGGCGGTGGGCGAATACGCCACGGCGCTGGTGAAGTGGTACAACAACGAACGCGGCTACGGCTTCGTGACGCGCGAATCAGCCGATGGCGACATCTTCGTCCATGCAGCAGTGCTGCGCCGGCACGGCATGGAATCGCTGGCGCCCGGCCAGAAGGTCATGGTGCGCATCGCCGAGGGCCAGAAGGGGCTGCAGGTCGTCGACATCAGGACGGCTTGAGCCTTTCGTTCCGGCATCATCGGGTCTATGTACGCTCATGGTCGCGTATGTAAGCTGGTGGACGTCCGCTTGGGCCGTCCTGTTGTCGCTCGTGACGTCGCTCGCCGCTCCGCCCGTATCGGCCGAGGAGCAGGGCTTCGTGAACGAGAGCTCGTTCTATCCCGAAGGTCCGCTGTGGCACGCCGGCAAGCTCTACTATGCCGAGATGAGCATGGACCGGATCATGGTCTGGGACGGCAAGACCAACGCGGTGTTCTGGCAGGGGCCCGAGTGCGGCCCGACCACCATCGCGCGCTCGATGGCCGGCGGCTTCTACATCTTCTGCCACATGGGCAACCGCATCCAGGAGATCTCCGCCCTGGGCTTCCCGGTCCGCACGATCACCCGGGACATGACAGGTGAGCCGGTCGGCAATCCCAACGAATCGGTGAGCGACAGCATCGGCGGCGTCTACTTCACCTCTTCGGGCATCTTTGGTCCCAACGCCCCGCCGGGCGGGCGGGTCTTCTACATCACGCCGGGCGGCGAGGTCCGCAAGGTGGCGAGCGGCATCGCCTACGCCAACGGGCTCGTCCTGACGCGCGCGCAGGACAAGCTGATCGTCGGCGCCCATCTCGAGCGCAAGCTGCTGGCCTATCCCGTCACCTCGGCCGGCCATCTCGGCCCGGCGCAGCCCTTCCTCGACCTCAATCCCGTGATGGACGCGCCCGGCCGCTCCGCGCCGTGGTTCCTGGGGCCGGACGGCCTGCTGTTCGACAAGGACAGCAATCTCTATGTCTGCGAATATGGCGGCGGGCGCGTGCTGATCTTCGATCGCACCCTGAAGCTGCGCAAGGAACTCAAGCTCGGCTCGCTGTACGTCAATGCCGCGACCTTCGGCGCCAGCGAGCAGGTGCTCTACGTCGGCGCCGCCGATTCCAACTCCGAGGGCAAGCTGCCCGGCAAGGTGTACGAAATCCGCCGGCCTCTGGAGTAGGCCCTCGCTCGGCCCTATATCTGACCCGTAATCGCGTTGGAGGATCTTTGTGGAAAACGCCAGGAGCAAGGCCTTCAACTGGGTGGTCTACGCCACCGTCTTCCTGTCCGGCGCCGTCACCATGTCGCTCGAGATGCTGATCGGGCGGTCGCTCACGCCCTATCTCGGCGGCACGATCTACACCTGGGGAGCGTTGATCGCGGTGTTCCTGATCGGCATGACGGCGGGCTATCTGATCGGCGGCCGCCTGGCCGACCGCTTCCGCAATCTCTTCTATGTCGCCGGCCTGTTCGTGGCCGCGGCCGGTCTCGTGGCCCTGGTGCCGCTGGCCAGCGACGAGGTCATCAACACCATCCTCGACCATGTCGAGGACATGCGGCTGGCGGCGCTGCTCGCCTGCCTGTGCTTCGCCTTCGCACCGGCCCTGGTGCTGGCCGCCGTGTCGCCAGCAGGCCTGCAGCTCGTGATGTCGACCAGCGAGAAGTCGGGGACCGTGTCGGGCCACATCTCGGCGATGGCGACACTGGGCAGCATCTTCGGCACGCTGCTCACCAGCTTCTACCTGATCCCGACCATCGGCACGCATTCGATCTATTACGGGCTGAGCGGGCTCACGCTGCTGACCGGCGCGCTGCTGCCGCTGCTCGGCTTCGCGATCGGACGACAGGCGAAGGCGCCGACGCTGGTGCCGATCGGCCTGCTCGTGCTGGCTGCCATCGCGCTCACCGCGACGCCGCGCGAGGCCGAAGCGCAGCAGAACCCGCCGTTCCGCCTCCTCAAGGAGGGGCTCGTCGAGCGTATGGACTCCGAATACAACACCATCTTCGTCGAGCGTAACGCCAACATGCTCTACATGGCGTTCGGTTACCGCCGGAACCGCTATGTAGAATCGATGCTCGACCTCGACGATCTCGGCGCGCTGCCGGTGGTCTATACGCGCTATATGAGCGTCGCGGCGGCCTATATCCCCAACGACATCACGCGCATCGCCATGGTGGGCCTGGGTGGCGGCCGCACCATCTCCTATCTCGTCGACGCGATGACCGACGTGAAGGCCGACGTGGCCGAGCTCGATCCCTCGGTGACCCGCCTCGCCAAGACCTACTTCAACGTGCGCGAGACCGACCGGCTTCGCATCTACGACCGCGACGGACGGGTCTTCCTGGCCCAGACCAAGGAACAGTACGACATGGTCCTGGTCGACGCCTATCGCGGACCGTTCGTGCCGTTCCATCTCACCACCGCCGAATTCTACCGCCAGGCCAAGGCGAAGCTGCGGCCGGGCGGGGTGGTGGCGCAGAACGTCGAGCCGACGACGCTGCTGTTCCTCAGCACTTTCGCGACGCTGAAGTCGGTCTTCAACAACGTCGATGCCTATGAGGCCCAAGGCAACGTGGTGCTGGTGGCCTACGACGGCCCAGCCCTCGACACTGCCGAGCTTAAGGCCCGGGCGGCCAAGCTGCAGGCCAAATACAAGTTCCGCTACAATCTCTCGGAGCTGCTGGCGCCGCGCACCGTCAACGTGAAGGTCGAGAACGCCAAGGTGCTGACCGACGATTTCGCGCCGGTCGAGATGCTCAAGACCATCGAGCGCCACAACCAGCGCAAGGCGGAGTAAGGGAGAGATCCCTCGCGCGGCGAGGGATCTCCTTCTACCGCGCCACGGTCGCGATGAAGGTCCCGCTCATCGTCTCGATCAGCCAGCCGCCGGAGATCTTCGTGCCGTCGGGGCTCAGCGTGCCGTAATACTGCACCGGATGGGTCTGGCCGCCGGTGCCGTCGTAGGTCTTGGTGAACACCACCTTGCCGTCGGTGATCGTGCCGACGACATCGGCCGAGAGCATCGAGGCACCGGTGCCGAAGGTCGCGGGCTCGCTGACGCGGCCGCGGAAATTATTGCCGTTGAACCGGAGCGTCATGCGGAACGGAACGGGTTGCCGGCCGTCGTTGTAGTGGTAGTAACCGGTCCAGGCGCTCGCGACGTCCTGCGACTGCGCCGGCTGCATCACGGCAATCGAAGCCAGCGCGAACAAGAAGGCCGCAACGACCCCCGACATCAATCTCGAAAGAATCATCGCCGCATCTCCTACAGCTTCAGTGCGCAGCTCATGCCGTCACCGACCGAGAGTAGCGCAAGGTCGATGCGCTTGTCCGCCTTCAACTTGGCGTTGAGGGCACGGATCGCCTTCGTATCGACGCTGTCGTCCTTTGGATCGGCGACCGAGCCGCCCCACAGGACATTGTCGACCAGGATCAGCCCGCCTTTGCGCACCAACTGCAGGCAGCGTTCATAGTAGGCGTCGTAGTCGTTCTTGTTGGCGTCGATGAAGGCCATGTCGACCTTGCCGGCGAGGCCCTTCTTCAACAGGCCGTCGAGCGTGCCGATGGCCGGCGCTATGGTGAGCTCGATGCGGTCCTCGACACCGGCCTCGCGCCAGTAGCGCCGCCCGATCGAGGTCCATTCCTCGCTCACGTCGCAGCAATAGAGCTTGCCGTCCGCGGGCAGCGCCTGCGCGACCGCGAGCGCCGAATAGCCGGTGAAGGTGCCGACCTCGACGGCGACGCGCGCATTCACCGCGCGGGCGAGCAGGGCCATCTGCTGGCCCTGATGGGCGGAGATCTGCATCCCGGCCATCGGCAGCTTGGCGGTCTCCTCGCGCAAGCGGCGCTGGAGGTCCGATTCGCGCAGCCAATTGGCGTCGACGTAGTCGGAGAGGGCGCCATCGATCTTCGGCCAGCTCTTCATGTCAGTGGGCCTTGAAGGCGTATTTCTTCAGCTGGTCGAGCGTGACCACCTGGAGCGTGACGGCGTGCGTTGCTTCGAGCACGACCTGGGGGGCGCGGCCGGCGTCGAGCGCCTCCTTCCAGCGGGCGGCGCACAGGCACCAGCGGTCGCCGGGCTTGAGGCCGGCAAAGCCGTACTGGGGCATCGGCGTCGAGAGGTCGTTGCCGCAGGCCTTGGAGAAGGCCAGGAACTCAGCCGTCATGACGGTGCAAACCGTGTGCAGGCCCACGTCCTCGCGGCCGGTGTTGCAGCAGCCGTCGCGGAAGAAGCCGGTGAGGGGCTGGGTGGAGCAGGGCTGGAGGGCGCTGCCAAGGACATTTACCGCGGGCGCGCGGCCGGGGCGGCCCTCTTCGGGCGTTTGATCGAACATGGGCCACCATAGCACCCGGAAATTGCGCTTTCGAGCCGCGCCCGTCGCTGGTAGTAATCGCGCGCATTGAGCGCTTGCGGCACGGGGCGTAGCGCAGTCTGGTAGCGCGTCTGCCTTGGGCGCAGAAGGTCGTCGGTTCGAATCCGGCCGCCCCGACCAGCCCCGTCGTTGAACGTAGAGTCGAAGGATAGAGCAGATGAAGGTCCGCATCCTGAAGCCGGCCAAGACGGCCATGCAGTCCGGACGGGGCAAGACCGTGGAGTGGCTGCTGGAAAGCGAGCCCGCGCCCAAGGAGATCGATCCCCTGATGGGCTGGACCGGCTCGCGCAACACCATGGAGCAGGTCCAGATGTGGTTCCTGACCCTCGACGAGGCCAAGGCCCATGCCGAGAAGCACGGCTGGCAATATACCGTCGAGTTGCCCAAGGTCCGCGAGATCAAGCCGAAGGCCTATGCCGACAATTTCGCCTACACCAGAGTAGGCCGCTGGACGCATTGACGGCCCCAGGGCCGTCTCGGAAACGGGCGCCCGTAGCTCAGGGGATAGAGCACCCGCCTTCTAAGCGGTAGGTCGCTGGTTCGAATCCAGCCGGGCGCGCCATTCATCGCAGAGGAGACGGGGCGTTGGGTGCAGGCGGCGAGGTTCGGGTCGGCACGCGCGAACTGGATGGACAGCGCCTGTTCGTGGTCGACGGCATGTTCAAGCCCGACTTCGTGGGCATGCTCTACCAGACGCTGAAGCGCCAGCCCTACAGCCTGTCCGATTACGACACCGAGGCGACGTCGCATGTGCGCCATTGGAAGTGCGAGTTCCCGCTCGATTATTTCTCCGCCAATCCTCTGCTGCGCAGCTGGCACTCCGACATCGTCGGCAAGACGCTGGAGCTGTTTCCCGATCGCGGCGCCGTGTTGAAGCGCGTCCATTGCAACAACCACCTCTACGGCGACCTGCAGAACGCCCATACCGACTACGATCCCGGCGTGACCGCGCTTTACTTCGCCAACCCGGAATGGCGCGACGACTGGCAGGGCGAGACGATCTTCTATGACAGGGCGGGCGAGCCGTTCCATGCCGTGGCTCCCAAGCCCGGCCGCGTCCTGATCTTCGCCGGCGGCATCGTGCATCGCGGCGGCGTGCCGTCACGCACCTGCTTCGAGCCCCGCCTGTCCGTGGCGTTCAAGTTCGAGATCGCCTGACCCCAATGCGTGGCGCTCGGCTGATCCTGCTGGTTGCCTGCCTCGCCACGGCGATTCTGCTCGGCTGCTGGGACAATCGCCGGCAGCTGCAGCGCGCCCTCGACGAGGGCCATGTCGCCATCGCCGAGATCACCGGGGCGCAATACCAGCGCACGCTGCCCTTCGCCCTCGATGGCTGGCGTCCACGCTTCGTCGAGCAGGACCTGTCGGTCGATCTCAAATGGGAAGGCAAGGACGGCAAGCCGCGCGAGCGCAAGAAGGTCCCCATCACCGAGGCCTTCGCCCGAACCATCGTGGTCGGCGATCAGGTCCGGCTGCTGAGCCTGCCGGTGAAGGTCCTGGACGACGATCTGGCGGTGCCGGCCATCCGCCCCGATTCGACGGCGCGCCTGGCCTCGCTGCACACCTGGATCACGGTCACCGGCTACCTGGCCCTCATTGCCTGGGTCGCCTTCGTGGTGATGACCTTGTGGAAACGCAGGCACGGCACGGCAGGAGCAGGCACGCCGGGCAGCAGCAGTCCCGGCCTGCCGCCGCGACGCACCATCGTCGGCGTCATTGCCCTGGCGGGTGGGGCATTCCTGGCTTTTCAGGCCAGGTCCGAGGCCCGTGCCGTCGACGCCATGGCCAGCCGTGGCACGGCCGTACGGGCCGACATCCTCGAAGCGAGCGCGGCCTCGGCTCACCATACGGTCAGGCTCGCCTGGAAGGACGGGCAGGGGGCGATCCGGCACTACGGCCCCATGCCGGTCGGCCAAGCCTTCTGGCGCAAGGTCACGCTCAATGGCGCGCTCGCGATCCATCAGACGGAGATCCGCTACCTCGAGGACGATCCGCAGGTAAGGCCCACCATCGTCGAGGATCTGCCGGAGCCCGGCTGGCAAGGCCGGTTCGGCTCCGTAGCCGGCATAGCGCTGATGATGATCGGTGCCGGCTGCCTGTTTTCCGCCGTTCGTCGCGCGAGTCGCTGATAAAAAGGCAGAGCTGTCGGGGGAAAGTGGCGGCGCGCGATCTTGTTTCCGCCCCGGCATAAACGCAAAGCTGCCTCAATAAAAAGTGAATGCGAGTGATTCGCACTCTTACACTGACGATGCTACTAAGTCGCAATTGCCGGAGGGAGCCGGTGTTGCACTCAAGGGGTAGGTATCGTGAAGCGTCGCACTCGCGTTAAGACTGCACTGGTCGGTATCCTGGTCGCTCCGGCGGCCGCCATGGCTCAGCAAGCTCCTGCGCAGGATCCGTCCCTCGGGCAGGCCCCTCCCACCACGCCGCCTGCCCAGAACAAGCCCGCGGAGCCGAGCGGTGCGCCGGCCACGATGGCGCCGGTGACAGTCACCGGAACCCGACCGAGCGAGGATTTCCAGGCGCCGGTCACGTCGATCAACCGGCTGGGCGGCGACGTTCGCGACATCCCGCAGAGCGTCACGGTGATCAACAAGGCGCTGATGCAGTCGCAGGGTGCGACCTCGTTCCAGAGCGCGGTGCGCAACGTTCCCGGCCTGACCATCGGTGCCGCCGAGGGCGGCACGATCGGCAACGCCATCAATCTCAACGGCTTCTCGGCGCGCACCGATCTCTATCTCGACGGCATGCGCGATCGCGCCCAGTATTATCGCGACACTTTCGCCTTCGAGCAGATCGAGGTCCTCATGGGTCCCTCGTCGATGCTGTTCGGCCGCGGCTCGACCGGCGGTGTCATCAACCAGGCATTGAAGAAGCCCACGACCAAGGAAGCCACCGAGCTCAGCGCATCGGTGACCTCGAACGGGCTCACGCGCGGCACCGCCGACGTGAACCATGTCATCGACCCTGAAACCGCCGCCCGCGTCGCCATGATGTTCCAGCGCGGCAAGACCTCGACGCGCGACCATAACGACGTGCTCGACTTCGGCATCGCACCGTCGATCAAGTTCGGCATCGGCACCCCGACCGAGATCACCCTGTCGGCGCTGCTGCAGCACAACCACGACCAGACCGACTACGGCATCCCGCCGTACAACGGCTATCCGCTGAGCGTGCCGCGCAACACGGCGTACAATTTCACCGACGACTACACCGACTCCGATCAGATCATGCTGAATGCGGTGGTCGACCATACGTTCAACAAGGACGTGAAGCTGCGCAACCAGACGCAGTTCGTCTGGGTGAGGACGGTGGTGCGCGAGACCTCGGCCAATGCCGTGGGCACGGTCGGGCCGGGCGGCTTCACGGCGACGCCGATCGGCACCACGCCGCTCAGCCAGCTCTATGTGCGCCACCAGAGCCGCGACCGCACGATCAACGACTACACCGTCACCAACCAGACCGAGCTGACCACCAAGTTCGACACCGGCCCGATCGGCCATACGCTTCTGACGGGTGTCGAGCTCGGCTACGACGCCTACACGAACCAGGCGACCTTCCGTAACGGCGCCTGCAACGGCGTGAACATGCAGACGGCCACCGCGACGACGGGCTATGTCGATTGCGCCCCGGCCGGCAGCTCGGGCGGCTCCTCGCCGAGCGTGGCAAGCCGTTACGGCAACTTCGCCAACGGCGAGGCATGGTCGTTGGCGCCCTACATCAACGACACCATCCAGATCATCCCGGAGGTGAAGCTGGTGGGCGGCGTCCGCTTCGACGTCTACTACGCGCAAATCGGCAACTCGCTGAACACGACCACCGGCAACACGGCTACTCCCTCGAGCACCCAGACGGTGTCCTTCCCGAGCTGGCGCGCCGGTGTGATGTATCAGCCGACGAACACGCAATCGTATTACGGATCCTGGAGCACCTCCTTCAATCCTTCGCTCGAGCAGCTCGTCGCCACGACCGGCGCGGTGGCGCCGTTGGCGCCGGAAAACAACGAGGCGTTCGAGATCGGCGGCAAGTGGGACGTGTTCAAGAACAGCCTGTCGCTCACTGCCGCGGCCTTCCAGATCACCAAGTACAATGCGCGCTCGCAGGCCACGGACGGCAGCTACAGCAGCACGGGCACAATTCGTGTCCAGGGCTTCCGCGCCGGCGCCAGCGGCCGCATCACCGACGAGTGGCAGGTGTTCAGCGGCTACACCTTCCTCTCCGCCCAGATCATCGACGGCATCGCCGCCGGCACCGCGGGCATGGTGCCGCAGAACACGCCGCGCGACTCGGCCACGCTGTGGACCACCTACACCATCAACAAGACCTACGAGATCGGCGGCGGCGCCACCTATGTCGGCCAGCGCTACGCCAACAACACCGACACGACGACCGTGCCGTCCTATGTCCGCTTCGATGCCACGGCAGCCTACAAGCAGGAGAAGTACGACATCCGCCTGAACCTCTACAACCTGACCGACTCCCTGTACTACGAGCAGATCATCGCGTCGGACGGCGGTCGCGCCGTGCCGGGTTCGGGCTTCACCGCGATGCTCACCTACGTCCATCGTATGTGACGGGGGAGCAGGGTCTTGTTGGTCTGCGTGCCCAATGTCCTCGACGCCGCGCAGCTCGTGAGCCTGCGCGAGCGTCTCGACCGCGCCAACGAGGCGTGGGTCGATGGGCGCGTGACCGCAGGCTACCAGGGTGCTCCGGTCAAGTTCAACCAGCAGGTCGACGAGCGCTCTGAGGTGGCGCTCGCCTGCCAGCGCATCGTCGTACCGGCGCTCGAACGCAACACGCTGTTCATCAGCGCCGTGCTGCCCAACAGCATCTACCCGCCGATGTTCAACCGCTATGGCGTCGGCATGAAATTCGGCGACCATGTCGACGGCAGCCTGCGCATCCATCCGCACGACGGCCGCAAGATCAGGACCGACGTGTCGGCGACGCTGTTCCTCACCAATCCGGCCGACTACGACGGCGGCGAGCTGGAGATCGAGGACACTTATGGGCGCCACAGCGTGAAGCTGCCGGCGGGCGACATGGTGATCTATCCCGCCAGCAGCCTGCATCAGGTCGCGCCGATCACGCGCGGCGTGCGCACCTCCTGCTTCTTCTGGGTGCAGAGCCTGATCCGCAGCGATTCGCAGCGTACGTTGCTGTACGAGATGGATGGCGCCATCCAGCGCCTCAACCAGACCAATGCCGACGAGATCGCGCGACGTTCGCTGATCGGCTGCTACCACAACCTCGTGCGCGAATGGAGCGACACCTGATGGCCGACGCCGCGGTGCCGGGGCTGGGGAGCATGCGCGTGAACCGCCGGCTCACTTTCGTGCAATGGGTCCGCCGCACGCACGGCTGGTTCGGCCTGTGGGGTGCGCTGCTCGGCCTGATGACGGGCGTCAGCGGCGTCTGGCTGAACCATCGTGCTGTCCTCAAGCTCGAGCTGCCAGACCAGCATCAAAGCACCCAGCGGCTGGCCTTGCCCGATCCGGCCCCGGCGAGCGCCGATGCGATGGCAATCTGGCTCCAGCAGGCGTTGAAGGCCAAGGGCCCGCCCAACACCATGCGTGTCGAGCGCGCCAGGCCCGTGCCCTGGGCCGACGGGCAGCGCAATCTGACCCAGCCCGAGCGCTGGTTCTTCGTCTTCGGCGGACCGAACAAGCTCTTCCAGGTCGAATACTGGGCCGGCAACAAGTCGCTGAGCGTGCGGACGACGGAGAACGGCTTCGTCGCCACCCTCACCAACCTGCACAAGGGCACGGGCATGCCGATCCCGTGGATCCTGCTGATCGACACGCTGGCCGGCAGCCTGATCTTCCTGTCGATCAGCGGCGCCATCCTGTGGTGGGAAACCAACCGCCGGCGGCGGCTCGGCATGGCGATCTTCGGCGTCTCGGTTGCGACCACGATCGGTCTGGCGTTGTGGCCGTTGCAGTCCTAAGTATCCCGCGATGACCGCGTCGCCGTCCCAGTTCGTCGGAACCCTGCGCGAGACGGCCACCCAGGCCTATCGCCCGCCGCTGTCGCCTGCCATGCGACGCGGCCTGCTGGCGCTGGTGATCTTCTTCCACGTAGGGGGCGGCTGGGCGCTGACCCAGATCGATCCCGTCAAGCTGGTGGTGGGCGACATCGCCTCGGTCGAAATCCGCATGGTGCCGGCCGAGCAGCCGCCCGAGCCGCAATTGGAGACCCCGCCCCCGGAAGATACGCCGCCACCGGAACCCGAGCCGCAGCTCGAATCGATGATCCAGCCGCCGCTGCCCGACCTGCCGCCGCCGGTCTTTCCCGTCCAGGAGCCACCGCCGCCGCCGCCAAAACCCAAGCCGCCGCCGCCCAAGCCGCGCCCGACACCACAGGCTGCCCCGGTCGAGAACGCCCCGCAGACGGCACCGCCAGCGCAGCCTGCCGCTCCCAAGACGGTGTCGGCATCGCAGGTCGCCTATCTCGATCCGCCCAACCCGATCTATCCGGTGCGCGCACGCCGGTCGGGGCAAAAGGGCACGGTCGTGCTGCGGGTCCTGATCGATGTCACCGGCCGGCCCGCCCAGGTTTCGGTGCAGCGATCATCCGGCCACGAAGCGCTCGACGAAGCGGGGTTGAGCGCAGTGCGTGCCGCGCGCTTCCGGCCTTACGCGGAAGGCGGAGTCGCGCAGACCGTGTGGGTGCTGGTTCCGATCAATTTCGTGTTGCAGTAGCAGTAAGCGTAGAGGTGATGCATGGGTGACTCTTCCTCCCTGGGTTTCGGCCATTTCCTGGCGAACGCCGACTTGGTGGCGAAGGTCCTGCTCGGCGTGCTGGTGCTGATGTCGGCGATCTCCTGGTACCTGATCGTCATGAAGGGCATCAGCCAGGTGATCCGCTCCCGGCGCAGCCAGAAGTTCCTCGACTTCTTCTGGAGCGCCACCTCGCTCGAAGCGGTGCAGAACGAGCTCAGCATCCATGGCGTGCACGAGCCGTTCGGCCATCTCACCGCGCATTCGCTGCATGCCCAGGCCCATCACGCGCGCTATGGCTCGGCCAAGCTGGAGGAGGCCGGCAGCTCGCAGGAGTTCCTGACCCGCACCATCAAGAAGGTGCTCGACGAGGAGACCACCTCGCTCGAGAACGGCCTCACCATGCTGGCGACGATCGGTGCCACGGCGCCGTTCGTCGGCCTGTTCGGCACGGTGTGGGGCGTCTATCACGCGCTGGTCGCCATCGGCATGAGCGGCTCGGGCATGCTCGACAAGGTGGCGGGACCCGTTGGCGAGGCGCTGATCATGACCGGCATCGGCCTTGCCGTCGCCCTGCCGGCGGTGATGGGCTACAACTGGCTGACGCGCGCCAATCGGGTGCTCTCGGCCAAGCTCGACGCCTTCGCCTTCGAGCTGCTGACCTTCCTGTCGATGGGCCAGGCCCTGCAAGCCTCCACGCCGACACGGCCCCCCAAGCCCGGCAACGTCACCCTCACCGCGGTCCAGTAGAGCAGGAGATCCCCCATGGCTTTCGCAAGCTTCGATCGCAAGTCCTCGGGCCAGCCGATGGCCGAGATCAACATGGTGCCGTTGATCGACGTCGTGCTGGTGCTGCTGGTGATCTTCATCGTCACCGCGCCGCTTCTCACCAACACGGTCAAGCTCGACCTGCCCAAGGCCACCGCGAACGCGGATATCCAGAAACCCGAGAAGGTCGAGTTCGCCATCGACGCCTCGGGTGCGCTGTTCTGGGGCGGCGAGCGGCTGAGCCGCGAGGATGCGGTGAAGCGCTTCATCGAGGCCGGCCAGAAGCGGCCGCAGCCGGAAGTCTATCTGCGCGCCGACCAGAACGTGGCCTACCGCTACGTCGCCGAGACGCTGGCCGACGCTTCCAAGGCTGGTTTGAGCAAGGTGGCGTTCGTCAGCGAGCCGGCGAAGTAAGCTGGTCCGCTACCTCGCGCCGTCGATGTGGCCGAATGCCATCCAACACGGGTGGCAGCTTCTCGGTGAGCATGGCGTACCGACCCAAGTAGCCCAAAGATCCCACCCGTTCAGCGTCGCATCTACGTAAATGGCATTCGGCCCGGGCATATGTAGTTTGCTTTCACATTGAAAGCCGGGATGAAGTCACTCCAGAGTTTCTCAAAAGGCTGGGAACACGCGATGATGGGACTTTGGGTTCGAGCAATTGGCGTCCTCACGCTGTCGTGCGCTCCGCTTTCGCTATGGTCGCCGCCGGCTTCCGCCTGCAATCAGCAGGATGCCGCCTGCAATCAGCGGGATTCCCTGAAAAAGAGCATCGACGCTAAGAAACGGCTCCTAGCCCACGGGAAAAATCTGCAAGATAAAGAGGTCGACAAGGGCAACCATGTTGCCGCGCGGAAGATGCAGCCCGATATCGACAAGATTCAGGCCCAGATCGACCAGTTGCAGCGGGATCTCAAAAACTTGGAGTCTGCCAATCCGGAAGCGATGCCGCGAGCATCGGCACAGCCTCCCCAGCCTGTCGGACCTCCGCCGAACAAGTCGACCATCTCCGGCACCGTGAACCCTGGACAGAACGCACCCACGTCCAGTCCCACGCCCGGGAAGTCCCCACCGGCTCCCCAGCCTGTCGGACCTCCCGCGAGCAAGTCGACCGTCTCCGGCACCGTTAATCCTGCACAGAATGCACCCACGCCCACGCCCGCGAAGCCCCCACCGGTACCCCAGCCGACCGAAACCCCGGCGGCCAAGACGGTGCGCGAGGTGCTTGAGCAGAAGCAGAACCCAACGCCCCCGCCAACCAGCGGCAGCCCACCTTCCGGGGGGCAGCCGACGGGAGGTCCCGCCACGGGGCAGAAGGCAGGCGGGGTGCGCCTCGACGTCAAGTCGCAGGGCAAGACCGAGGACCTCGATCGCAACGACGTCCTTAAGCTTTTGCGCAAGCCCGGCACATGACCGGCAGGGAGGATCGCATGATTGAAAGTTCGGGACTCTCCCGCCGCGCCCTTCTGAAGGGCAGCGTCATGGTGGGATCGGCAGCACTCCTCGGCCGCGCCGCGACCGCGCAGGCGGCCTGCGGCGCCGACCCGAGCCGCACCACGGGACGGCCGGAAAAGGCCGTGTCGCTACGTCAGCTCTCGGAGTCGCTGGCCGCCGGCAGGCCGGTGCGCCTGGAGGGCTTCACCCGGCTCGACGGCTACGTCATCGACGAGGACAACAAGGACGTCGCGATCTACGGCGTCGGCGAGCCCGGCCAGCCCGAGCTGCAGGTCGAGGATTTCGTCGTCGCGCTGCGATCGAAGTTCCGCACCGGCGTCGATACCCAGAACGTCGCCGACTATACGAAGAGCCCCGCGATCTCGCTCGATCCCGATCCCGAGGTCTTCCAGCGCCTGCACAAGATCAACACCTTCACGCCGCAGGGCCAGAAACAGTATGCCGACGTGTGTGCGGCGCCGCAGACCGTGCGGGTCGACGGCTTCCAGCGCCACACCCGCATCGCAAAGATCCTGGTCGATGCCGACTACAGGATGAAGAAGGTCGGCGCCGGCCTCGAGCCCCTGACCATCCCGTCGCGGTTCCTCGGCGACACCGAGGCGATCATGGGCGAGTGGCGGCGGAAGGTCGCTGCAGGCGCCAAGGACGATCTCCCGACGGGCGTCACGCGCTACTGGTTCACGCCCGGCCGCTTCACCCACGGCGAGGCGCGTGAAAGCAGGAACATGATCCGCTTCGGCCTCACCCAGGTGGTGCTCAAGGACGAAGACGAGACCTATTCCGGCGGCCGGCACATCGCCACCGGCAAGGTCAACCCCTATGCCCGCGCCTTCACCTGCGCCTGGACCGACAGGATGGAGGACACCTACCGGGCCGAGCCGCTGTGGCAGGAGATGCGCAACATCTTCCGCTGGTTCGCGCTCGTCCGCGTGATGCGCGACCTGGATGCCTTCGCGCAGGCCGGTCTCGATCCCGAATTCCTGGTCGAACGCTATCAGGTTCCCCGCGTCCAGATGCCGGCGACGCTGCCGGGCATCAGCCGCGTCGAGCTCGCGACCTCCGCCAACGGGACCAAGTTCTCGAGGATGTACTGTGGCGGCGTCGACGTCGGCTTCACCAAGCCGCTCGAAAAGGAAGAGGATCGGGACGGCCAGATCCAGCTTGCGGGGCAAAGCGTCCTTGGCTCCCGGCCCGAGTCGGACAAGCTTGCCTGGAACGTGACGCGCTCCAGACTCTTCGGCCCCTGATCGTCATCTCGCCGCAACCGGATCGAGCTGTGGCGAGAAGCATGCCCCCGTTGATTGTGTCGGCCGTCCTTTGGCTGGCCTTCGTCCTGTTGATTGCCGCTTCGCTGTTCGTGTTGCTGCGCGCCTGCGGGCTGGTGCTGCCGGGCTACGGCTCCTGGCATCGGCTGGGCTTAGCCTATTGCCTGGAGCGCAAGGCGGCAGCTCCCACCGACGCCGACCGCACGCGCCAGCTGCGCGAGCAAGCCCTTCAGCTGCAGGTGCGCCTGCTGCAGCAGCGCGCGAGCTGCATCGCCCAGTCCATGCCTCCGGCACGCCCGCCCGAGGTCGCTGCCCGCCCGAGGCCGCAGGGGCAGGGACCGGGCGTTCAGGGACCACCGGGGATCCGCGGCCCCGAGGTTGCCGGGCGTGAGCCGCAGAGGCCACCGACCAGCCCGCCGTCAGCTCCGGGGCAGGATTTCCCCCAGGACAAGTGGGCCAACAAGGACATCAGCGTCCTCAATGGCTGCTGGCAGCTCGGCAAGGAAATCAAACGCCCCATCGGCGTGCGGGAGAAGAACCCCGATATCTGCCTTGTGATCAAGGCCGTCCGCCTGTGCCTGGATCCGACCGGGTCGGGAAAGGCCGAAGTGCGCGGCGAAGACTGCCCGCCGCCCGGACCGACGAGTTGCGAGGCGCCGATCACGGCCGCCTTCGCGGGTGACGGGACGCTGCGCATGACGACGAAGCCCGCGACCTGCCCGGACAGCACCCATTGGCCCAAGACGGTCTTCAATTGCCGTCGCATCGACGACAAGGCATTGCGCTGCGCCGACCCTTCGGGAGGCGAGGAGCTCGAGTTCCGCCGCTAGTTGTATCTCGTGAGCTCCAGCCTGCCGATCTGGTTGCGGTGGACCTCGTCCGGCCCATCGACGAGGCGAAGCGCGCGGGCCGTGGCATAGGCCTTGGCCAGTCCGAAGTCGTCGGACAGGCCGGCGCCGCCATGGGCCTGGATCGAAACGTCGACGACCTTGGCCAGCATGTTGGGCACCGCGACCTTGATCATGGCGATCTCGGCCCGCGCCACCTTGTTGCCCGCCCTGTCCATCATGTCAGCCGCCTTCAGCACGAGGAGGCGGGACTGCTCGATGGCGATTCGCGCCTCGGCGATGCGTTCGAGCGTCACGCCCTGCTCGGCGAGCGGGCGGCCGAAGGCCACGCGCGACTTCACGCGCCTGCACATATCCTCCAGCGCGCGCTCCGCCAGCCCGATCGCCCGCATGCAGTGATGGATTCGGCCGGGACCGAGGCGGCCCTGGGCGATCTCGAAGCCGCGACCTTCGCCCAGCAGGATGCTGGAGCGGGGCACGCGGACATTGTCGAACAGCACCTCGGCATGGCCGAGCGGGGCGTCGTCGTAGCCGAAGACCGTCAACGGCCGCAGCACCTTCACCCCGGGCGCGTCCATCGGCACCAGCACCATCGACTGCTGGCGATGCCGGTCGGCATTGCCGGCGTCGGTCTTGCCCATGAAGATCGCGATCCGGCAGCGCGGATCGGGGGCGCCCGTCGTCCACCACTTGCGGCCGTTGACGACAAGATGATCGCCGTCGCGCAGGATCGTGCTCTCGATGTTAGTGGCATCCGACGAGGCGACCGCGGGCTCGGTCATGGCGAAGCAGGAGCGGATGGTTCCGGCGAGCAGCGGCTCCAGCCACTGCCGCTTCTGCTCCGCGCTGCCGTAGAGATCGAGCGTCTCCATGTTGCCGGTGTCGGGGGCGGAGCAGTTGAAGGCTTCCGGCGCGATCGCCGAACGTCCCATGATCTCGCACAACGGCGCATATTCCAGGTTGGTGAGGCCGGGGCCGTGCTTGAAGTGGGTCAGGAACAGGTTCCACAGCCCGTGGGCGCGGGCCTTGGCCTTCAGCTCCTCCATCAGAGCGGTCGGCTGCCAGCGATCCCCTGTCCGGATCTCCTGCTCGCGCCGCTTCTCGTTCGGATAGATCTCGGCCTCCATGAAGGTCGAGATCTTGTCCTGCAGCGCCTTCACCTTGTCGGAATGGACGAAATCTATGAATGCCTCGCGCGGTGGGTTCGCGAGCGAAATTAGGCACCGTCGGCCCATGACAGAACTGAATGGTTTTCATAGAATTATATGCAGATGGCTAATCTATCGCGCATCGACCTCAACCTGCTTGTCGTCCTCGACGCGATCCATGACTCGGGCGGCGTGAGCCGGGCAGCCGAAAAGCTCAATCTCACTCAGCCGGCGGTCAGCCACGCGCTCGCCCGGCTGCGCGAGACGCTGGGCGATCCGCTGTTCGTCCGCGATGGCCGCACTCTTGCACCCACGGCCTTCACCCGGCAGCTCATGGGGCCGCTCCGCCGGTCGCTGCAGGGGCTGGGCGCCCTGATCGATCGCGGGGAAGCCTTCGATCCGGCGCGGACGGAAGCTACCTTCGCCATCGCCATGCGCGACCCGCTGGAAGTGCTGATCCTGCCCAAGGTGATGCGCCGCCTCGCACGCACCGCGCCCGCGATCGAGTTGCGCACCGTGCAGACCCGGCGGCGCGGGGTCGAAGCTGGCCTCACCGACGGTACGCTGGACGCCGTGCTCGACATGCCCTTGCCGCTGTCGGAGCGGATCCATCGCCGGCGCGTCGGCTCCGACAGGTTCGTGACCGTGGCACGCAAGGCCCATCCCAAGGTGCGGCCGGGCTTCACGCTCGCGACCTACATTGCCCAACAGCATGTGATGGTGACGTCGCGTCGGAAGGGACCCGGTCCCGAGGATATGGAACTCGGCCAGCGCGGGCTGCGCCGACAGGTCCGGCTGCGCTGCCGCAACTATCTCGCAGCCTTTCGCGTCGTCGCCGAAACCGACCTCGTACTCACCATGCCGGAGCGCTACGTTTCGCTGATGAAAGGCAATCCCTCGATCCGGGCGCTGGCGATGCCGCTGAAAGTGCCGGCGCTCGACCTCTATCTCTACTGGCACGACCGCGTGCATGACGACCCGGCCAATCGCTGGCTGCGCGCGACATTGCTCGAAGCGCTGGAGAAGGGAACATCATGACCAGCTTCGATGGCCGGCCAACGGTCGCGTTGCCCGACGACGATCCCTATCTCTGGCTGGAGGAGATAGAAGGGGCCCGCGCGCTCGCCTGGGTCGAGGCGCAGAACGCGAGGACGCTTGCCGCCTTCGGCACATATGAAGTCGCGGCCGATCGCGACACGCTCGCGGCGATTTTCGCTCGCCCGGACAAGATTCCCTACGTCATCCGGCGCGGGCCGCATCTCTATAATTTCTGGACGGACGCCAGGAACCCGCGCGGACTGTGGCGACGGACGACTCTCGATAGTTTCCGTCGCGAGAATCCTGTTTGGGATGTCCTTCTCGACGTCGATGCACTGGCCGCAGCCGAAAGCGAGGACTGGATCTGGGGTGGCTCCTCGACACGGCCAGGCACCCATGATCGAGCGATCCTGCGGCTTTCGCGCGGCGGCAGCGATGCCCATGTGCTGCGCGAATTCGATCTCGACCGTAAAGTCTTCGTGAGCGACGGCTTCAACCTCCCGGAAGCCAAGGGGTCGATGACCTGGCTCGATCCCGACACGCTGATGCTCGGCAGCGCCCACGGCGGCGACGTCACCTCCTCGGGCTATGCGCGCACCGTGCGGCGGTGGCAGCGCGGAACCGATCCGGAGGCAGCACCCGTCGTCTTCGAGGTGCCGTCCGGCAATATGGCAGCCAGCGCGGGCGTGGATCTCACGCAGGAGCCCAGGACGGTCTGGTTCCACGATTACGTCGACTACTACAACCACATCGTTTGGCTGGCGGATGCGACCGGCAGAAACAGGACCAGGCTCGATCTCCCGACCGACAGCAGCGTCGATGCGCACCGGGGCTGGATCGCGATCAAGCTGCGCACGGCCTGGATCTCAGGCGGCAGGACCTATCCCGGCGACAGCCTGCTCGGTCTGCGACTAGATTCGTTCCTCGCCGGCAACCGCGACTTCGCGGTGTTGTTCGAGCCCCAGCCGCGACGTTCTCTGCAGGGCTTCTTCTGGAGCGTCGGCCGGCTGGTGCTGTCGATCCTCGACGATCTGCGGCCGGTGTTCGAGGTGGTGGTGCCCTCCGATGGCGTCTGGACGAAGAGCCAGCTCGCCGGCCTGCCCACGATCGGCGTGGTCACCGTCGGACCGCTTGACATGGAAGAGGCGGAGGCCAACGGCGATCTGATGGCCAGCGTCCAGGATCCGCTGACGCCGCCGTCGCTGCTGCTGATCGCGAAGGGCGGGGGGCCGACGATCCTCAAGCAATCGACGCCTGCCTTTTCGCCCGCAGGGCTGGTGGTGACCCGCCATGAGGCGATCTCCGTCGATGGCGAGCGCATTCCCTATGTGCAGACCGGACCGGTCCACGGTACCGGCGATGCCCCGGTGCATCTCACCGGCTATGGCGGCTTTGCGATACCCGTGATGCCTGCCTACAACTCGGCGATCGGCAAGCTCTGGCTGGAGCGCGGCGGCACCAGCGTCACGGCCAACATCAGGGGCGGCGGGGAGTTCGGCACGCCGTGGCACGAGGCTGGCCGTGGCGCCGGCAAGCGGCTGAGCCATGACGACTTCGCTGCCGTCGCGGCCGACCTGGTCCGCCGCGGCGTGACGCGGCCCGGTCGCATCGCTGCCGAAGGCGGGTCGAACGGCGGCATCCTGATCACCAACATGCTGACGCGCTATCCCGAGCGCTTCGGCGCCCTGTTCTGCACCATCCCGCTGATCGACATGCGCCGCTACAGCAAGCTGCTGGCGGGCGCGAGCTGGGTCGCCGAGTACGGCGATCCAGACAGGCCGGAGGAATGGGCATGGCTGCAGGCCTACTCGGCCTATCACCAGGCCGTGCCGGGGCAGCCCTATCCGCCGATCCTGATCGCCACGACCCGACGCGACGACCGCGTCCATCCCGGTCACGCCCGCAAGATGGCCGCCAAGCTCCAGGCGATAGGCTACGAACAGGCCTATTTCCACGAACCCGGCGCCGGCGGTCACGGTTACGGCAAGGACGACAAGGAGCGAGCGGCATTCTACGCCTTGGGCTACGCCTTCCTGCGCGACCGGATCGGCTGGCGGCCCGAAGACCGCTAGCTTCGGGCGCCGCTCAGGCTGACGGTCGCCACGCCGGCACCGATCAGGAGGCCGCCGCCCACCTTGTTCACGACACCGATGGCGCGTGGATTGGCGACCATGCCGCGGGCCCTGGAAGCGACCAGCGCGTAGCCGAAGGCATTGGCGAAGGCAAGGAACAGGAACGTCGTCTCGAACACGAGCATCTGGCTCAGGAAAGCCGCCTTGGGATCGAGGAAGGCGGGCAGGAAGGCCACGAAGAAGGTGATGCTCTTGGGATTGAGCGCCGTCACAAGCCAAGCGTGGCCCAGCATCTTGGCGGCGGAAACCACGTCGGTGCGCGGCGTCGCCTCGAGCGCGCCGCCGGCCCGCCACAGCTTGATGCCCAGCCACACGAGATAGGCAGCGCCGATCCACTTCAGCGCCGTGAACAGCGTCGCCGAGGTGGCGAGCAGGGCGCCCAACCCCAGCATGGAAAGCGTCATGGCGGTAAAGTCGCCCAAGGCCACGCCGACGGCCATCGGCAGGGCGGTGCGCCAGCCCTGGCCCAGCGCATAGGAAACGACGAGCAGGACCGTCGGCCCGGGAATGATCAGCAAAACGGTCGATGCGGCGGTGAAAGCCAGCCAACTCTCGAAAGGCATCTTGATCTCGCCAAGTTTGAACCAGACAGTGGCCACCATGGTAAAGGCCGACGGCGCCAAGCGCTATCATCACGGAGAACTGCGAGAGGCTCTCGTGGCAGCGGGGCGCAAGCTCCTGGAGGAAAAAGGGTCGCGCGATTTTACCCTGCGTGAATGCGCCCGCCGGGCAGAGGTCTCCCACGCGGCCCCGGCTCATCATTTTGCCTCGCTTGGCGCGCTCCTGGCGGAACTCACGACACGCGGCTATCGCGAGCTGGCGGCCGCCATGACGGCCGAGGGCGAGCGTGCATCCGCCGCCGACCCGGTGTCGCGGCTGGTCGCCCAGGGCGTCGGCTACATGGCCTTTGCCGCCGCCAACCCCATGCTGTTCCAGCTCATGTTCGACCGCGACGCCAATCGCGTCGAGACGCCCGACCTCGCGGCGGCGGCCAAGGCGGCGCACGGGTTGCACATCGCCGCCGTCGAGGCCGCGATCCCGTCGGCCTCGGCGGAGATCAAGAGCCGCATGGTCGACTTCTCCTGGTCGTCGATGCATGGCTTCATCGCCCTGGTGCTCGGCGGCCAGATCGGCGGCGAGGAGGAATCGTCGGGCGCGCTCAAGACCCGCGGCCTCGCCATCCTGGCTGCCATGGCCGAAACCGTGGTGCGGACCGGCAGCGGCTAGAGAGGGATACGGAAGCGCAGCTTTTCGTCGTCGCCGTACGGCGCTCCCGCCCGAAAGCGTTCATGCAAGGCGCCGCCGTTCGACGTGATGACTTTCTGTGACGCGAGATTGTCGGGATCGGTCGTCAGATCCACGTAGGCGAGGCCTTCTCGGCGGCATTCCGGCAGCAGCAGCGCCAGCGCCTGCGTGGCGTAACCCAGCCGCCGCTTCCACGGCACCACGGCATAGCCGATATGACCGAGCACGTAGGATGGGAGGACGGCCGTGCCCTGTTGCCAGCGGAAGCTGATCGAGCCGCAGAAGTCGCCATCCCACATCCACCGGCGATAGCCCGGCAGACGTAGGACCTTCGAGCCGTCTGCGAGCGTGATCGGCCCGCCCTTGGCTTCGGGGTCGTCGAGGCTCGCGACGAAGGCGGCAGGATCGGCCGCGATCCTGTCGAGCTCCTCGCGCGCCGCTGTTTCGAGGCGAACATTGTCGGGCGACCAGCCGCGGCGCAGCGCATCGGCATACCGCGGCAGCTCGGCGAGGGACGGAACGACCAGCTTCATGATGCCGATTCCTGTACCATGGCGGGATGGCCAGTTCAGGTACCGTTCTCGCCCTCGACCTCGACGGAGTCGTGTCGCTCGCGCATCCCGGCTCGGCCCGGCCGTGGTACGCGACCCTGAAGCAGGACTGGGGTCTCGACCACGAGGAGATGGCGCGCGACTTCTTCCGTCGCGACTTCCTCGAGGTGCTGCGCGGCCGGCTCGATCTCTACGTCGCCCTGCACGGATATTTCGAGCCCAAGGGGCTCACCGACCGGCTGGAGGAGTTCGTGACCTACTGGTTCGAGCGCGACAGCGTCATCGACCACGAGCTGTTGGCCGACGTGGCCGCCTGGCGCCAGCGCACCGGCGGCCGCGTCTTCGCCGCCACGAACCAGGAGCATCACCGCATCGCCTGGCTGCGCGACAAGGTCGGGCTGGCGGCACATTTCGACGAGATCGTCTATTCGGCCGCGTTGGGCGTGTGCAAGCCCGATCGCGTGTTCTTCACCAACGCCCAGGCGCGCATGGGCGTGCAGAACTCGCGCTCGATCCTGTTCGTCGACGATACGCCCGCCAATATCGACGCCGCCCGCCCGCTGGGCTGGCGCGCCGTGCTCTATCGCGGCCGTGAGAGCCTCGCCAGGGTGCTGGCACAAGTGGAGTGAGGAGAGGTCATGGGTATCCGGGGCAGCGACCGCCAGATCGACAATATCGAGTTCAACGTGAGCGACATCGCGCGCGCCAAGACCTTCTACGGTGCGGCATTCGGCTGGCGCTTCACAGACTACGGCCCAACCTATTGCGAGTTCACCGACGGGCGCCTGACGGGTGGGCTGACGATGGCGGGCCCGCCCAATCCCGGCGGACCGTTGGTCATCCTCTACGCCGACGATCTCGCTGCCACCCAGGCGCGACTGGAGGCGGCAGGCGCCACCATCGTCAAGCCGGTGTTCGCCTTTCCGGGCGGCCGGCGGTTCCATTTCCGCGATCCGGACGGATACGAACTCGCGGTGTGGTCGGCCGGCTGATCGTGCTAAGTCCGACGCCATGCTGATGTTCGACATACCCTTCGGGACGACGGCCTGGGACGACGTGGAACGCACGGAGCATCCGGGAGAGACGGGCAAGGCCTTTTGGCGCACGCGCACCTTCAACAACATCCGCGTGCGCATGGTCGAGTACACGCCGGGCTACCTCGCCGACCATTGGTGCCAGAAGGGCCATGTGCTGCTGGTGCTGGAGGGCGAGCTGCAGACCGAGCTGGCGGACGGACGCACCGTCGTGCTGAAGCCGGGCCAGAGCTATCAGGTGGCCGACGGGGACCTGGCCCACCGCTCGAAGACCGCCGAGGGCGCGAAGCTTTTCATCGTCGACTGAGAAAGGGAGAGACGCGTGAGGAACGGATTGTCGATTGCTGCTGCTCTGCTGGCCTCGATACCCGCCGTCGCCGAGGCGCAAAGCGTCGCGACCGGGTCTTATGAGTGCTGGTACTTCACACGAGCGCAGCCTGGCCTCAATTTCAGGATCACCGGCGCCGGCACCTACACCGATGTCGAGGGCAAGCGCGGCACCTTCACCCTGGGCGCCGGCAACAGCATGGCTTTCCAGGGCGGCGCGCACGAAGGCAGCAAGGCCGTGTACAAGAACATCAATCCGCCGACCGTGAGCTTCATCGGCGACAGGGGCGCCGAAGCCGCCTTCTGTCAGCGCGCAGGGAATTAGATCGGCATGGTCGAAAGCATTGGTTTCATCGGCGTCGGCACCATGGGCGAGCCGATGTGCCGCAATCTCGCGCGCAAGAGCGGCCTCAAGGTCCTCGCCGCCGACCGCGATCCGCAGCCGCTGCAGCGGCTGGCGGCCGATGGAGTCGCCACGGCGTCCGTCGACGAGATCACGGCGAGCTGCCGTACGATCTTCCTGTCGCTGCCCGGCGGCAAGGAGGTCGAGCAGGTCTGCCTTGGCGACGGTGGGCTCGTCTCCAAAGTGAAGCTCGGCTGGACGGTGATCGATCTCAGCACCGCGCCGGTGTCGCTGGCGCGCCGGCTCTTCGCCGAATTCGAGGGCCGGGCCTCGGCCTTCGCCGATGCGCCGGTCGCCCGTACGCGTCAGGCCGCGATCGACGGCACGCTGTCGATCATGGTCGGCAGCACGCCCGAGTGCTTTGCCCGCATCGAGCCGCTGCTGCGCCACATGGCGAGCGAGGTCACGCATTGCGGCGACGCCGGCGCAGGCCAGGCGGTCAAGATCCTGAACAACATGATCCTGTTCCAGACCGGCGTGGCGCTCGCCGAGGCGCTCACCATCGCCCGCGCCAACGGTGTCGACGGCAAGGTGCTGCTGGAGACGCTGACCAAGGGCTCGGCCGATTCCTTCGCGCTGCGCAACCACGGCATGAAGGCGATGCTGCCGGGCGTCTTCCCCGAGCGGGCCTTCTCGACGGAGTACGCGCTCAAGGATCTCTCCTACGCCATCGCCATGGCCGAGGATAAGGGCGTGCCGGCGCTGGGCGCCGACGTCGCCCGCGAATTGATGGAGCGCGCCGTCGAGCTGGGCTACGGCAAGGAATACTGGCCGGTTCTCCTCAAGGCCATCGAGGACGCAACCGGGAAGGGCTGAGCGCTACTTTTCCTTGGGCGGGCTGCGCACCAGCTCGTAGCCGCGGCTCTTCATGCAGAAGGCCGCGAGCTTGTTCTCGGTGCCGAGGCGATCCGTATCGACGCTCGGCGAGGCCGCCGTGCTGGGTCGGCCGTACCAGCTGCCCGAATAGGGGAAGGGAGCGCCGCCCTGGCGGAACGCCTCCTGCTCGGCTGCCTTCCGGCACTCGGCACGATCCTGATCCGTCTTTGCCTCGTCGGCGCCGGGTTTTTCCCAGCGGGTCGCGGTGCTGCAGGCCACGAGGATCATCGGCAACAGGAAACTCAGGATTTTGCGCATTGTGATGCTATGGTTCTCCATTGCGGCCGGTTTGTGAAGGGGGAGTGCCACGATGGCGCGTATTGCTGTGGGTGGATTTCAGCACGAGACCAATACTTTTGCGCCCCAGCAGGCGACATGGGAAGAGTTCGTGCGCGCCGACGCCTGGCCGCCGCTGCTGCGCGGCGCCGAGATGATCCCGGGTGTCGAAGGCTTCAACATCCCCATCGCCGGTGCGGTCAAGCGGCTGGCCGAGCTCGGCCATGAGATCGTGCCGCTGGCCTGGGCCGCTGCGGCACCCGCCTCCTACGTCACTGAAGATGCCTACGAGAAGATGTGGGCGCTGTTCGACGAGGACCTCCGCAAGCTGGGGCCGTTCGACGCCATCTATCTCGACCTGCATGGCGCCATGGTGGCGGAGAACACCGAGGACGGCGAAGGCGAGCTGATGCGGCGCATCCGCGGAATCGTGGGCGACGAGCTGCCGATCGTGGCGAGCCTCGACTATCACGCCAACCTCACACCGGAGATGGCCAGGCTTGCCACGGCCATGGTGGGCTATCGCACCTATCCTCACATCGACATGGCCGTGACCGGCAAGCGCGCAGTCGAATTGCTCGACCGGCTGCTGAAGGAGAAGCGTCCGGTCTACAAGGCCTATCGCCAGCTCGACTTCCTCATTCCGCTGGTCTGGCAATGCACCTTCATCGAGCCCGCCAAGGCGATCTTCGATCTCGTGGGCGAGCTCGAGGCGGGCGAGAAGAGCCACAATCAGGGCATCGTCAGCGTCACCCATACGCCGGGCTTCCCGCCCGCCGACATCGCCCAGTGCGGCCCGGCGCTGGTGGTCTACGGCCACGACAAGGAGGCCGTCGAGGCGGCGGCCGACAAGCTCGCTGCGACGGTGAAGGCGCAGGAGAAGGCCTTCAACGGCGAGCTGCTCGATCCCGATGCCGCCGCGGTGCGCGCCATGGAACTGGCGAAGACGGCGAAGAAGCCGATCGTGCTGGCCGACGTGCAGGACAATCCCGGCGCCGGCGGCACGTCCGACACGATCGGCCTGCTGGCAGCCCTGATGCGCCATAAGGCCAAGGGCGCGGTGATCGGCATGATCGTCGACGAAGGGGCGGCCAAGGCGGCCGTGGAGACTGGCGAAGGCAACATCATGCGGCGCGGTATCGGCGCTGTCGTGGGCTACGCCGGCGAGAAACCGGTCGAGGCCGACTGGCGCGTGGTCAAGCTGAGCGACGGCATCTTCACCGGCACCGGCCCCTTCTACGGCGGCGCCAAGTTCCAGATCGGACCGATGGCGCTGGTCACCGACGAGGCGAGCGGCGTGTCGGCGGTGCTGGCCTGCAAGCGCGTGCAGGCAGCCGACCAGGAGATGTTCCGCGCCGTCGGCGTCGAGCCGAACCAGGTGCCGATCCTGGCGCTGAAGTCGACGGTGCATTTCCGCGCCGACTTCCAGCCCATCGCCGAGACGATCCTGGTGGTCCAGTCGCCCGGCGCGCACATCACCGATCCGGTCGAGATGCCCTACAAGCACCTCCGCCAGGGCATCCGGCTCCGGCCCATGGGACCGGTCCACGGCGGCTGAGGTCGGCCTGCCTCGGGTCAGCCTGGCCCAGGTCAGCCTGGCCCAGGTCAGCCTGGCCCAGGTCAGCCTGATCGAAAGGCCGGGCGCAGCGCCCACACCAGAGGCACGGTGGCGAGCGCGATGCAGCCGACGACGGACATCGCCGGCAGCAGGCCGATGACGTCGCCCAGCAGACCGAACAGGAACGGTCCGACACCACCTGCCACCGACCCGCCGGTGTAGAAGACGGCGAAAGCATGGGTGCGCCGGGCCGGGCTCACGAACTCGGGGATCGTGCCGTAGAGCACCGACGAGGTGCCGTTCAGCATCAGGCCGAGCAGGGGCAGCAGCGCCAGCGACGCGGTCAGCGACAGGGCAGGATCGCCAGGATCAGCAGCGTCGTTGCCACTTCGGTCACGACCACCGAGGCCACGACGCCGAGGCGGGCGCCGACCCAGCCCATCACCAGCTTGCCCGCCGCCCCGCCCGCGAACATCAGCGACAGGCCGAGGCCGATGGTCGGCAGGTCCGCGCCCTTGTCGCGCAACAGGAAGGGCAGGAAGATCATGAAGCCGCTGCGCACCAGGTCGTCGGCGACGTGGATGGCGAAAAGCAGCCAGTAGGCCCACGGCCGGTCCTGTCCCGCGACCTGCCTGGCCTCCGCCGTCTTGCCATGGGGATCGGCCGGCGCGAGCGTGGCGAGGATGAGCCCGGCGCCGGCGACGGCGACAGCGGCCATGACGATCATCGCCTGCTGCCAGCCGAGCGATGCCGCAATCACGGCGAACAGCGCCGGCAGCATCACCTTGCCGACATCGCCGCTGAAATTGTAGGTACCGAGGGCGGTGCGCGAGGCGAGGCCGGGAAAGGCGGCGGAGACCAGGCTGGAACCGATGGGATGCTGCGTGCTGCCGCCCAGGCCCGCGAGAAGGAGCCCGGCGATCACGCCGTAAAGGGAGCCGGTAAAACCGGCGAGGCAGTAGCCGACCGCGATCAGGGATGTGCCCGCCACCAGGACCTTGACGCTGCCGATGCGCGCCGCCAGCCGGCCCGACGGGATCTGGCCGCTGGCCATGGCGCCGGAATAGACCGCCTTCAGCGCCCCGATGGCGGCGTAGCTCAGGCCGAACTGCGCCTGCAGCAACGGATAGAGGACGTTCAGCAGGTCGGTGAAACCGTCGTGCAGCGCGTGCGCGCTGCCGCAGACGGTGAGAGTACGCCGGGACGAAACCGGCGGGGCGGCAACGATTGTCATCTTGCCGTCACAATACTACATCCTGGCGACTTCAACTGCTTGATGTAGAGATGGTCGCACGTCACAATAACCGCGACGGGAGAGCCGATGCTGTACCTGCTCTATGCGCTGTTTTCGCTCTTCGTGGGCTGGCTTGGCCGCAACAAGCAGATCGGCTTCGTGGGCTTTCTCCTCGTGTCGTTGCTGCTCACCCCCATTGTCGGGCTGATCATCCTGATGATCGCTCACGACCGCCGGCCACAAGCGCCCGGCTGAGGCGCGGAAAGAACTGGCCATGTCCAATGTCTTCGCGCGTACCAGAGCGTGGGGCGACCGCAATTTCATAGCGCTCACCACGTTGCTCCTGTCGCTTGCCATGGTGATGCTCTTCTTCGCCGAGAACATCTTCGTCACGATTCCGGCAGGTCATGGCGGCGCGCTGTGGCTCCGCTTCTTCGGTGGGACGGTGATAAAGGCCCAATATGGCGAGGGCACCAAGGTCATCTTCCCTTGGGACAAGATCTACATCTACGATCTGCGCGTTCAGCAGCAGTCCCTCGAGGTCGATATCCTGACCCGCGAGGGGCTGCAGATCGCCGTCGATGTGACGCTTCGCTTCCGCCTCAAGCCCGAAGCCCTGGGCTCCATAACCGCCTTCGCCGGGCCGGAATTCGTCCAGACGCTGGTCATGCCCTCGGTCGGGGCGACGGTCCGGAACGAAGCGTCCAAGCACACGCTGGAGGAGATTTATTCCTCCAGCCGGCGCAGAATCGAGGTCGATGTCTACGATGCGCTCTCGTTGGCGGTCGACAATCTGATTCCGCCGAGCCTCAATCCCGGATCCGAGATCGTGATCCTGGATTTCTGGTTTCGCAGCATCCGGCTGCCGGCCAATCTCAAGGCGGCGGTCGAGGCCACTCTCAGCCAGCGCCAGCTGGTCGAGCAGTATGTCCATATCCTTCAACGCGAGGAGCGCGAGAAGGAACGCAAGATAATCGAGGCCCAAGGCATCAAGTCCTTCCAGGACACCGTGTCGAGCGGCATCTCGGAGAACTATCTGCGGTGGAAGGGGATCGACGCGACCCTGAAGCTGGCCGAATCCACCAACGCCAAGATGGTCATCATAGGCGGCAAGGACGGGCTGCCCCTTATTCTCGGCCCGTGGGAAGGCCAGACGGCACCATCGGCCAAGCCAGGCGCGCCGGCGGCTCCAGTCCCCGGATCGACCGATGCCGCGCCGCCCAGGTCACCGCCAAGCTCCACATCGATGACACCGTCGTCGTCGGCGCGCGCAGGGCTCGAAGCGCGGCCGTCGTCTGCCTCGGGCTCTCCGTCGCTGTCGGGCCCGGCCATGCCCTCGACGCCACTGGCGCTCGACCCCGGCATCTCGATGCCGGCAGCACCATGGCACGGTCGATAGTCACCGACCGGGCAGGCGGTCGAACCAATAGGCGAGCTGCTGCTGGAAATCACTGTCGGCGAAGGCGTTGTCGGTGACGGTGACCGGCTTGCCGTTGCGCGGATAGCGGATGCTGCCGATGCGGCCGAAGCTGGTATCGCAATGATGGAACACCAGCACCTCGCCCTGTCGGCGATGGAACACGAACTCGTGGACCTTGCGGATATTGACCAGGCTGACGACGTAGCGGCCGTCGCGGCCGTCCTCGGCGAACTGCTTCACCGGGATGTCGCGACCTTCGTTGGTGATGCCGTACATGCCCATCACCTCGGGCGCCATCATGTTGTCGCGCCCGCCATTCTGCAGCCAGCGCACCAGCCGATCGCCGCGCGGGGAGAGGGTGTATTTCGGCTTCGAGGCGAACAGCGAGGAGAACTGGTCCGCGATCGGCGTGCAGGCGCCCATCGGCAGGACGAGGGCGGCGGTGAACAGGGTGCGGCGGGAAACGGTACGCTCGGTCACGCTCGGTCCTTCCGGCTGCCCATGTCGACGACGATGGGCGCGATCTCCTCTAACGCGCCCTCGCGCACGGCACGGAAGAAGCAATTGTGCCGCCCTGTATGACAGGCGACGCCCGTCTGGTCGACGATCGCGAGCAGCGTGTCGCCGTCGCAATCCACACGGAGGTCGACCAGCGTCTGGATATGGCCCGACGTATCGCCCTTGCGCCACGGCGCCCTGCGCGAGCGCGACCAGTAGCAGACACGACCCGTGCGCATAGTCTCGATGACGGCGTCGCGGTCCATCCACGCCATCATCAGCACCTCGCTCGAACCATGCTGCTGGGCGATGGCCGGCACCAGGCCCTGGCCGTCGAAGCGGACAGCGGCCAGCATGGCCTCGATCGCGGACTCGGGATAGGTCGCGGGAGCGGTGGTCGACGGGGTGGACATGGGGCGAATTCGGGGCTGCCTTGGCCTCATTGCGGAACGGGGCGTATAATCGCGCCCCAACTGCTTGGCAAATCGGGACCGATGTGAAGAAGCCGGCCAAACAAACCAGCCACGAGCACGACCACGCGCACTGCATCGACGACGCGGTGACCGCGGCGGAGAGACTGTGCGCGGCGAAGGGCCTGCGCTTCACGCCGCTGCGCAAGCGCGTGCTCGAGCTCGTGTGGTCGAGCCACAAGCCGGTCGGCGCCTACGCGCTGCTCGACCAGCTGCGCAGCGAGGAGCTCGGCTCGGCGCCGCCCACGGTCTATCGCGCGCTCGACTTCCTGATCGAGAACGGGCTGATCCACCGCATCGAGCGCATGAACGCCTTCGTCGGCTGCAGCCATCCCGGCGAGACGCATCGCGGCTTCTTCCTGATCTGCGGCGACTGCGGCAACGCCGAGGAGCTGGAGAGCGACGGCGTGGCCAATTCCATCGCCGCCAGCGCCAGCCGCCGCGGCTTCACCGCGCGCGACATGACGCTCGAGGTCACCGGCACCTGCGCCGATTGCCAGCGGGCCTGACTCGAGATCAGGTTTCCTCACGGAAGTGTTGGTTCCGAACGTTGAACAGCCCACGCGTGATACAATTCGCAAACACCAGTTAGTGCGCTCGAGTGTGGGGACCATGACGGAACGCTCTCCGACCTTTCAGATGGTGGTTGATCGTCTGGCCGCAATAGGCGATCGCCGTCGAACCTTGGGCATCTCCCCGGATACCGAAATTTATTACGATCTCGGCATCTACGGCGATGTTCTCCACTTCGATCTTCTTGATTGGGTTCACCGAGAGTTCGGCACGACCTTCGAGCACTTCAATCTCGGCGCCTATGCTCCGGGTGAGCAAGGGCTCTTCGCAATGATCTGGCGCAGGGGGCGTCGTGAGTCGGATCGAAGAAAGGGGCGATACCGGAGCTTCAATGTTCGTGATCTTGTCGAGGCGATTGAGAGAAAAGCTTGGTGGCCCGACGACAAGTGACCACGGCATGCATCACATAGGGCAGTGCGGACTACGACTGCACCGTGATCGGATTCTGTGGTTGTATTCGTCAGTATGATTGAAGGCCGCTTGTCGGCGAGAGCAGCAGCGATGCAAGCGTAGGCAACTTCCAGCAGCGCCGCCAATCGGCGTCGGCAATGATATCGGTGCGGGTGTAAGTGCTGAGGGCCATGATTGTTCGGTAAGGGTGATCGTACGCCCCGCAACCAATAAAGGCCCGCCGATCGAGGATTGGGCCCTCGATAGGCGGGCTTTTTGCTAGCGTTGTCCTGTCCCCGAACCACCCAGGATCCGCACCATGCACCGTCGCAGCCTGTTAGCCGCACCGTTCCTCATGATGCCATCCGCCGCCCGGGCGCAGTCACTCTTCGGCGACCGGCCGATCCGCATGATCGTGCCCGTCGCGGCCGCGGGCGCGTCCGACATCGTGGCCCGCATGATGGCGGATGCGATGGCGCCGCTGCTGGGGCGCCCGATCGTCGTGGAGAACATAGCGGGCGCCGGCAGCACGCTTGGCGCCAACACCTTCCAGCAAGCGCCAGCGGATGGGCAGACGATCTTTGCCCCCACCAACAACCACGCGCTCATGAAGCTGATCTATCCGCAGTTCGCCTATGACGCGGTGGC
>CANIRG010000003.1 GCA_947469635.1 Rhodospirillales bacterium | reverse complement strand
GTGCTGATCGACAACAAGCCCGGCGCGGGTGGCGTGGTCGGGTTGGAGAACGCGGTCGCGGCGCCGGCCGACGGCTACACCATCGTGATGGCGAGCTTCACCGTGGGCTATGTGGCGCCGATCTTCGCCGGCAAGCAGCAGATGCTCCAACTGCTGGCGCCGGTCAGCATCCTCACCACCGCGCCCACCCTGGTGGTGACGCGCGCCGATCGCTTTCCCGACATGAAGGCGTTGCTGGCCGAGGCCAAGGCCAAGCCCGGCACCGTCACCATCGGCCATTCCGGCAACGGCACGACCAACCATGTCGCCATCCTGCGCCTGCAGCTGAACGAGCAGGTGAAGCTCAACATCATCCCCTACCGCGGCTCGGGTCCCGGCATCGCCGACCTGCTCGCGGGCAACATCGACTGTTTCGCCGACCAGCTCACCAGCTCGATGCCGCACATCCAGTCGGGCAAGCTCCGGCCGCTGGTGAATTTCGGCCTGGAACGCATTCCTGACCTGCCCAATGTGCCTGCGCTCAAGGACATCGGTTGTGTGCCCTTCGAAGGCGGCACGACGGCCGGCGTTTTCGTGCGGATCGAGACGCCCCAGCCCATCGTAGAGCGGCTGAACCAGGCGGTCGTCGCGGGCTTGAAGGACGAGACAGCGAACAAGCGCCTGCGCGACCTCGGTGCCATCGTGCGGCCTTCGACGCCGGAGCAGTTCACCGAGGTGCTGAAGTCCGATGAGGCCAACGTGGCCGAGCTGCTGCGGCTCAACCTGCTGAAGCCGGACTGACGAGGTATCCTATTACCTCTGCCAGATTTCGAGCGGGAGAGCGGGAAACTGTCGCAAAACCTTGATGCCATCGGCATCGGAGGTTTCCCGCCCTGGCGGGAAACCTTGGGAAGTTTGGGCTACGCCACTTCCTTCATCACCGCCCACAGGTCCGACTTGAGCTCGAAGCCGATGCCCGGCGCCTGGGGCAGGCCGACCTGGCCGTCGACCACGGCGAAATTGTCGGCGAAGCCGCCGAACGGCGCGAAGACCTGCGGATAGGATTCGTTGCCGCCGCATTGCAGGCCGACGGCGATGTTGAGCGCGAACTGATGGCCGCCGTGCGGCACGCAGCGGCGCGGCGACCAGCCGTTGGCCTTCAGCATGTCCAGCGTGCGCAGATACTCGACCAGCCCGTAGGAGAGCGCCGGGTCGTACTGCAGGATGTCGCGATCGGGCCTGAGGCCGCCGTGGCGGATCAGGTTGCGGGCGTCCTGCATCGAGAACAGATTCTCGCCGGTGGCGAGCGGCAGCTCGTACTGGGTCGCGAGCGCGGCATGCGCCAGATAGTCGAGCGGGTCGAGCGGCTCCTCGTACCAACGGAGCTTGTAGGGCGCCAGCGCCTTGCCCCATTCGATGGCGGTCGGCAGGTCGAACTTGCCGTTGACGTCGACGGCCAGGCACTCGCCCTTGCCCACGATCTTCAGCACCGCCTCGATGCGCTTGAGATCCTCGGCGAGCGGCACGCCGCCGATCTTCATCTTCACGCAGGCATAACCCAGGCCGATGTAATGCTTCATCTCGTCCTGCAGCGCTTCCAGCCCCTTGCCGGGGTAGTAGTAGCCGCCGGCGGCATAGACCCACGCCTTGTCGTCGTGCTGCCCGCCGTTGTAGCGGTCGGCCAGGAGCTTCCACAGCGGCACGCGCTTGGCCTTGGCGACGGCGTCCCACAGCGCCATGTCGATGACACCGACGGCGACCGAACGCTCGCCGTGCCCGCCGGGCTTCTCGTTGGCCATCATGGCGGCCCAGCACTTCGCCGGATCGAGTAGGCCTTCGGGATCGAGCAGCGACTCCGGCTTGGCATTCTGCAGCCGGGCGATGAAGCGCTCGTTCAGGAGACCGTGCTGGGCGTAGCGGCCGTTGGAGTTGAAGCCGTAGCCGACCACCGGCCTGCCATCGACCATGAAGTCGGTGACCACTGCCACGACGGAGGCCGTCATCTGGCTGAAGTCGATATAGGCGTTGGCGACGTTCGACTTGATGGGCGAGACGATGTCGCGGATGGAAACGATACGCATCAGGGGCTCCTTCAGGCGGCCGCGGTGCGCCGCATCTGGCGGCTGAGCAGCCACCAGGCGATGGCGGCGTTCAGCACGTTCCAGGCAATACCATTGATGAAGGCGGCGCGGTACGAGCCGGTCATGTCGAACAGCATGCCGCCCATCCAGCCGCCCAGCGCCATGCCGACGATGGTGGAGGAGACGGCGAGGCCGACGCGGGTCGCGGCCTCGCGGGGTGGGAAATACTCGCGCACGATGATGGCGTAGGACGGCACGATGCCGCCCTGGAACAGGCCGAACAGCGCCGAGGCGAGGTAGAGCGAGGTGAGCGAGTCGGAGATCAGGTAGCAGACCAGCGCCACGCACTGCAGGGTCGAGCCGATCAGCAGCGTCATGGCGCCGCCGACGCGGTCGGCGAGCCAGCCCGAGGCAACGCGGCTCACGATGCCGAAGCCCAGCATCAGCGACAGCATCTGCGCCCCGCGCGCCACGCCGTAGCCCAGGTCGGCGCAATAGGCCACGATGTGGACCTGCGGCATCGACATGGCGATGCAGCAGGAGATGCCGGCCACCCCAAGCAGCGCCTGCAGGGCGTTGGGCGACAGGCCGAGGCCTGCCTGCGAGCGATGGGCGACGGCGGTCGCGTGCGCTGCCTCGTGATCCGGCGCGCGGCGCTTAAGCATCAGCGCCAGCGGGATCATGGTGACGAGGCAGAGCGCTGCTGCCGCGAGATAGGTCGTGCGCCAGCCATGAGCGCTGATCATGAGCTCGACGATCGGCGGCCAGACGGCGCCGGCGATATAGTTGCCCGAAGCGGCGATGGCGACCGCGACGCCGCGGCGCTTCTCGAACCAGTGCGAGACGTCGGCGACCAGCGGCGCGAAGGTGGCGGCGGCGCTGACGCCGATCAGCACCTGGGCGGCCGAGAACAAGACCAGTGAGGAGGTCGTGGGCGCGAGCACGAATCCGACGGCGAGGCTGAGCGTGCTCACGATCGCAGTGGCGACGATGCCGCGGCGGTCGACCATCCGCCCGGCCAGCACGCCGCCGGCGAAGAAGCCCAGCATGTTCATCGAGTAGGCGAAGGAGATGTCGGCGCGGCTGACGCCGAGGTCGGCCTGCACGGCCGGCAACGCCACGGCGAGGCACCACATGCCGATGCCGCCCACGGTGCTCAATGCCACGCTGGCGGCCAGTCGCCGCCAAGCGTAGCCCGAATCGATGCCCGACATGCTGCGTGCGATCAACCGCCGGCCACGCCCTGAGTGTTCACATAGAGCGCGTAGAGCGAATGGCTCGCCGCCATGAACAGCCGATTGCGATAGCGCCCGCCGAAGCACAGGTTGGCGCAGCGCTCCGGCAGGGTGATATGGCCGATCGGCTTGCCGTTGGGATCGAAGACGCGCACGCCGTCGAGCTCGTCGCTGCCCATGCCCCAGCCGCACCACAGGTTGCCGTCGACATCGACGCGGAAGCCGTCGGGCGAGCCGCCCGGGCCGGCATCGATCAGCACGCTGCCCTTGCCGAGCTTCATGCCACCGTCGAGCACGTCGTACGACAGGATCGAGCGGTGCGGCTCGGCGCGCGAAGCCACGACATAGAGCTTCGTCTCGTCGGGCGAGAAGGCGAGGCCGTTGGGGCCGGGCACGTCGTCGACCATCATCGTGAGCTTGCCGGTCTGCGGATCGAGCCGGTAGACGGCCGGCGTGTTCTCGCTCGGCGCCTTGTGGCCTTCGTAGAAACCCAGGATGCCGAAGGTCGGATCGGTGAACCACACCGAGCCGTCCGACTTCACCACCACGTCGTTGGGCGAGTTGAGCGGATTGCCGTTGTAGGAATCGGCCAACACCGTGATGCTGCCGTCATACTCGGTGCGCACCACGCGCCGCGCGTCATGCTCGCAGCCCACAAGCCGGCCCTGGCGATCGCGCGTATGGCCGTTGGCGTTGTTGGAAGGCTTGCGGAAGGCCGACACGACGCCGGTCTCCTCGTCCCAGCGCAGGATGCGGTTGTTCGGGATGTCGCTCCACAACAGGTAGCGGCCGTCGCCGAAATAGACCGGCCCCTCCGCCCAGCGGCAGCCGGTGTAGAGCCGCTCCACCGAAGCGAGCGCCAGCCGATACTTGTTGAACGCGGGATCGAGCACGCGCACCGCCGGATCGGGGTAGCGCTCGTTGGCCTGCCACATGGTCGTTTCCTCTCCGTCTTCCTCAGTCGTCGGGCTTGATATTGCCCGTTCGGATCACCTTACCCCAGACTTCCGAATCGCGCTTGATGAAGGCCACGTACTCGTCGCGCGACAGGGTTGCGGGATGGAGCCCGTTGTCGTCGTACTTCTTCTTGACCTCGGGGTCGGCCATCGCCTTGCGGACGGCAGTGGCCAACAGGTCGGTGATCGCCGTGGGTGTGCCCGGCGGCGCATCGATGCCGTACCAGTTCCAGGCCTCGTAGCCCTTGACCGCGTCGCCCAGAGGCGGGGCGTCCGGCAGCGGCGGCCAGCGGTCCGGCGAGGTCACCGCCATGGCGCGGGCCTTGCCGCCCTTGATGATGCCGAGCGTCGCGGGATCGCCGAAATAAGCGTCGACGACTCCGGCCGCTAGGTCGTTCAACGCCGGTCCCGTGCCGCGATAGGGCACATGGATCATCTTCAGGCCGGACATCTGCGTGAAGTATTCACCGGCGAGATGCTGGCTGGTGCCGATGCCGCCTGACGCCCAGCGGATCTCCGTCTTGCGGGCGAGTTCCATGAACTCGGGCAGGGTCCTGGCCGGCAGGTCGTTCTTCACCGCCAGGATCAACGGCATGCGCACCAGCCGCGTGATGTGCCCGAACTTCATCGGATCGAACGGCAGCTTGTCGCCGCGCAGATGCGGGCCGGCGCTCATGCTACTGACGCCGGTGACGCAGAGCGTGTAGCCGTCGGGCGCGGCCTGGGACATCGCCGTGACGCCGATCAGCCCGCCGGCACCGCCCTTGTTCTCGATCACGATCGGCTGGCCGAGCTCCTTCGCCAGCGGCTCCATCAAGAGCCGCGCCGTGAGGTCGACGCCGCCGCCGGGCGGGAAGGGCACGATGATCCTGATGGGTCTTTCGGGATACTTGGCTTGCCCGCGTGCGGACGACGGCAGGACGAGGGCGCCCAGCAGCAGGTGTCGACGGTTCAGGCTCAAATCGATCTCCTAGAGGGCGAGCTTGCGGAAGACTTCCACGAAGCGGTCGACATCCTGCTCGTCATTATAGACATGCGGGCTGATGCGCAGCCGGCCGAGGCGCGGGGCGGCGTGGACATTCTCGGCGGCAAGGCGCTTCGGCAGGTCGGGTGCCATGCCCTTGGGGAAGCCGACGCACAGGATATGCGGTGCGCGATGCCTGGTGTCGGGCAGGTCGAAGCCGAGATTGCCCAGGCCCTCCGCCAGCCTGCCGGTCAGCATCGAGATCCGCTCCACAACGGCCTCGCTGCCCCAGCCCGCCATCATCTCCATGCCGATCGACGCCATCTCCATCGAGACGAAATGGTCGCGCTCGCCCATGTCGTAGCGGCGAGCGTCATCGCGATAGGTGATGTCTCGGAAGTAGAGCGTGTCTTCGGCCGAAACGGCCTTGCGGGCGGCGGCGGTCTGCTCGAGCGGCGTGCCGTTCTGGCGGCGCTTGGCGACATACATGAAGGCGCGCCCGTAGGGACCCAGCACCCACTTGTAGGTGGGGAAGATCAGGAAGTCGGGATCGAGCACCTTCACGTCGATCTTTCGGACACCGACATCGTGCGTGGCGTCGACCAGCAGCGCCGCGCCCTGCTTCTTCAGCGCCGCCGCGATGCGCAGGAGATCGATGGCGCCGCCGTCCGACCAGTGCACCGAGGAGATCGATGCCAGCGCGAGCGGCGCCGCACCTGCTCGCTCGATCGCTTCCAGCACCGCCGAATTCCAGTCGGCGTCCGAGGGCTGCTTCACGGTGTCGACGGTGAAGCCGCCGGCCTCCGCGCGGCCGATCCATTCCAGCACCGGCGAGGTATGGTCGTTCTCCAGCACGATGACGCGGCTGCCGCGCGGGATCGACAGCACCTTGCCGGCGGTGGAGACGCCGTAACCGACCGACGAGATCAGCGCCACGTCGTCGGGCGATGCGCCGATCAGCGTTGCCGCCGCCTTGCGCGCCCGCTCGTACTGGCCGGACTGGAAATCGCCGGCGAGCTTCCACGGCTGGCCCTTGCGGCCCATCGCGGCGCGGCCGGCTTCCTGGGAGGCGAGCGGCAGCGGACTCCAGGCGGCGGCGTTGAGGAAGCAGACGTCGCGCGGCATGTCGAACAATGCGCGTTGGCTCGGCAGCATATCTCTCTCCTTCGATGCTGCCGGAGCTTAGCACCGCTTCAGCGCAAGTTTTTCACCGTAGCGCATGAAAAGGTCTCTTGCCTGATTACCTCTCGTGTAATTGAGCGAGGGCGGAGGCGGCGTCATCTTCCCGGGCAACAAGCCCCGAGGAGGCAAGCATGAGCTTCCAGTCTCGCGATCGTTTCACGAGCCAGCCCGACCTTTTCACTACTGCCGCCGTCCCGCGTCCGTCACTGCGCCAGCGCATCGCGCTCACTCTTGCGGTGTGGCGGCAGCGTGCCGAGGCCAGGCGTTCCCTCGCCCTGATGGACGCGCGTAGCCTGCGCGACGCCGGCATCTCGCCCGTCGCGGCATCCTACGAGGCCAGCAAGCCTTTCTGGGAAAAAATGACCAGCCTGAGGTAGGCCGAGGAACTTCAGCGTCCGCTACGCGTTTAAAGACCGCGCCTCCGCGGTTGTCTGGAGAGGATGCCGTCGGCGCCGAGTTTGTACCTGGCGCAGGAGGCTGCATGACACCGCCGGATCTGGATCGGGCATCGGCACTCTTTCTCGATGTCGACGGCACCTTGCTGGAGATCGCGGCCAGCCCCGAGCTTGTCGTGGTGCCGCCCAGTCTGCCGGGCCTGCTGGCGCATCTGCATGATCAACTGGGCGGCGCGCTGGCCATCGTGAGCGGCCGGCCGCTTGCCGAGATCGACCGCTTGCTCGCCCCTTTCGCCTCGAGCGCGGCGGGTGAGCACGGCGTTGCCGTCCGTTACGACGACGGCACGCTGGAGGAAGCGCCGGCAGGCATGGCCGTGCCCGAGCCGTGGCGCGAGGCGCTGCAAGCCGCCGCCGATCGCTGGCCGGGCGTGCAGATGGAGCCCAAGCCGCACGGCGTCACCATGCACTATCGTTTGGCACCGGATCACGCCAACGACGTCTGGCGTCTCGTGCGCGCCCTGGTGTCGGAGGATCATCCGCACTTCCGGCTGTTGCCCGCGCGCGAGGCCGTGGAGATCAGCCTGCGCGGTCGCTCGAAGGGATCGGCCGTCGAGCGGCTCATGGGGCAGGCGATGTTCCAAGGCCGCCGGCCGATCTACATCGGCGACGATTTCACCGACGAAGCCGGCATGAGCATGGCGCGTGACCTGGGTGGAGTGGGACTCCGCGTCGCCGAGTCTTTCTCCGGCGATCCGGCGCAGGTCCGTAGCTGGCTGGTGCGCGGGGCGGAGCGGCTGGATGGCGGCGCACCGCGGGCGGTGCCGACCGGGATCTCTCCGTGAGCACGCTCGATCTCGGCGTCATCGGCAACTGCGCCATCGCCAGCCTGATCGATCGCAACGGGCGACATGTCTGGCACGGTCTGGGCAGGCTGGACGGCGATCCGGTTTTCAATGCCCTGCTGGGCGGCAACGAGCCCACGGGCGGCTTCATGGAAGCGGCGGTGACCGGCGGTAAGCCGGGCCGCCAGCGCTACCTTCCCAACACCGCCGTCCTCGAAACGATCATCGAGGGCGCGGGCGGCACCATGCGCATCGTCGATTTCGCGCCGCGCTTCCGGCGCTTCGGCCGCATGTTCCGCCCGCCCATGCTGGTGCGCCGCATCGAGCCGATCTCCGGCCGGCCGCGCGTCACCGTGCGCCTGCGTCCGACCTTCAACTACGGCGCTTTGAAGCCGCAGATCACCAGCGGCAGCAACCATGTTCGCTTCTTCAGCGAGGCCTCGGTGCTGCGGCTCACTACCGATGCCTCGATCAACTACGTGCTGCACGAGACCGAGTTCTCGCTCGACCGGCCGCTGACGTTTCTCGTCGGTGCCGACGAAAGCGTGCCGGACAGTCCGGATTCGATCACCCGAACTTTCCTCGCAGAGACCGAGGACTACTGGCACAGCTGGGTGCGCGACCTCCACATCCCGTTCGACTGGCAGGCCGCGGTGATCCGCGCCGCCATCACGTTGAAGCTGTGCAGCTACGAGGACACCGGCGCTGTCCTGGCCGCGCTCACCACCTCGATCCCGGAAGCGGCCGGCACGCCGCGCACCTGGGACTACCGCTTCTCCTGGCTGCGCGATGCCTTCTTCACGGTGACGGCGCTCAATCGCCTCTCGGCGACACGGACCATGGAAAGCTTCGTGCGTTTCATCGTCGACATCGTCGAGGCCGGCAGCTCGCACGGCGCGCCCGACATGATCGCGCCCTTGTTCCCGATCGCGCCGGGCAACGACACGACGGAGCGCATCGTCGGTTCGCTGCCCGGCTATCGCGGCTTCGGGCCTGTGCGTATCGGCAATGCCGCCGTCGGCCAGCGTCAGAACGACACCTACGGCTCGATGGTGATGACGGCGGCGCAGATGTTCTGGGACGAGCGCCTGCCGCGGCAGGGCGACATGGAGCTGTATCGCAAGCTCTGCGTCGTCGGCAACGAAGCCCATCGTGCGGCGTTGACTCCCGACGCGGGTCTTTGGGAATACCGTGAACGCGAGGAAGTGCATACCTTCTCTGCTGGCATGTGCTGGTCGGCCCAGCACCGCCTCGGCATGATCGCCCGGCGCGTCGGCGTCGATTCGGAGGCCCGCGAATGGTTGGGTCGCGCGGGCGTGCTGCGTCAGGAGATCCTCCAGCGCGCCACGACCAGCGAGGGCTGGATCTCCGGCACGCTCGACCGCGACATGATGGATGCGTCGAGCCTGGTGCTGCCGGAGATCGGGCTGCTGCGGTCCGACGATCCCCGCTTCAGCGCCACCCTCGACGTCGCCGCCAAGCGCCTGATGAAGAACGGCTTCATCATGCGTTACGTCGAGGCCGACGATTTCGGCGCGCCGTCCAACGCCTTCCTGCTCTGCACCTTCTGGTACATCGACGCGCTGGTGAGCGTGGGGCGCCGCGAGGAGGCGCTGGAGCTGTTCAACCATGTGCTGGGCTGCCGCAACCACGTCGGGCTGCTGTCGGAGGATGTCGATCCGCGCACCGGCGAGCTGTGGGGCAACTTTCCGCAAACCTATTCGCAGGTCGGGCTGATCCTGTCGGCGATGCGGCTGTCACGGAGCTGGGAGGAGGGTCTATGGCACGCCTCGTGATCGTCTCGAACCGTGTCCCCATTCCCAAAGCCCGGAGCACCCAGGCCGGCGGCCTCGCCGTGGCATTGCGCGACCTGATGACGCCGGGCGCGATGTGGTTCGGCTGGAGCGGGCGGCTCACCCCCGAACCGTCGGCCCAGCCGTCGCTGGTCGAGGCGCGCGGTGTCACCTACGCCACCATCGATCTCACCTCGGAGGCCTACCGCAGCTTCTATGTCGGCTTCGCCAACGGTGTCCTGTGGCCGTTGCTGCATTTCCGGCTCGGCCTCATGCATTTCCGTCGCGAGGACTATCGCGGCTATCTCTCGGTAAACCAAAGCTTCGCCGAGTCTCTGGGCCAGGTGCTGCAACCGGCCGATACGGTATGGGCGCACGACTATCACCTCATACCGCTGGGCCGCATGCTGCGCGCCCAGGGATTCCGGGGGCCGCTCGGCTTCTTCCTGCATGTCCCCTTCGTGCCGCCGTCGATGCTCGAGGCGGTGCCGGTCGCGCGCGAACTGGTGGCTGATCTCTGCGCCTACGATCTCGTCGGCTTCCAGACCGAGGAGCATGCGCGCGATTTCCGCGATTGCGCCCAACGCCTGCTCGGCGCGTCGGTCGACGGCGAATGGGTGCGGCTCGATGGTCGCGTGGTGCGTGTCTTCGCCGATCCGATCGGTATCGACGCGGAGTCCTTCGCGCACGAGGCCGAGCGCTCTGTCGCCGCCGATCCGCAGGTGCAGCGTCTGGCCGGCAGCCTGTCGGGTCGCGCGCTCGCCATCGGCGTCGACCGGATGGACTATTCCAAGGGCCTGCCGCACCGGTTCGAGGCCTATGCCAGGCTGCTCGAGCGCCATCCCGAGCATCGGCGCAAGATCCATTATCTCCAGGTCTGCCCCCGTTCGCGCGAGGAGGTCGACGAATATCGCAAGCTGCGCACCGAGCTCGACCGGCTGAGCGGCAAGGTCAACGGCCGCTTCTCGGAGTTCGACTGGACCCCGCTGCGCTACAGCACCCGCGCCGCGCCGCGTGCCACGCTGGCGGGTCTCTACCGCATCGGCCGCATCGCGCTGGTGACGCCGCTGCGCGATGGCATGAATCTCGTGGCCAAGGAATTCGTCGCCGCCCAGCCGGATGCGGATCCCGGCGTGCTGGTGCTGTCGCAGTTTGCCGGGGCGGCGCACGAGCTCACCGAGGCGCTGATCGTCAATCCGTTCGATCCCGATGCCATCGCCGACGCTATGCATCTTGCGCTCACCATGCCCTTGCCGGAACGCAAGGAGCGCCACGTCGCGCTGAAAGAGAAGGTGTATCGCACCAACGCCCGCGCCTATTGCCGGCGCTTCATCGACGCGCTGGCCGCACGCAGCCTGCCGCGCGTGGCGGCATAGGCCTCACCACATCGTCTTGGCGGCGCGCCCCGGCCATTCACGGTCGTAGCTCTCGCCGCCGACGCGATCACGGCTCAACGTCGCCAGGATCTGGCCGGCGCTGGGCAGGCTCTTCGGGTCGACATGGCTTGCCACCTCCCAGAGCTTCGAGCGCACCAGCGCGCGGGCGCACTGGAAGTAGACGGCGTCGACTTCCATCACCATGACCGAGCGCGGCGGCTTGTCCTCCACGGCAAAGGAGGCGAGCAGTTCGGGCGCGACGCTGAGATGGGCACGACCGTTGACGCGCAAGGTGTTGCCGAAGCCCGGGATCAGGAACAGCAGCGCCACGCGCGGATCGCGCACGATGTTGCGCAGCGAATCGATCCGGTTGTTGCCGTGCCGGTCGGGCAGCATCACCGTCTTGTCGTCGTGGACGCGCACGAAGCCCGGCCGATCGCCGCGCGGCGAGCAGTCGAGCCCTTCCGGCCCCGAGGTCGCCAGGGTGGCGAAGGGCGAGGCCTCGATATAGGCCCGATAGTGCGGCGTGATGTAGTCCCCTTCCTTGACGGTCGCGGCTTCGATCGGCGTGCCGTACAGCGCTTCCAGTTCGGCGATGGTGGCGATGGTGTCGGACATGAAGATTTTCCTACCAGAGACGCTTTACGCCATAGGCATCGAAGGTCTGCTCGTTGGAGACGAGCGTCATATCTTCGAGCATCGCCTGGGCGATCAGCATGCGATCGAAAGGGTCGCGATGGAAACCGGGAAGCGCGCCTGCCGCCTGCCCATGGGCCACCGACACTGGAAGTGGCACGAAACGCTGACCCTCAATGCTTGTGATGACATCGCGCGCAACAATGTCGGCTTCAGGGAGCTTGCCCAGCCGATATTTGGTCGCGATTTCCCACGCAGAGACCGTACTGACGAACACATCGGATGCTCCGTCCAGGATCTCGCTTCGAGCTTTTCGTGACAGGGATGGATGACCGGCGAGCCACCAGAGAAAGGCGTGGGTATCCAAAAGAAGACGCAAGGTCACTCCCAGAGCTTCAGCTCTTCCTCAGGCAGCGGCTCAAAAAACTCAGGGCCGATCTTGATCTTGCCCTTGAGGGCGCCGAATTTTCGCTTTGGCTCAGGCTTGGAACTGACGGGCACAAGCCTGACTGCCGGGGCCTTTCCGCGGGCGAGCACAATTTCCTCGCCCGCTTCGGCACGGGCAATGAGCTTGGAGAGGTTCGTCTTGGCGGTATGGATGGTGAAGGTAGGCATGATGAAAAATTAGCTAACGAGATTAGCTAATTCAAGCCCACCGCGCTGGCGAGGTGCCGAGCGGTTCGGCCGGGCGGGCGTAGAAAGCGGGGGTCTCGCTGAGCTGCACGACGGGCTTGAGGTGGCGCAGATGGCCGAAGGGGCCGTCGCTTTCCATCAGCAGCTTCGCCAGCTCCGCGTCGGGCAGTTCCTTTTGACCGGCGGTGCCGTCGATCGTGCCAAGGCTCGCGATCCAGTGCGCGACCTGGACCAAGGACACGCGCACCAGCCACGAGCCGCCCTGCTCGACACGGCGGGCGAGCGCCACCATGGCGCCGAGTGCCGCGAGGTAGCCGGCGATATAATCGTTGGCCTGGACCGGCAGGTTGCGCGGCTGGGCGAGCGAGCCTTGCGTGGCGGCAAGCCCGGTCACGTTCTGCACGATCGAATCGAAGCCGCGGCGGTCGGACCAGGGGCCCTCGTGGCCGTAGGCGCAGATCGAGACGCACACGATGCCGGGCCGCAGCTCGGCCAGGCGTTCGGGCGCGAAGCCGCGCGTGGCGAGCGTGCCCGGACGGTAGCCCTGGGTGAAGATGTCGGCCTCACGCACCAGCCCTTCGAGGGTCGCGATGCCGGCCGGCTCGCGCAGGTCGATCCAGGCGCAGCGCTTGCCGTGGCCAGTATCCATCAGGATTTCGGTTTGATACGGCAGATGCGGCGCCGCGACATGCAGCACCTCGGCGCCATTCTCCGCCAGCACGCGGCCGCTGGTCGGGCCGGCCAGCACGCGCGTGAGATCGAGCGTGCGCACGCCTGAAAGCGGCCGGTCTCCTTGGGGCAGCGGCCGTGCCGGCGCGTCGCCGATCTTGACGATGTCGAGCAGCGGCAACTTCGCCACCGCGATGCCGTGCGGATGGGCGTTCCATTCCTCGCGGCTGCGCGAGAGGCCGCCGACGCAGCCGCCTGCCGCGATCGCCTCCTCGATGGCGAGGCCATCCCATTTCGCCACCGCCTCGGCCAGCGCCTCGCGGGTGGCTTCCTTTGCGCCGGAGATGCGCAGCGCGCCTTCGCGATGGTGCGGATGGTTGGTGTGCAGGAACATCGTGCGGCCGTCGCGCGTTGGATAGTGGCCGGCCAGCGGATCCCACGACACCGGCTTCTTGCCGTTCTGCATCACGTAGGTGTTGGAGCGCAGCGAGGCTGTGGCGGCGTGGCGGTCGATCGTCACGGATTGCGGCTTGCCGGTCTTGAGGCGCCAGAGATCGGACAGAGCGAGCCCCACCGCACCGAGCGACGCGGAGCCCGCAAGGGCGAGGCGCCAGGGGGACACGAACACCGGATCCTCGCCATTGGTGTAGGCGAGCGAATCGTCGGCGCGCTTCTGCCGGCCGAGCAGGCCCAGCACGTCGTAGGTCAGGCTCTCGCTCATTTTGCCATGATCTCCGCGAGGAGCTTCATCAGCACGTCGGGGCAGGTGATGTGCGGATTGTGGCTGGCGTCGATGTCGTAGTAGCTCCAGCCGGTCTCGCTCTTGGCTCGCTCGCCGAACTGGCGGAACACGTCGCCCGGTCCGTTCTTCCTGGCGTAGATATAATAGCGCGGCGGTGGCGCCTCCTTGGACTCGAGCCTGATCTTCTGCTCGAAGGTCTTGATCGGCTGCGGGCGGCGGCGCGGGCTTGCCCAGGCCACATCCTCGGGCGCGGTGTCGGGCGGCATTGCGTTGATCGGCAGGCGCCAGCCGTCGCCGTCCTTCGCCGCTCCCAATCGCATGTTGGCCTCGGCCTTGGGCCCGACCAGGTCGAACAGGCTTTGCCCGTCCTTGGGCGCGAAGGCGTCGATATAGACGATACGGGCGATACGGCCCTGCGCCTTGTCGGCGACGCCCGTGGCGACCATGCCGCCGTAGGAATGACCGAGCAGGGTGACGTCCGTCAGGTCCTCGAACTCGAGGGTGGCGAGCACATCCTGGATGTGGGTGTCGAGATCGACCTCCGGGCGTGCCAAATGGGCCCGCTGGCCGAGCCCGGTATAGGTCGGCGAGAAGAATTCATGTCCGGCGGCCCGCAGCAGCGGCCGCATCTTCTTCCACGCCCAGGCCGCCGACCAAGCGCCATGCGCCAAAACAACCGATGCCATGTCCCCTCCACCCTGTGCTATTACGAAGCACTCGCAATGACCAATCTTCCAACCATAGCATTGGGCGATGCGCGCGTGGGATTCCGCGGCCGCATTCTTGCCCTCGACATGAGCCGGGCGCCCGGCACCGGCCTGCCGTCCGAGGAGCTGGAGCGCCGCCTGCTCGAACTGGGCTTCGTCGAGGGCGCGACGGTCGAGCTGCTGCATCAGGGCCTGTTCGGTGCCGACCCTATCGCCATCCGTGTTGCCGCCTCCACCATCGCGCTCAGGCGGCGCGAGGCCATGGCGATCGTGGTCACCGAGGAAACATCGTCATGAACGCCAGCAGCGAGCTCGCACCGACCGTCGCGCTGGTCGGCAATCCCAATTGCGGCAAGACGGCGCTGTTCAACACGCTGACCGGCAGCCGGCAGAAGGTCGCCAACTATCCCGGCGTCACTGTGGAAAAGAAGATCGGTCGGCTCGCCACGCCGGCCGGCCACGCGGTGCAGCTCGTCGACCTGCCCGGCACCTATTCCCTGCGCGCACGCTCCCCCGACGAGGAGATCACGCGCGATGCCGTCCTCGGCCGATTGGAAGGCGAGGGTGCGCCGGACCTGATCGTCTGCGTCGGCGATGCCGCCAACCTTCGCCTGGCGCTGCGGCTGGTGCTCGAGCTGAAGCATGTCGGCCGGCCGGTGATGCTGGCGCTCAACATGATGGACATCGCCCGCCGCCGCGGCATCGAGGTCGACGTCGCGCGCCTGTCGATCGAGCTCGGCGTGCCGGTGGTGAGCTCGGTGGCGGTGCGGCGCGGCGGCACCGAGGCGCTGCTGGGCGAGCTCGACCGGGTGCTGGCGCATCTGCCGCCGCCGACGACCGCCGACTGGCAGCCCCCAGATGCGGCCGCCTTGCGCGGCGCCCAGCGCGACGCCGACCGCATCCTGCGTCTTGCCGTGCGCGCGCCGGATCGCCGCGATGAAGGCACCAAGCGCGCCGATTCGATCCTGCTGCATCCGGTGCTGGGGCTGGTGATCCTGCTCGCCATCCTGTTCGTGATGTTCCAGGCGGTGTTCGCCTGGGCGAAGCCGCTGATGGAGGCGATCTCCACGGGCTTCACCTGGCTCGGCGCGGCGGTGGGCGAGCTGCCGTTGCCCGCGCTGCTCAAGAGCTTCCTCAAGGACGGCCTCATCGCCGGCGTCGGCAGCGTGATCGTCTTCCTGCCGCAGATCATCATCCTGTTCTTCTTCATCCTGGTGCTCGAAGACCTGGGCTACATGGCGCGCGCGGCCTTCCTGATGGACAGGATCATGGGCGGCGCCGGCCTGCACGGCCGCGCCTTCATCCCGCTGCTGTCCTCCTTCGCCTGCGCCATTCCCGGCATCATGGCCACGCGCGTGATCGACGACAGGCGCGACCGGCTCACCACCATCCTGGTGGCGCCGCTGATGACCTGCTCGGCACGCATTCCGGTCTACACGCTGATCATCTCGGCCTTCATTCCCGACCGCGAGGTCTGGGGCGTCCTCGGCCTGCAGGGGCTGGTGATGTTCGGCCTCTATGCGGCGGGCATCGCCGGCGCGCTCACCGTCTCGTTCGTGGTCAAGCGGCTGTTCTGGCGCGGCTCGATCGGCGAGCCCTTCATGCTGGAGATGCCGGACTACAAGCTGCCGCAGGCCAAGAGCCTGCTGTTCGGCGTGTGGTCGCGCGCGCTCGCCTTCCTGCAGCGCGCCGGCACCACCATCCTCGCCATGATGATCCTGATCTGGCTGCTGGCGTCGTTCCCGCAGCCGCCGGATGGCGCCACGGGACCGGCGATCACCTACAGCCTGGCCGCCATGATCGGCCATGCCATCGAGCCGCTGACCGCGCCGCTCGGCTTCAACTGGCAGATCAACGTGGCGCTGATCCCGGGCATGGCCGCGCGCGAGGTCGCGGTCGGTGCGCTCGGCACGATCTATTCGATCGATGCCGGCGAGGGCGCCGCCGAGAAGATCGGCCAGGCGCTGGTCGGCCAGTGGAGCCTCGCCACGGCGCTGGCGCTGCTCGCCTGGTACGTGTTCGCGCCGCAATGCGCTTCGACGCTCGCCGTCATCCGCCGCGAGACCGGCGGCTGGCAATGGATGGCGATCACCTTCGGCTACATGCTCCTGCTGGCCTACCTCGCCGCCTTCGCCACCTATCAGATCGCATCGGCGCTCGGCGCTGCCTAGGGAGGTTTGTGTGCCCACATCCAGGCCGCAGCGCCGCACCGTGCGCTATTGGCTGCAGCAGTTTCATCTCTGGATCGGCCTGATCCTGCTGTTGCCGCTGGTGATGATGGGCGTGACCGGGGCCGTTCTCGTCTACGGCCATGATATCGAGCATCTGCTGGGTCAGGGCGAGCCGGCGGCCAAGGCCGTCGGTGAATGGCGCGCGCCCGGCGAGCTGATCGAGGCGGCGAAGGGTGCGACCGGCGATGCCGGGCGAATTCCGATCGCCGTGCGCTGGCCGATCCAGGTCGGCGAGCCGGCGGCGGTGCGCCTGTCGCGTCCCGGCATGGCCAACGAACGTCCGGCCTTCCGGGGCGGGGAGCAGCGGCCGCAAGGGTCGCAACAGCCGGCGCAGGGTCGCGTGCCGGTGCAGAGCCCCTTCGCCGGCAGCCTGCAGGTGCTGATCGATCCGGTGTCGCTGCAGGTGCTCGAAACGCAACAGGCGATGACCGGCTGGCTGCGCTTCTTCCACGACCTGCACGGTCATCTGTTCATCGCGGGCGGGTTGGGCCGCGAACTCGTGGGCTGGCTGGGCGTCGCGCTGTTGGTGCTGGGCTGCTCGGGCCTGTATCTGTGGTGGCCGCGGCCCGGCCAATGGAAAGCCGCCTTCACCATCCGCCGCGGCGCCCGCGGCTTGCGGCTCCATCGCGACCTGCACGGCGCCATGGGCATCTGGAGCTTGGCTCTGTTCATGCTGGTGAACTTCACCGGCGTCTATCTCTCCTTCCCGCAGCAGATCTCATCGGCGGTCAATGCGATCTGGCCGGGCCGCGACATGAGGGCGGCGATGTTCCAGGCGCGGGTCGAGCCGGTGCGCGGTGCGGCGCCGATCACGGTCGATGCGGCGGTCGCGCTGGCGCGTGCCCAGGTCCCCGACGCGCGCTTCCTCAACGCCTTCCTGGCGATCCGGCCCGACCAGGCGGTGCGTGTCGGCCTGATCCGGCCCGGCCATGTCGAGGGCGCGCCGATCATCACCGTCATCATCGATCCGGGTCGTCAGAAGGTGATCGACGTCTTCGATCCGCGCACCATGACGACGGGCGAATCGATCGTCGCCTGGCAGCGCGCGCTGCATTATGGCATCGGCTTGGGCGGGGCCTACAAGTTCCTGGTGTTCGTGTCGGGCGTGATCATCCCGGTCTTCGCCGTCACCGGCTTCCTGATGTGGTGGATCAAGCGGCGCAACCGCCGCGCGGGCGAGCGCGCCAAGCAGGCGATCCTGCTGTCGGCGGGGAGCGCCGCCCAGTCGGCCGACTAAGGCTCGGGCTTCAGCTCATAGAGCTGGATCGTGCGTCGCCCCTGCGGCTGGCGGGACTGCCACAGGCTTTCGTCGACACGGCTGCCCTTGGCCCTGACCCAGCCGCCGATGGCGGTTTGGCGGGGCTGGCTGCCGAGCAACACGTAGCGCACCTCGCCGCGTCGCACGAGATCGGCGAAGGCCTCGACGCTCAGGATCGGATCGCCTCCCGAGTAGCCGCCCAGCGCCATCACCTTCCGGCCGGTGGCGAGGATGATCGGGGCGGCGAGCGTCGCGGTCGGTGCGGCGGCGAGGAAGCGCGCCGTGCCACGATGGGCGAGCAGGAAGTCGTGCAGCCTGGGGTCGTCGCTCAGCGCCCTGTAGTTGCGCGACAGGATCGGGCCGCGGCCGTCGTCGATGCCGAGCCAGCGCGGCAGGCTGCTCGACGGCAAGGTGAGGTTGCCGGATGAGAACACCGCGCTCAGCGCCCAGGCGAAGGGGAGGATGAGCAGGAAGAACCCCGGTATCGCCGCCGGCGGTCGCTTGTCGCGCCATAGGACGACGACGCTGGCCAGCAAGGCCGCGAGCGGTGCGGCCATCCACGCCGAGTCCCAGCCCAGCGACGCGCCCACGAGATAGGCTTGCCACAGGGCAGCGGCGGCGAGGCCCCCCGCAAGATAGGCTGGCCCGCGTCGCCAGAGCTGGACGCAGCCGATGCCTGCCAGCGCCGCGAGCGGCGGGGCGAGCGCCGACAGGTAGTAGAGATGGAAGATGCCGCCGGCGAGGCTGAACACCACGACATAGGCGAAGGCCCAGAGGCCCCACAGCACCAGCGGCGCATGGCCCTTGTCGCGGCGGCGGACTAGGACCAGTCCGCTGAGGGCGAGCGGCAGGAGCCAGGCGAACTGGCCGGCGAGGATCGGGTTGGCGAGCCGGAGCGGACCGACCGGCACGGCGTCGAACAGCTCGAATTCGGATGTTGCGACCGGCGCTGGCGTGGGCGCCGTCGTCGGCCGTGCCGGACGATCGCGCACGAAACGCTCCAGCCCGTTGTGGACCACGATCAGCTCGAGCATGGAATTGCCGGTCGTGCTCCCGGCATAGGGTCTCGATTCCTTAGGGGTGAGATCGTAGGCGACCGCCCAGGAGAGGCTCACCACCACCAGCGTCACACCGGCCGCCGCCGCCCAGGCGAACTGTTCCCGCCAGTCCAGCCGGCTCGCCAGCAGCCATCCCGCGAACAGCGCCGGGCCGCAGACGAGCGCCGCCAGCATCTTGACGTTGAAGGCGAGGCCCAGCAGCGCCATCGCCGCCACCAGCGACAGGCCGCGTCCGCGCCGCGCGGCGCCCGCGGCCAGCAGCAGGAAGAGCACCAGCCAGGAATCGGTGTTGTTGGAACGATCGACGGCGACGGCGACAGGGGTGATTGCCAGCAGGAAGGCCGAGATCAGCCCGGCGCTCACCCCGAAGCTGCTGCGGACCAGCAGATTGAGCAGTGCCACCGAGGCGACACCCGCCAACGCCTGGGGCAGATGGATGGTCCAGCCGTTGAAGCCCAGCACCCAGGCGAAGACGCCCTGGATCCAGAAGGCGAGCGGCGGCTTGTCGAGAGAGACGAAGCCCGCCGGATCGAAGGCATTGTAGAAGAACAGCCGGAAGCCCTCGAGCTGGCTCTTCACCCCGGCTGCATAGTAGGTCGTGCCGAAGCCGTTCTCCTCGAGCCAGAACAGCCGCAGGAAGGCGGCCGTCGCCAGCACGCCGACCAGCGCCGCCGTTTCGATCCGTTGTCGCGTGAGGAAAGCGTCGGCCATTCCGGGGATATACGCAGCTCAGCTCGGGATCGGTCCTTTGAAGACGAAAAAAGCACCGGCACAGATCAGGCTGAAGCCGACGAGATGGTTGAGCGTCAAGCGCTCCCCGAGATAGAGCACCGAGAAGGCGGCGAACACGGTGAGCGTGATCACCTCCTGCATGGTCTTGAGCTCGGCCGCCGAATAAACCGTATGGCCCCAGCGGTTGGCCGGCACGGCGAAGCAGTATTCGACGAAGGCGATGCCCCAGCTCGCCACCACCACCAGCCACAGCGGCCGGTCCGTGAACTTCAGGTGTCCATACCAGGCGAAGGTCATGAACACGTTGGAGATCAGCAGCAGGACGATGGGGGTGATGGAGGGGGGAAGCCAGGTCATTGAAACTACTCCGCCTTGATGCCGGCTTTCTTGATCAACGGGACGACCAGCTTGTCTTCCTTGTCGAGCATGGCCGCGAGCTCCGCCGGCGTGCTGGGCTTGGCGTCGGCGGTGAGGTCGGCGAAGCGTTTCACCGTGGCCGGATCGGTGAGCGTCTTCACCATGGCATCGTTCAGCTTCTTCAGCACGTCGGCCGGCATCTTGGCCGGACCGAACAGGCCCGTGTAGGTCGAGTAGGTGAAGTTCTCGAGGCCGGGCACGCCCGACTCCTTGAAGGTCGGCACGTCGGGCAGCTCGGCCATGCGCTTGTCCGAGGTGACGGCGATGGCGCGCAGCTTGCCGCCCTTGATGTGGCCGATGGCGGCGTTCACCTGGTCGACCTGCGCCGGCACCTGGCCCGCGATGACGTCGATGGAGGCGGCACCACTGCCCTTGTAGTGGATCAGCGTGTACCTGGTGTTGGTGGCGTCGGACATCAGCGCGATGATGATGTGGTTGGTCGTGCCGATGCCTGAATCGGCGATGGCGAACTTGCCGTCCTGGCCTGCCGCGATGAAGTCCTTGAGCGTCTTGATCGGCGAGGAGGGATGGACCATCACCACGCCCGGCACCGCCTGGATGTGGCTGATCGGCTGGAACGCCGTCTTCCAGTCGTAGGGCGCGTTGCCGTAGATCGCCGGCACTGCGACCAGCGAGTTGGCCGAGACGAGCAGATTGTAGCCGTCGGGCGCGGAGCGGGCGACGACGTCGCTGCCGATCATGCCCGAGGCGCCGGCCTTGTTCTCGACCAGGACCGTGACGCCAAGCACGTCCTTCAATTTGTCGGCGATGATGCGCGCGGTGACGTCGATGTTCCCGCCCGGCGCATAGGGCGCCATGATGCGGATCGGCTTGTCGGGAAATTCCGCCCATGCGGGGCCGGCGACGGCGAGTGCGGCCAACAAGCCCGTGAGCGCTTTTACGATGCGCATGTTTCCTCCCTGGATGTGCAGGCGTCGAGCTTAGCCTACACTCCGCCTGCAACACACCGGAAGCTTGGCGGCTGGCACGGTCGTGTAGCCGCAGGATGAATAGGCTAGGCAGCAGAGGTTCAGGTTGCCCGGAGTTTTTTCGGCCTGCGCGGCCTTGGCGGCGCCGTCAGCTTGGGCTCACTGCCTCCGAGATGCGCCAGCTGGCGCGCACTTTCCCGTTCAATGAGGGCTTTCAGAGCCTCCCGCACCAAGGAAGACTTTCCCTTGAGACCCGTGAATGCGTGGGCTTCCGCGAGAAGATCATCGTCCAAGGCAATGGTCGTCCGCATCGTTCAGCTCTCCAGGAATTTATCCGGCCGGTGCTGGGCCCACGGCCGCGTCTGCTCCAGCAGCGCGCCCATCCGCAGGATGTCGGCCTCGGCACCCCATTTGCCGACGATCTGGACGGAGGTCGGCAGGCCGTCCTTGCCGAAGCCGGAGGGCACGGCGACGGCGGGATGGCCGGTGAGGTTGAACGGGTATTGGTAGGAGGTCCAACCCTGGCGCGTGATGCCGCACTTCACGCCGTCGACCACGACCTCGTCGTTGGCGGCGTCGTGGGTGACGTCGAGCGCGGTGCGGGAGTTGGTCGGCGTCACGATGAAGTCGTACTGATCGAAGACGCGCTGGATGGTGCGGAACAGCACCGTCCTCGCATATTGGGCCTTGCGGAAGTCGGAGAGGCTGAACTTCGAGCCACGGTCCATGAAGGCCAGCAGCACCGGGTCCATCTGGTTCTGCCACTTCGGCAGGTACTGTTCGCAGAACACCGCGAAGTTGGCCTGGTAGAGGATACGACCCTCGTACTCGATCCAGTCTACATCGATCGGCGACTCGTCGATCTCTGCGCCCATCTCCTCCCAGGCGGCAAGAGCGGCGCGGGTGTTCGAACGCACGTCGGCGGCGACTCGCGGATTGGCCGTGAGCTCGTAGTAAGCGATGCGCACGCTGGAGAGATCGTCGCCGATGAGCTTGGGCGAGAGCGGGCGCTGGCTGCTCGACAGGCTCCACGGGTCCTTGTCGCTGGGGCCGACGAGCACGCCGTGCATGACCGCGGCATCGGTGATCGTGCGGCTGAGCGGCCCGGCATAGATGTTGTTGGCGAAGGCGTCGCGGCCGAGGTCGAACGGCACGGCGCCGAGCGTGGCCTTCAGCCCGACCAGCCCGCTGCACGAGGCCGGCCCGCGGATCGAGCCGGCGCCGTCGGTGCCGAGCGACAGGGGACCCAGCCCCGCTGCGACGGCGGCCGCGCTGCCGCCGCTCGAGCCGCCCGGTGTGCGTTCGAGGTTCCAGGGATTGCGCGTGATGCCGAAGGATGGCCCGTCGGTCAGGCCCTTGACGCCGAACTCGGGACTGGTCGCCTTGCCGATCACGATGGCGCCGGCGGCGCGCAGGCGCTGCACCACCACGTCGTCGGTCGTGGCGACATTGTCCTCGAAGATCGCCGAGCCATGCCTGGTGTGGACGCCTGCCACGTCGACCAGATCCTTGATGCTGATCGGGATGCCATGCAGCGGCCCCAGCTTCGCGCCGTCCATGACGGCCTTCTCGGCCGCCTTGGCATCGCGCCGCGCCTCGTCCGCCATCACGGTGGCGAAGCAATTGAGCTTGGGCTGGGCACGTTCGATGGCCGAGAGGACGGCATCGATATATTCGACCGGCGACAATTCCTTGGCGCGGATCAGGGCGGCGGCCTTGGCGGCCGGCATGAACAGGAGATCGGTGTCGGGCATGGCCGCACTATAGTCATCGGCGCGCGCCACTCCAGTGGCGCTCATGCGCGTTTGCATGAGTCGACACCGTCTCTCGCCTGCGCTACGCCGCTGGCCGATGTTCAGCCTGCCCGTTTTGGCGGCACTCGCCGTCGTCGCCGTCGTGACCTCCTTCATTTCCGGCATCTTCGGCATGGCGGGCGGGATGCTGCTGATCGGCTTCCTGCTGTTCCTCCTGCCGGTGCCGGTCGCCATGGTGTTCCATGGCGTGATCCAGATCGCGGCCAACAGCTGGCGGTCGTGGCTATGGCGCCATCACATCAACTGGAGCGTGGTGCTGCAGTTCGGCCTCGGCTCGGCCTTCTCCCTGGTGGTCTTCTCCTCCCTCACCTTCGTGCCGTCCAAGCCGCTGGTGCTGCTGGCCGTGGGGCTGACGCCGTTCGTGGCGCTGGCCGTGCCGCAGCGCATCGCGCCCAACATCGAGCGCCGCGGCCAGGCCTTCGTGGCGGGCGCGATCGGTGGCGCGCTGCAGCTCGTGTCGGGCGTGACCGGGCCGATCCTCGACATCTTCTATGTCCGCACCGGCATGACGCGGCAGGTCAATGTCTCGACCAAGGCCGCCGCGCAGGTGCTGGGCCATCTCACCAAGGTGACCTATTTCGGCGCGCTGGTGGCCGACCCCGGCGGGCGCGATCTGGAGCAATGGCTGGTCATGGGCTTTGCCGCCTGCTTCGCGGTGCTGGGCACGACCCTGTCGCGCAGTTTCCTCGACCGCCTGTCCGACAAGCAGTTCTATTATTGGACGCGCCGGGTCATTCTGGCCCTGGGCACGGTCTATGTGGCACAGGGTCTCTGGCAGATGGTGGGTCGATGAGCGAGCCGAGCGTGAAGGATCAGGTGCGGGCGCTGCTCGACCGCCTGCCCGAGGATTGCAGCTTCGCCGATGTGCAGCGCGCGCTCGCCGTGATGGTGTGGCCCAAGGCGCGCGACGGCAGCCTCAAGGCACCCGAGCGCCTGTCGCCGGAAGAAGTGAAACGCCGTCTGCGCGACTGGCTGAAATCGGAGGGGGACAAATGAAGGACCGCGTCTCGATCGAGCTGAAGGAGGGCGTTGCCGACGTCCGCCTCATCCGCGCCGACAAGATGAACGCGCTCGACCCGGCGATGTTCGAGGGCATCATCGCCGCCGGCGCCGAGCTCGCGGCGATGAAGGGCCTGCGCGCGGTCGTGCTGTCTGGCGAAGGCAAGGCCTTCTGCGCCGGCCTCGACATGGCGAGCTTCGCCGCCATGAAGCAGGACGGCGACGCGGTGCCGGGCGTGCGCGATCTCACCAGCCGCACCCACGGCATCGCCAACCGGCCGCAGCAATGCGCCTGGCTGTGGCGCGCGCTACCGGTGCCGGTGATCGCCGCCGTGCATGGCGTGGCCTTCGGCGGCGGCTTCCAGATCATGCTGGGCGCCGACATGCGCTATGCCACGGCCGATGCACGCTTCTCGGTGATGGAGATCAAATGGGGCCTGGTGCCCGACCTCGCCGGCACGCAGCTCATGCGCCATCTTGCGCGCGAGGATGTCGTGCGCGAGCTCACCTACACCGGCCGCGTCTTTGCCGGCGAGGAGGCGCAGCGCCTGGGCTTCGTGACGAAGATCGTGGCCGACCCGCGCGCCGAGGCGCTGGCGACGGCGCGCGAGATCGCGTCCAAGAGCCCGGACGCGATGCGCGCGGCCAAGCGCCTGCTCAATGGCGCCGTCGCGAGCGACGCGGCGACCGGCCTGATGGCCGAGTCGGTGGAGCAGCAGAAGCTCATCGGCTCGCCCAACCAGCTCGAAGCCATCATGTCGAACCTGCAGAAGCGCGCCGCCAACTACAAGGACTAGGGAGGCCCCATGAATCGCCAATGGCTCTACGCCCAGCAACCCCAGGGCAAGATCGGCACCGATACGTTCGAGTGGGCCGAATCGGAGATCCCCGTGCCCGACGCCGGCGAGGTGCTGGTGCGCACCCGCATGCTGTCGCTCGATCCCGCCAACCGCGCCTGGATGATGGGCAAGACCTATCGCGAGGCGCTGGAGCCGGGCCAGGTGATGAGCGGCTTTGCCGTCGGCGAGGTCGTCGAGTCCAATGCTGCAGGTTTCGAGCGCGGTGACATCGTCGAAGGCGACTGGGGCTGGCAGGATTATGCTGTCCTTTCGCCGGATCGGCTCACCAAGCGCACCGGCGATGTGTCGCTCGAGCTGCTCGTGGGGCCGCTCAGCGTCACCGGCCTCACCGCCTATTTCGGCCTCCTCGAAGTGGGCCGGCCCAAGCCCGGCGACACCGTGCTCGTCTCGGCGGCGGCGGGCGCGGTCGGCACCATGGTGGGACAGATCGCCAAGCTCATGGGCTGCCGCGTCGTCGGCACGGCCGGCGGTCAGGAGAAATGCGACTGGCTGGTGAGCGATCTCGGCTTCGATGCCGCGGTCGACTACAAGGCAAGTGGCGTGCGTCGCGCCATCGCCGCCGCCTGTCCCGACGGCATCGACATCTATTTCGACAACACCGGCGGCCCGGTGCTCGACGCGGCGCTGTCGCTGATGAACCTGCGCGGCCGCATCGTCTGTTGCGGCAACGTCTCGCAATACGATGTCGAGAAGCCCGCGCCGGGACCGATGGCCGTGCCCGGGCTGATCGTCGTGAAGCGCCTGCGCATGGAAGGCTTCATCGTCATGGACTTCTACGACCAGCGGGCCGAGGCCGAGACACGGCTGTCGGGCTGGGTCACCGACGGGCGGATCAAGGCCGTCGTCGATGTGATCGACGGGCTGGAGAATGCGCCCGAGGCGCTGATCGGGTTGTTCGAGGGCACGAACTGGGGCAAGCGCGCGGTGCGCGTCTCCTGAGTATTCCTAGGGGTGCCAGAAGCAGGACTTGATGGTGGCGCGCCCGGGGAAGCCCCTATCGTCTCCGGCATGAACTACCGACTCCATTACTTTCCCGAATCGGGCAACAGCTACAAGCTCGCCCTCATGCTCACTTTGTGCGGCCAGACGTTCGAGCCGGTCTGGACCGATTTCGGCGGTGGTGTCACCCGCACGCCGGAGTGGCGCGCGAGGGTCAATGCGATGGGCGAGATTCCCGTCCTCGAAGATGGCGCCGAACGCCTGACCCAGACGGCACCAATTCTCCTGAAGCTCGCCGAACGCTACGGTTGCCTGAACGGGGCGAACGAGGCGGAGCGTTTCGAGATTTTGCGCTGGCTGTTCTGGGACAATCACAAGCTGACCGGCTACATGGCGACCTACCGCTACGCGCGCGCCTTCACGCCATCGCCTGATCCAGCGGTGCTGGCCTTCCTGCGGCGGCGCCTCGACGACTTTCTCGGCATCCTCGACGCCCATCTGCAGGATCGTTCGTTCGTCGCTGCCGACCGGCCGACGATCGCCGATGTCTCGATGATGGCGTACCTGTCGTTTCCCAAGCACGAGAGCGGCTACGACCTCACTGCGAGCCATCCCGCGATCGCCGCCTGGCTGTCGCGACTTGCCCAGCTTCCGGGATGGCAGGCGCCCTACGATCTCCTGCCGGGCAAGCGCCTCAGGTGCCACGTCCCTACCGACCCGTGAACACCGGCTTCCGTTTCTCGACGAAGGCGCGCACCGCCTCCTTGTGGTCGGCGGTGCGGGAGGCCTGAACCAGCCGCTCGGCCTCGCGATGGAGCGCGGTCGCATAATCGACGTGCAGCGCGTCGTCGAGATTGTCCTTCATGTTGCGCAGCGCCACGCGTGGCCCCTCGGCCAGCGACTTGGCGAAAGCGAAGGCTTCGTCCTGCAGCTTGGCATCGTCGACGATGCGGTTGACGAGGCCGATACGCTCGCAACGCTCTGAATCGACGCGCTCGGCGGTGAACATCAGCTCGCGTGCCCGCACGGAGCCCACGGCGCGCGTGAGCAGCCACGCGATGCCATAGTCGCCGCTCAAGCCCACCCGCGCATAGCCGGTGCTGACGAAGGCCGACCTGGCGGCGATCCGAATATCGCAGGCGAGCGCGATGGCAAGGCCTGCACCGGCCGCCGCGCCGGGAAGGGCGGCGATGGTGGGCTTGCGCACCGCGATCAGCGCGCCGGTGAGGTTGGCCTGACGCCAGCGCAGGTCGGCCACGCGCTCGTCGTAACCCATGTCCTTCTTCGAACTGCGATCCCCCATGCCCTTGACGTCGCCGCCGCTGCAGAAGGCTGTGCCGGCACCGGTGATGAGCAGTGCTCCGACGTTCGGATCATCGCCGCGCTCCTTGATCTGGGTGCGCAGCGCCGGCGTCAGGCGATCGGACATGGCGTTGCGCGCCTCGGGACGGTTGAGCGTGATCAGCGCCACGCCGTCCTTGACGACGCATAAAAGTTCATTTGTGCCGGTGTCGATTTCCATGGGAGCTTCTCCTTGCCATGACCTTCCCGATCACCGAACACACCGTCAAGACGGCGCGCCACACCACCGGCTATCTCGCCTGCGGTGCGGAAGCGGCACCACTGCTGATCTTCTGCCACGGCTGGCCAGAGCTTTCGCTGTCTTGGCGGCACCAGATACCGGTCTTCGCCGCGCTGGGCTTCCGCTGCATCGCGCCCGACATGCGCGGCTATGGACGGTCGAGCACCTACACGCGCCACGAGGATTTCGCGCAGGAGCACATCGTCGCCGACATGCTGGAGCTGCTGGCGGCGTTGGGCCGCGAGCGCGCCGTGTGGATCGGTCACGACTGGGGCAGCCCGGTGGTGTGGAACATCGCGAGCCACTATCCCGAGAAGACGGTCGGCGTGGCGAGCCTCTGCGTGCCCTATCTCGCGGCGGGCTTCACGCTCGACACCGTCGTGCCGCTGGTGGACCGCACGCTCTATCCGGAAGCGGAGTATCCGGCAGGGCAGTGGGACTATCAGTTCTACTACGAGGAAAACTTCGACAAGGCGCGCCAGGGCTTCGACGCCAGTCCGCGCAACATCGTGAAGGCGCTGTTCCGCAAGGGCGATCCCAATTCGGTGGGCAAGCCCAGCCGCACCTCGATGGTGCGCAAGGCCGGCGGCTGGTTCGGCGGCTGGCCGTGCCCGGACATCCCGCGCGATGCCGACGTGCTGACCGAGGCCGACATGGAGGCCTATACGGCAGCGCTCACCCGCAACGGCTTCTTCGGTCCGGACTCCTGGTACATGAACCACAAGGCCAACGGCGCCTATGCGCTCGCGTCGGGGAACGGCGGCAGGCTCGCCATGCCGGCGCTGTTCCTGCACGGCGCCTACGACACGACCTGCGAGACCATGACCTCGCGGCTCGCGGAGCCGATGCGGCGCGATTGCAGCGACCTCACCGAGGTGGTGGTGAAGTCGGGCCACTGGATGGCGCAGGAGCAGCCCGTAGCGGTGAATTCAGCCCTCGCCAAATGGCTGGCGGCGAAGCTGCCGGACTATTGGAGATAGCGGCTCATCAATCTCGTCATCCCGACCGGAGGGCCGAAGGCCCGGAGCGGAGGGACCTATTCGTGTTCTGCGACTTGCATGAACAGGTCCCTCGACTTCACTTTGCTCCGCTCGGGATGACGGAGTTTATCGCTTGTTGAGCTTCCGCCAGGCCGCGAAGGCCACCAGCGACTGATCGTTGGTCGCGGGATAGAGGCCGTAGATTCCCATGCCGCCTGTCACCTGCTCGGTGACGAAATCCTCGTAGGCGGTCATCTCGAAGGCTTCCTCGGCGATCTCGTCGGCGAGGTGGGCGGGAATGACGATGCAGCCGTCGCCGTCCCCCAGGATGACGTCGCCCGGGAACACCGGCGCGTCGCCGCAGGCGATCGGCACGTTGATGTCGATCGCCTGGTGCAGCGTGAGGTTGGTCGGCGCGCTCGGCCGCTGGTGATAGGCCGGGAAGCCCAGCCGCGCGATCTCGGCGGAGTCGCGGAAGCCGCCGTCGGTCACCACGCCCGCCACGCCGCGCTTCATCAGGCGCGTGACGAGAATGGCGCCGGCCGAGGCCGCGCGCGCATCCTTGCGGCTGTCCATCACCATGACCTGCCCCGGCGGGCAATCCTCGATCGCCTTGCGCTGCGGATGGGCCCGGTCGCGAAACACGGTTAGCGGGTTCAGATCCTCACGCGCGGGGATGTAGCGCAACGTGAAGGCCTCGCCGACCATCGTCTCGGTCATTGGCGACAGCGGATGGACGTTCTGAATGGCCTGCGTGCGAAGGCCGCGCTTGTAGAGCGCCGTCGCCACCGTCGGCGTGCTCACGCTCCTGAGCTTGTCGTAGGTTTCTCTCTTCAACATTTCATTCCCCTCGTCATCACGACCATCTGAATAGGTCCCTCGACTGCGCATTGCTCCGCTCGGGATGACGGTCAAACGGTCTACCCGTCATCTCGACCGGACGGCTGAAGGTTCGGGGCAGAGGGACCTGCTCATGTTCTGCCAGTTGCATGAACAGGTCCCTCGGCTTCGCTTCGCTCCGCTCGGGATGACGGTAAAACAGTCTACCCGTCATCCCGACCGGAGGGCCGAAGGCCCGGAGTGGAGGGACCTGCTCATGGTCCGCGGTTTGGTCAAAATACGTCGCCACTCAGATCACGCCATTCAGGATTGGATCGGTTGATCAGGATGAGCTTCTTCTCCCGTCGCCAATTCTTGAGCTGCTTCTCTCGCGCAATCGCGTCGGGCGCTGTCTCGTAGGATTCGACGTAGATCGGCCGATGGATGTTGTATCTCGCCGTATGATGCACCAACCCCTGGCGATGCTCTTCGAGCCGTCGTCCGAGGTTCGTCGTTATCCCTATGTAGAGGGCGCGCCTGTTCTCGCTGCAGAGAATGTAGACGACGGGGTTGCGTTCCATGAACAGGTCCCTCCGCTTCGGGCCTTCGGCCCTCCGGTCGGGATGACGGGGGAGCTAATAGATCGACGGTTCGGCGACGGGGGCGCCGAAGCTGGTTTCGAGGAAGTCGAAGTCGCAGCCTTCGTTGGCCTGCTTGATGTGCCGCGTGAACATCCAGCCGTAGCCGCGCTCGTAGCGCGCCTCGGGCTTCTTCCAGGCGGCGCGGCGCTTCGCCAGCTCCTCCTCGGAGACGTTCATGTCGATGGTGCGCTTGTCGACGTCGAGCGAGATCAGGTCGCCGGTCTTCACCAGCGCCAGCGGTCCGCCGATGTAGGACTCGGGCGAGACGTGCAGGATGCAGGCGCCGTAGCTGGTGCCGCTCATGCGGCTGTCCGAGAGGCGGACCATGTCGCGCACGCCCTGCTGCACCAGCTTCTTGGGAATGGGCAGCATGCCCCATTCCGGCATGCCCGGCCCGCCCTGGGGACCGGCGTTGCGCAGGATCAGCACCGTATCTTCCGTGACGTCGAGATCGTCGCGGTCGATGGCTTCCTTCATCGAGGGGTAGTCGTCGAACACCAGCGCCGGGCCGGTGTGCTTCAGGAATTTCGGCGCGCACGCACTCGGCTTGATCACGCAGCCGTCGGGCGCGAGATTGCCCTTGAGCACGGCCAGCGCGCCCTCCTTGTAGATCGGGTTGGCGACGGCGCGGATCACGTCGTCGTTGTAGATCTCCGCGCCCGCGATGTTCTCGCCCAGCGTCTTGCCCGTCACCGTCATTGTTCCGACATGCAGATGCTCGCGGATCTGCTCCATCAGGCCGGGCAGGCCGCCGGCGTAGAAGAAGTCCTCCATCAGGTACTTGTCGCCGCTGGGCCGGATGTTGGCGAGCACCGGCACCTTGCGGCTGGCGCGTTCGAAATCGTCGAGGCCGATGTCCTGGCCGGCGCGCCGCGCCATGGCGATCAGGTGGATGATGGCGTTCGTGGAGCAGCCCACCGCCATTGCCACGGTGATGGCGTTGAGGAACGCGTCCTTGGTCATGATCTTCTTGGGCGTGAGATCCTCCCACACCATCTCGACGACGCGCCGGCCAGTCTCGGCGGCCATACGGATGTGGTTGGCGTCGGCGGCCGGGATCGAGGAGGCGCCGGGCAACGACATGCCGACGGTCTCGGCCATCGCCATCATGGTGGCGGCCGTGCCCATGGTCATGCAGGTGCCGTAGCTGCGCGCGATGCCGGCTTCGACATCGACCCAGTCGTCGTCGGAGATCTTGCCGGCGCGGCGCTCGTCCCAGTATTTCCAGGCGTCGGAGCCGGAGCCCAGCACCTTGCCCTTCCAGTTGCCGCGCAGCATCGGCCCGGCCGGCATGTAGATCGCGGGCAGGTTCATGCTGATGGCGCCCAGCAGCAGGGCGGGCGTGGTCTTGTCGCAGCCGCCCATCAGCACGACGCCGTCGACGGGATGGCCACGCAGCAGCTCCTCGGCGTCCATCGCCAGCAGGTTGCGGTAGAGCATGGTCGTGGGCTTGAGGAAGCTCTCCGACAGCGACAGCGCCGGCAGCTCCATCGGGAAGCCGCCGGCCTGCAGGATGCCGCGCTTCACGTCATCGACGCGGCTCTTGAAGTGCATATGGCAGGGCTGGGCTTCCGACCAGGTGTTGAGAATGGCGATCACCGGCTTGCCGACCCAATCCTCCGGCGCCAGCCCCATCTGCATCGCGCGCGAGCGGTGGCCGAAGGCGCGCAGATCGTCGGGCGCGAACCAGCGGGCGCTGCGCAATTCGTCGGCGGTCTTTCGCTTCGTGTCGGGCATTGGTTTTCCTCCTGAATCGAGCTAATACATTAGTGCATCAATGGTCAAGACATGCTGAATTCCGTGCCCTCCGAACGCCTCGACCGCGACCGCCAGGCGGCGCCACAGGTGTTCGACCGGCTGCGCGAGATGATCGTGTCGCTGGCGCTGCCGCCGGCCTCGACGCTGTCGCGCGCGGCGCTCGCCAAGCAGTTTGGCGTCAGCTCGACGCCGGTGCGCGACGCGCTGATGCGGCTGCACGAGGAGGACCTGGTCGAGGTCTTCCCGCAGCACGCGACCGTGGTGAGCCGCATCGACATCAGGCGGGCGCAGCAGGCGCACTTTCTGCGCCAGTCGCTCGAGCTCGAGATCGTGCGCAGCCTGGCGCTCGCCCACGAGCCGGCGCTGATCGAGGAGCTGAACCGCATCGTCGCCATGCAGCAGCATTTCGCCAAGTCCGGGGACCTCGCGGCCTTCATGGCGGCCGACAACGATTTCCACTGGCAGCTCTATGTCGCGGCCGACAAGCGCGAGCTGTGGACGCTGGTACGCAGCCGCAGCGGCCATATCGACCGGCTGCGCCGCCTGCACCTGCCGACGCCGGGCAAGGCGCAGGACATCGTGCGCCTCCACCGGCTGATCGCGCAGGCCATCGCAGGCAAAAATCCGGACGAGGCGCAGCTCTATGTGCGCAAGCACCTCTCCGGCACGCTGGGCTATCTCGCCGAGATTCGCGCGCGTTTCCCCGATTATCTCATTTCCTGAGCGCGGCGCGCCGCTCCAGGCTCTCCTTCGGCCACATCTTGCTCGCCTGATAGAACTCCTGAACAGCAGGCGCGCCCTCGGGCAGGGCGACCCAGGGCTGCTTGGTCGAGGTGAAGATATGGATGTCGGGGCCGATGCCATGGCCCGCGTCGAGCGTGCCCACGCGCAGGAAGCGCACGGCGTTGCCCGCGCCGGCATAGTTGCTCCATAGCGCCACTCGGCAGGTGGGGCAGCGCGAAATCTTCTGACCCTTGCCGCTGGCCGACGGCGTGTCGACCGCCTCGGGCTCACCCGCGAGCAGCTCGACGCGGTCGGCCTCGATCATGGCGTTGAGCGCGAAGGATGCGCCGGTCTCCCGCTGGCACCAGGTGCAGTGGCAGCAATGCACGAAGAGCGGGCGCGAGGTCATGCGGTAGCGCACCTGGCGGCAGGTGCAGCCGCCCTCGAAGGACTCCGTGTTGCCGGTCATGGTTTCAACCCATACGATTTGCGGGGAGGACAGTTAGATGACGGATCGTCTCAAGGGCAAGGTCGCCGTGGTGACCGGTGCGGCGCCGCGCGGCGAGGGTGTCGGCAACGGCATGGCGACCGCCTTGCTGTTCGCGCGCGAAGGCGCCAGGGTCGTGCTGGTCAATCGCAGCGCGGAGCGTGCGGAGAAGCTCAGGAAGCAGATCGTGGCCGAAGGCGGCGAGGCCGCAGTGTTTGCGGGCGACATGGCCAAGGCCGATGCCGCCGAAGCGATGGCCGCGTTCGCGGTCAAGACCTACGGACGGCTCGACATCCTGCACAACAATGTCGGCATCGGCGCGCCCGGCACGCCCGAGGCGGTGACTCTGGCGGACTGGAACAAGGTGCTGGAGGCCAATCTCACCACCACCATGCTCTGCACCAAATACTGCCTGCCCAGGATGAAGGAAGGTGGCGGCGGATCGATCATCATGGTGTCGTCGATCGCGGGTGCGCTGGGCCTGATCGGCAGCCCCGGCGCGGTCGCCTATGCGACGGCCAAGGCCGGCCTGCACGGCTTCACCCTCTCGGTGGCGGCCGACTACGCCACGCAGAACATCCGCGCCAACTGCATCATCGTGGGCTCGGTCCATACGCCGATGGTAGCGCATCTCGGTGCCGAGGCGCGGGAACGGCGCAAGAACATGGTGCCGATGAAGGCCGAAGGCACCGCCTGGGACATCGCCCATGGCGCCGTGTATCTTGCCTCGGACGAATCGCGGTGGGTGACGGGGGTCATGCTACCGATCGACGGCGGTCTGGTCGCGTTGCGACAATGGCCGCGTTGAGCCGAGGCAAGAGGGGGACTTTGCATGGTGCGTTTGGTTCATGTCGCCGCGCTGCTGGCGGTCGCGATCGCTGCCGGCACAGTCGGCGCCCTGGCGCAGGCATCGCGCCCGGGCACTGCTCCAACCGCGGTGCCGGCGCCCGTGCCAGCCCCGGCACCGGCGGTTGCGACGATCTCCGACATGAAGGGGACGTGGAAGGGCACCGGCGAGGCGATCGTGAGCGGGCTTGCCGCCCATCATCCGCCAGGCTCGCCGGCCAAGGCCGCCGGCAGCCACCGGCTGCGCTCGCAGACCTTCACTTACAAGATCGAAGGCCAGGACGGTAAGCGCTTCTGGGGCACGGTGGCGTCCGATTCAGCCGTCGAGCAGATCATCGGCTCGATCTCGCCCGACGGGAAATGGGTCTATATCGCCGGCCGCCAGGGCCTGCTCGACGGCACGGTGGTCGACAAGGACACCGTCCAGTTCTGCTACCGTCATGTCAGCCCGCCGACGATGATCGTGGCCTGCAACGAGATGAAGCGCCAGAAGTAGGCTCTATCGCCCTCGGCGCTCGCGGCGCCAGCTGTAGAGGCCGCTCGCCACGACGATGGCGGCGCCCAGCAGCGTCCAGCCGTCGGGGATGTCGCCGAACACGACGACGCCCAGCAGGGCCGCCCATACCAGCAGGCTGTAGCTGTAGGGCTGGACGGCGCCGGCCTCGGCGAAATCCAGCGCCTTGATGAGGGCGTAGTGCGCCACCGCGCCGATGGCGGCGATGACGAACATCAGCGCCCAGGCGGTGGGCGTCGGCCACTTCCAGTCCAACGGCCCGACGAAGCTGGTGGCGACGAGCGCCACGGCGGCCGACCAGAGGAGCGACGTATCGGGCGAATCGTGGCGCGAGGCGAGGCGCGTCATCACCTGGTAGCCCGCCCACAGGCCCGCGCCCAGCAGTGGCAGCAGCACCGGCCAGTCGAAGCTGCGGAAGCCCGGCCGCACGATCAGCAGGACGCCCGCGAAGCCGGCGCCCACCGCGAGCCAGCGCGCCAGGTCGGCGCGTTCGCCGAGGAACAGGACGCCGAGCGCGATCACGATCAGCGGCGAGGTGGCGGCGATGGCATGCGTGTCGGCCAGCGGCAGGTAGCGGAAGGCCAGCACGAACATCCCGCCTTCGATCACGGCGACCAGGGAGCGGACGATCTGCAGCCAGGGCCGCTGCGTCCTGAACGTGGTCAGGAGGCCGCGGCGGCGCACCAGGAACCAGGTGAACAGGCAGAGCAGCGCGTAGCGGATCCACATCATCTGGCCGACCGCATAGTCGGCCACGAGCCATTTGCTCATCGCATCCATGGCGGCGAAGCACAGCATCGCGAGCATGGTGAGGAGGGCGCCGAGCGAGGTATTGTTGGGCACGTGAGCGGGCTTTTAGAGCCGGAAGGTGAGGGAAGCCATGAAAAGATCGGGCATGAAGCGTTGGGGACCGTTTACGCTTATCGCGATGCTGGCCCTGCCGGCATGGGGACAGCCGGCGGCGGTGAAGGACTGCACCACCTGCCCCGAGCTGCTGCGCGTGTCGCCGGGCTCATTCCTCATGGGCGCACCGGACGGTGAGGAGGAGCGCGAGGACGTGCCGCCGAAAGCGCGCGGCCGGGCCGCTCCCCAGCACCGGTGACCATCGACTACCACTTCCGGATGGGCTGCGCTCCCGTGACGCGCAACGAGTTCGCGGCCTTCGTGGCGGCGACCATGCACGCGACCAGCGGCTCATGCTGGGGCCCGGGGAGCGACGGCAAATCCCGGGGGCTCAAGGAGAGCGACTGGCGCAACCCCGGCTTCGTGCAGGCGGGCCATCACCGGCGGTGTGCGTGTTCTGGGCCGACGCCGTCGCCTACGTGGAGTGGCTCGGCAAGAATACCGGTAAGACCTACCGTCTGCCGTCGGAAGCGGAGTGGGATTATGTCGCCCGGGCGGGAACGGGCGCTGCACGCTTCTGGGGTGACGGCCGCGACGATGCCTGCCGCTACGCCAACACCGGCGATCAGACGCTGCGTGCCATGCTCGAGGTCGAGGCCTCTCCGCGGCGATTCTTCGGATGCCGCGATGGTCACGCCTATACCTCACCTGTCGATTCCTTCACCGGGAATCCCTGGGGCTTCCACGACATGCTGGGCAATGTCCGGCAATGGATGCGGGATTGCGTGCACCAGACCTGCCAGGGCGCGCCCGACGACGGCCGCTGGTGGGATGCCAAGGAGGGCGGCGATCGCGACCAGCGCGTCGCGCGCGGCGGCTCGTGGAGCGAGCTTCCCGCCAATGTCCGAGCCACGGCCCACAGCTTCGAGCCCGTCGGCCTCCGCTTTACGGACATGGGCTTTCGCGTCGTGCAGGTCGATTGGGGCCCTGCGATGAGGGCATGGCCGATGATGCTCGTGTCCGTCCTGCTGGCCTGGCCGGCTGGGGCGCAGCAACCGGTTGCCCAGAGGGATTGCCCGACCTGTCCCGAGCTTCTGCGAGTCGCTGCAGGGTCGTTCGTCATGGGGGCACCGGCGGGCGAGGAGGAGAGGGAAGGCGTACCGCTGCAGTTTCGCGGTCGCTCGGTTCCGCGGCACCCGGTCACCCTCGGCTCGTTCCGGATGGGCCGCACGCCGGTGACGCGCGACGAGCTCGCGGCCTTTGTCGTCGCGACGAAGCGCGACATGGGTGGCTCGTGCCTCGGCCTCGGCGCCGACGGCAAGTTTCACGACATCCCGGGCCGCGACTGGCGCAATCCCGGCTTCGCGCAAACCGGCGGTCATCCCGCGGTATGCGTGTCGTGGCTGGACGCCGTCGCCTATGTTGGCTGGCTGGGGTCGACCACCGGCAAGACCTATCGCCTGCCTTCGGAAGCGGAGTGGGAATACGTTGCCCGCGCGGGAACGCAGACAGCGCGCTTCTGGGGCGATGGCCGCGACGGCGCGTGCCGCTATGCCAACATGAGCGACCAGATGCTGCGGACGACGCTCAACTTCGTGAATTCCTTCGAGCAGTTCCTCAGATGCAGCGACGGCCATGCCTATACGTCACCGGTCGCGTCGTTTGCCGCCAATCCGTGGGGCTTCCACGACATGCTGGGCAATGTCTGGCAATGGACGGCGGATTGCCGGCACCAGACCTATGAAGACGCGCCGGCGGACGGTTCCGCGTGGGGAGCATCGGACGGCGGCACCTGCGATCGGCGCATCCGGCGCGGCGGCGCCTGGGACAGCTATCCGTGGATCGTGCGCTCCGCAGACCGGGGCGGAGAGCCCGTGGGAAGCCGGTCGACCAAAGGCGGCTTCCGCGTGGTTCGCGCCGATTAGGCCCGCGAGCGCCGCTTCGCCGCTACGACCCCCTGCGGCTCGTCGCCCGGGCGACGATCTCTTCCCGGACAGGACGCGGCGTGACGAACTCCGCCAGGGCGAGAACCCTTGACGCGGTTGCCTCGGTCATCGCGACGGAACCCAGAAACCGCGCGAGCACCAACTGGAAGCCGACACCGAGCGCGGTGTTCGGCGGAGTGGTGGCCGCGTGGACGAGCGCTTCGACGATGTCGAGCGCTGCGGCTGGATTCTCCTCGGCCATCAGCATCGCCGGCGCAAACATGCTCTTGGTGCCGCGTCCGCTCTTCAGCAGCATGGTCGCGAGCCGCGCGGCTGCTTCGGCATATCCGAGCTGCCGCAGGTCCGCGACCGTTCTTGCCCGCTTTGCGTCGTCGGATAGACGAACCACCGCTTCATAGGCCGGCTCGGGAACCGGGCAATGCGTGTGCGACAGCAATCCGAGCAACGGGCCGGTATCGCCATTCCGGAGGAGCGAAGCGAGTGCGATGCGGCTCGCCGTCTCCAGATCGCCGAGATCGGCGTAGGCCCTCGCGAGGCCTGCCGCGAGGTCACTAGAGTGCTGCGGGGAGTCGAGCAGCATCGTCGCCGCGGCATCCAGCAGGCGGCGATCCCCTCGCGTGGCACCGGTCTCGACGAACGAGCGCATGAGCGGGACGTTCCCGCGGTGCTGCGCGAGAGCCCGGTCGATCATGGAGGGTCGCAACGCTTCGTCGCGGGCAAGCTGGCCGATCAATGCAGGCTGCCAACGGCCAAGCTCCGGCTCGTCGAGCAGGGCGAGGCCGACCTCCGGCCAATCGACGATGGCAGCCAGGGCCCGCCCGAACCCTGCACGAATAAACTCTATGTGACGGAAGGTATTCGTTGCCGACATCGAGTGCAGAGGATCGCTCCGCCACCGTTCCTCGACGTCCCGCGCCAAGACTGCCCTGGCTTCGGCATCGATGGCGCGCCAGCGTTCGAGCATGAGCGTCGCTGCCGACACGGCATCGCCCTCGCGTCGGCAGGCGCGGATGGCTTCTTCGATGCGGTCCGTCACTCCGCCGCGGCCATCCGCCTCGCCGGCGGCCGAAAGGCCGGGATCACGCGCTCGGCGAACAGCTTCAGGCTCTTCATTGCCTTCTCGCGCCCGTAATAGGGCGGATAGTGCAACAGCAGCGAGGTCATGCCGGCGCGCGCCTGCATCTCGCGCAGCCTGGCGATCACCGTCTCGGCCGAGCCGTGCAGCAGCGTGGTCGCGAGCAGATCGTCGTAGTTGAGCTGGCCACCTTTCTCCGAGACCGAGCCGAGATAGCCGCCGGTGCCGGTGCCGCCGAAGTGCGCGATGTGCTTCACGATCGCTTCCTCGGTCTCGGCGCGGGCCTGGGCGTCGGTGTCGGCGATGTAGACCCAGCGCGCGATGTCGATCTGGCCGGCAGCGGGGTTCTGGCGGCGCTCGGCCGTCGCCGTCGCCAGCTCGCGCTTGTAGAGCGCGGTCTGCGCCGCCAGCGTCTCGATGCCGGGCAAGGTCGAGAGCATCAGGCCGAAGCCGTTGCGCCCGCAGTAGCCAATCGAGCGGTCGGTGCCGCCGGCCATGTAGAGCGGCGGATGCGGCATCTGCACGGGATGCGGTAGCATCTCGTAGGGTGCCTGCACCGTGCCGCTGTAGGACTTGCCCTTGTGGTCCCAGCGATGGCGGTGGAAGGCCTCGAACATCAGCCCCACCGCCTCCTCGACCTGGTCGCGGCGCGAGTCGAAATCCTTGCCCAGCCCTTCGAACTCGTAGGGCCGGTAGCCCGAGCCGATGCCCAGCATGACGCGGCCGTTGGACAGGATATCGACGAAGCTCGCGTTCTCGACCACGCGGATCGGATCGTAGAGCGGCAGCGTGATCACCCCCGCAGCGAGCTTGATGCGGCTGGTCTTGGCCGCGAGATAGGCCATGTAGGCGAAGCAGTCCGGCATGATGCCGTAGCTGGTCGCGAAATGATGCTCGGCGATCCACGCCGTGTCGTAACCCAGCCGCTCGGCCTCGATCACCTCGTCCGTGGTGCGCGCATGGACGTCGCGGTGCGGGTAGGGCTCTTCCTGCGGGTTGGGATGCGAGGTGAAAAGAACGCCGAATTCCATATTTCCTCGGTGCGCTTCTTTGTTTGCGTCGGATGATCCTAAGCCAGCCATCTCTACCCGTCATCCCGACCGGAGGGCCGAAGGCTCGGAGCGGAGGGACCTCCTCATATTCCGCGATCCGATATGAACTGGTCCCTCGACTGCGGGCCTGCGGCCCTTCGCTCGGGATGACGGATGGAGGGCAAAGGCGTAGCCTTCCTCAACGCTCGGGAGGTTTGCCATGGCATACGATCTCATCGTCAGGAACGGCATGATCGTCGACGGTTCCGGACTGCCGCGCTTTCGCGGCGACATCGGCGTCAAGGACGGCAAGATCGCCGAGATCGGACGGATCACCTCGTCGGCGAAGGAGACCGTCGATGCCGAGGGCCACGTCGTGTCGCCGGGCTTCGTCGACGGCCACACCCACATGGATGCGCAGATATTCTGGGATCCGCACGGCACCAGCTCCTGCTTCCAGGGCGTGACCAGCGTGGTGATGGGCAATTGCGGCTTCACGCTGGCGCCCTGCCGCGAGGCCGAGGCCGACCTCGTCTTCCGCAACCTCGAGCGTGCCGAGGACATCAGCCGCGCCGCCATGCTGGCCGGCATCAAGTGGCGCTGGGAAAGCTTCCCCGAATTCCTCGACGTGCTCGACACGCTGCCCAAGGGCATCAACTACGCGGGCTACGTCGGTCACTGTGCGCTGCGCACCTACGTGATGGGCCAGCGCGCCTTCACCGACGAGGCGAGCGAGGACGATCTCGCCAGGATGGTGCATCTCACCAAGGAGGCGGTCGACGCCGGCGCCTTCGGCTTCTCGACGACCCGCAGCGTCAATCACCAGACCTCGGACGACAAGCCCGTCGCGAGCCGGCTCGCCACCTGGCACGAGTTCGCGACGCTGGTGAAGGCGATGGGCGCCGGCATCGTCGAGGTCGCGGGCGAGCCGCGCGGCGCCGACAGCGACAAGGCGCGCATCTACTACGAGGGCCTGTCCAAGCTCGCCATCGAGACCGGCCGGCCGATCACCTTCGGCCTGTTCAACCGCCGCTCGACTCCGGGCGGCTGGCGCTCGACCTTCGACATCATCGAGCGCACCGCGCGCCAGGGCGGCCGCATGTTCGCCCAGGTGCACAGCCGGGCACTGAACGTGCTGCTGTCCTTCGAGACGCAGCTTCCGTTCGACAAATGGGAGCTGTGGAGCGAGATGCGCGCCAAGCCGCTCGCCGAGCAGAAGAAGGCGCTGCTCGATCCCGACATGCGCCGCCGCCTGGTCGAGATCGCCTCGCGGCCCTACGAAGGCCCCACGGTGCGCGGCACCGAAGCGAGGCCGCCGGAATGGGAATGGATCTACGCCATGGACAGGATGGCGGGCCCGCACAAGTCGATGGCCGAGCTCGCGCGCCAGAAGAACACGCATCCGGTCGAGCTGATGATCGACATGGCGCTCGAGCGCGACATGAGGTTCTTCATGGTGCAGCCGATCGCCAACGAGAACCAGACCGAGGCGCTGGAGCTGATGAAGCATCCCCGCTCGGTCGTGACCTTCTCCGACTCGGGCGCGCACGTCTCGCAGATCATGGACGCCTCGCTGCAGACCCACCTGCTCAGCCACTGGGTGCGCGAGAAGCAGGCCTTCACGCTGGAGGAGGCGGTGAAGCTCATCACGTGCGACAACGCCACCCAGTTCGGCTTCCACGACCGCGGCCTGCTGCGCGAGGGCATGGCCGCCGACATCGTGGTGTTCGATCCCGACACGGTGGCCCCGCGCATGCCCGAGGTCGTGACCGACCTGCCGGGCGGCGCCAAGCGCCTGCGCCAGAAGGCCGACGGCATGCGCGCCACCATCGTCAATGGCCAGGTCCTGCTGCGCGACAACGAGCCCACGGGCAATCTCCCCGGCAAGCTCCTGCGCAAGGGCGGACGGCGGTAGATCATCGCTGGGAGCGCGCCATTCCAGTGGCGCTCACGAGTCATGAGAAGAGCGCCACTGGAGTGGCGCGCTCATAGGCGCTAACTTAAAACGAAGGGCGGGAATGGCCTTCGTTTTCGCCTTCTGTTGGGCTCGATGAGCAGGCGTGTGAGCTTGCAGGCATTGTCGATGATACGTGCCGGGCTGAGTGGTCCGACGACGGCCATGCAGATGGCGTCACGCAGGATATTGAACAGTCGCCAGCAGTGGCGTGGCGCAGTAGGCGGCACAGCCTTGAGCAGAGGGGGGAGAGTCCAGCGCTTCGTCTGCGTGGTCTTCAATGAGCAGGGCGGCAATGATGTGAGCGAGCAGCCACGTTCGGGCGAGCTCATCATCTTTTGCCTGCAGCCGATCGATGTGGAGCTGGCTCTTGAGGCGCTTGAAGGCGATCTCGATCTGCCAGCGCAGGGAATAGAGGCTGAAGATTTGCTCGGCCGGCTCTGCCAGCGATGTCGCCAGGATGGTGAACTGTGCGGCGATCAGGCTGCGCGGATCGGGCTTGCCGCTGCGCCGGGTTCGACCGCGCCGGGCAGCCTTTTCGGTGATGCGCTTGATCTCGCGCGCGACTGCCTCAGGCGGCTTGCGCCGGACCAGCAGCCGTAGCGGCACCTCATGGCCGTTCGGCGTCACCGCGATAGCGTCCCACTCGGCTTGGTCAGCGCCGCCCAAGCTCTCGAGCCGCTGGGCCATGTCGAAGGGGTTGCCGTCGCCGGCGCGCAACGACAGCGAGTTCCAGCTTACCCGAACCAGGAAGTCGGCGTTGCCCTGCACCAGATGATGCAGTCCTTCGCCCTTGGCGTAGCCACGATCGGCGACCCAGAGTTCGCCCGCGGTCGGCTTGACGCGCCGCAGATGCTCGCCCTCGCGCGCCGTCGTCAGTTGGCAGTCGACGGTGCGCCCGCGGCGCGGATCGTAGCTGTAATGCAGGCGCCAATCGGCTCGGTCGCTACCGGGATGGGAGATCGTCGTGCCGTCGAGCAGCCGGATCACCCGACCCTTGTCCGCCGCCGACGGATACTTCAGGCGGCACGCCAGCAACTCGCCCACGATCGTCTGCAGCCAGTCGGCACTGGCCTGCAGCCGCTTGAGCGCGGCCACATCCGACAGCTCGGCCAAACCAATCGTCTGCGCCCAGCTCGATACCGTGCGCAGCGACATGCCGCACGGACCGTAGGCAAGTGCCAGCCGCAGCAGATCCTCGGCGCTCTTGATCTCGCGACGCCGAACCAGCGCGCCGCTGGCCTTCGCCGTCGCCTCAAGGTCTACCGTCGAGCCAATGCGGCTCAACAGCTCCTTCCAACCCTCATCCAATTGCGATGCATCAAGCATCTCGACTATGAATCACAGCCCGATTCATAACGTCAACGATAAGTTAGCGCCTATGAGTGGCGCGCCCCCAGCACTCGCTCCAGTAACGACCGGAATAGGTCCATCGCCGCGGACGCGCCTATGGTCGGCGGATGCGCACGCCCGTCCCTGGCTCGTCTCGATTCTCGCCCGTGCGGGTCGAGGCTTGCCCGGCCCGCACTAATATTTTCATGTTACTTAAAGCGTTACCTTTGGTGACTATTGGCCCGTCACGCCGGTCCCGCGCCCTGCGTGGCGACATAGAGGGCGTAGATCGACTGGCTCGCGGCCATGAACAGCCGGTTGCGCTTGGGGCCGCCGAAACAGATGTTGGCGCAACCCTCGGGCAGCCGGATGCGGCCCAGCAGCTTGGCCTCAGGCGACCATACGGTGACGCCGCTGTAGCCCAGGTTGCGGCCGGCATTGCTGGAGATCCAGAGATTGCCCTGGACGTCGGCGCGGATGCCGTCGGGTCCGCATTTGATGCCGTCGATCATGAAGTCGGAAAAGAGCTTGCCGTTGGCCGGCTTGTTGTCGGCGCCGACGTCGAAGGAATGGACGTCGCGCTTGCCGCCCGGCCCGGTGTCGCCCGGACCCCGGCCGCTGCTGACGACATAGAGCTTCTTGTAGTCGGGCGAGAAGCAGATGCCGTTGGGGCTGGGCAGCTGCTCCTCGCTCAGCACGAGGTCGACCCGGCCGCTGGGATCGATGCGATAGCAGCCGGTCGGCAGCTCGCGCCGCATGTTGCCCATGCCGGGCGGCTGGCCGAGGCCGGGCTTCAGCTTGCCGGCGGCGTTGCTCGGCCCGCCGGCCACGTCGGGCGTGCCCTCGTAGAGCTGCCCGCCGAAGGGCGGATCGGTGAACCAGTAGCTGCCGTCGGGATGGGCCACCACGTCGTTGGGCGAGTTCAGCCGCTTGCCATTGTAGCTGTCGGCCAGCACGGTCGCCGAGCCGTCGAGCTCGTAGCGCACGACGCGTCGCGCCAGGTGCTCGCAGGTTATCTGCCGGCCCTGGAAGTCGAAGGTGTTGCCGTTGCTGTTGTTGGACGGCATGCGGAACACGCTCACCCGGCCGTCGTCCTCGATCCAGCGAAGCTGGCGATTGTTGGGGATGTCGCTCCACACCATGTACCGGCCGACCGAGCTCCACGCCGGTCCTTCCGCCCACAGCGATCCCGTCCACAGGCGCATGATCGGCGTGTTGCCCTGGGTGAGCGCATCGAAGGCCGGATCGATGGTGATGATGTCGGGATCGCGACCATAGACCGTCGGCGTGCCATTCGGGCCGAAGTCGCGCGGCGGGTTGCTGATGACGCTGGCCGGTGCGGCGAGGGCGGGCGGCGTCTGGGCACGGACGATGGCCGGTGCCATGAGGGCGGTTGCGCCCATGGCTGCGAGCACGCCACGGCGTGTCTGTTGTTGCGTCATGGTTGTTCACTCCCGATTTTTTTATCGCACGCGAGCCTAAGGCGGGCGTCGGGCAACAGCAACGGCGGGAGCCGGCCTTCTGGCACGAGAGTCGCATGAACCTGCGGACGAGGATCACTCGGGGGACACTCATGGAAGTTTCACGCCGCTCTCTGCTTGCTGGCGCCGCCACGCTCGCCTTGCCGCGCGCCGCCTGGGCGCAGCAGGAAAAGGTGCTGCGCTACGGCATCCCGATGACCGACATCCCGCTCACCACCGGGCAGCCCGACCGTGGCGCCAACGCCTACCAATATACCGGCCTCACGATCTACGACCCGTTGATCGCCTGGGAGCTCGATGTCTCCAACCGGCCGGGCAAGATGATCCCGGGCCTCGCCACCGAATGGAAAGTGTCCGAGCAGGACAAGACCGTGTGGACCTTCAAGCTGCGAGAGGGCGTGAAGTTCCACGACGGCTCGGCCTTCACCGCCGATTCGGTGATCTGGAATTTCGAGAAGATCTTCAACAAGGATGCGCCGCAGTTCGACACCCGCCAGTCGGCGCAGGTGCGGCCGCGCCTGCCCAGCCTCGCGAGCTACCGCAAGACCGGCGACATGGAGGTCGAGGTCAAGACCAAGTCGGTCGACTCGCTCTTCCCCTATCAGTTCCTGTGGTTCCTGGTGTCGAGCCCGGCGCAGTGGGAGAAGGTCGGCAAGGATTGGAACAAGTTCGCCTCGGAGCCCTCGGGCACCGGCCCGTTCAGGCTCACCCGATTCGTGCCGCGCGAGCGAGCCGAGCTGGTGAAGAACGAGGGCTACTGGAACCCCAAGCGCATCCCCAAGGTCGACCGTGTCATCCTGGTGTGCGCGCCGGAGGATTCGGGCCGCAGCGCCGCGTTGATCTCCGGTGCGCTCGACATGATCGACGCACCCGGACCCGACATGATCGACCGGCTGAAGCAGAGCGGCGCCCGCATCAGCACCAACATCACGCCGCACGTCTTCCAGTATCATCCCTCGCTGGTCGAGGGCTCGCCGTGGACCGACATAAGGGTGCGCAAGGCCGCCAACCTTGCGATCGATCGCGACGCCATCGTGAAGCTGCTGAGCGGCACGGTGAAGCCGGCCTATGGCGAGGTCGATCGCACCAGCCCATGGTTCGGCAAGCCCAGCTTCGAGATCAGGTTCGCGCCCGACGAAGCGCGGAAGCTGATGGCCGAGGCGGGCTACGGCAAGGCCAACCCGATGAAGGCCAGGATCTCCATCAATGCCGGCGGCACCAACCAGATGGTGAACGAGGCCATCCAGGAGATGCTGAAGGACGTCTTCATCAACATGGAGATCAAGGCCGTCGAGCTCGAGGCGCTGATGACGGGCTGGCGCGGCGGCGCCAAGGCCGACATGAACAAGGACGTCTCGGTCACCAACGTCACGCACGTGACGTCGGATCCGTTCTATGCCGTGAACCGCTTCTTCGCCTCGGATCAGGTGGCGCCGGTCGGCGTCAACTGGAGCGGCTACAAGAACCCCGAGGTCGACCGGCTGGTCGCCGAGCTGCAGGGCACCTTCGATCCCGCCAGGCAGGATGCGCTGGCGGCCCAGATCCACGCCAAGGCGGTCGACGATGCCGTCATGATCTGGGTCTATCACGACTCGAGCCCGCGGGCCCTGTCGGCCCGGGTAAAGACCTATGTCCAGGCCCAGAGCTGGTTCCAGGACCTGGCGCTGATCGAGATGTGAGGTCCTACACGTACTCGACGCGCACGATCTCGATCTCCTCGACGCCTGCGGGCGTGCGCATCTTCACCATGTCGCCCTCCTCGGCACGCAGCAGCGCCTTGGCGATGGGCGAGATCCAGCTCACATGACCCTTGTCGAGCTCGACCTCGTCGACGCCCACGATCTTGATGGTGCGCTCGTCCCCCTTGCCGTTGGCATAGGTGACGGTGGCGCCGAAGAACACCTGGTCGGTCTTTGCCCGCCGGGCGGCATCGACCACCTCGGCATTGGCCAGCCGCTTGCTGAGGTAGCGCACCCGCCGGTCGATCTCGCGCAGCCGCTTCTTGCCGTAGATATAGTCGCCGTTCTCCGAGCGGTCGCCGTTGCCGGCGGCCCAGGTCACGACCTTCACCACCTCCGGCCGCTCCTTGCGCAGGAGCAGGTTCAGCTCGTCCCGCATCCGGCCGAAGCCCTCGGGGGTCATGTAGTTCTTGGCGGTGACGGGCAGGCCGCCGGTCTCTTCCGGCAGGTCGTCCTCGTCGTCGCCGTCGCTTTCCTTGGTGAAGGCCTTGCTCATTTCTGTCCCTAATCTATCAAGGGCGGTGTCGATGACCACCCAATCCCCCCGCATGCAGCGCGCCTCGGGCGAAAGCCGGGTCGCCTTCGCGGTGCGTGACGGGGCGACGAGGCTGGCCGAGCTCTATCAACGCGATCCCTGCCGGGTCTTGTTCCCCGACCCCGAGCCCGGCGAGCCGCCCGAGGCGGTGCTGATCACCACGTCGGGCGGCGTCACGGGCGGCGACACGCTGAAGCTCGCCGTCGAGGTCGGGCCCGGCGCCCGCGCCATCGCCTCGACCCAGGCGGCGGAGAAGATCTATCGCGCCGCCGCGACCGGCAACCGCTGCACCATAGATGTCACCGCCACGGTGGGCGAGGGTGCCAGCCTCGACTGGTTGCCGCAGGAGACGATCGTCTTCCAGGGCGCGCGGCTGGCCCGGCGCAGTGTCGCCCATGTCGCGCCGGGTGGTTCGCTGCTCGCCTGCGAGATGGTGGTGCTGGGCCGCGCCGCCTCGGGCGAGCGTTTCGTCTCGGGCCTGCTGCTGGACTCCTGGTCGGTCCGTCGCTCAGGCAAGCTCGCCTGGACCGACACGCTGCGCGTCGAGGGTGAGAGTCCTTTGGGTGCAGGCTTCGGTACGGCCAACGCACTCGCCACGGTCATCGGCGTTTGGGACGACCCCCAGCCACGTTTCGAGAAGGCGCGGACTCTGCTCGAAGCTGCAGACAAGGTGCGAGCAGGCGTCACCCTGGTGAACGGCATCCTGGTCGCCCGCCTGCTGGGCGAGGCGACGGTGGTGCGGGCCGCCGTGACGCGCTTCCTCGGCGATTTTCGCGGCCAGCGTCTGCCGCGCGTTTGGCACATCTGATGAAGCCGCAGCCTTTGGTGTCCTTCGGAAAATATGATGGAATGAGGATCGATTCGGAAAGCAATCGTGGATCCCGACATGAGCAGCGACGCGACGGACGAGGTGGTCGTTCCATTCGAGAAGATGAAGATCTTCGGTCTGCTCCTCCTCGGCGGGCTGCTGGCCGCCGTTGCCATCTGGGTCGGCCTGTTGCCCGCTCATGCCACGCGATATCCGGTATTGCTGCTGCGGATCATTGGTGTCGTCGGCGGCGCGTTCTTCGGGCTCCTATCCCTGTTCTATCTCGTCCGGCTGTTCGACAACGGCCCTGGCCTGATCGTCGATCGGGAAGGAATTGTCGACCGAACGACCTACACTTGCGTCGGGCGCGTTCCCTGGGTCGACATCCAGGGCCTGCGAATGGGTGGCCGCGGACTTTCCAAGTACCTCGTCGTCGACGTGCTCGATCCGGACAAATTCTTCAACCATGGCAACATGCTTCAACGCACCTTGAGGGCGATCAACGGTCTGTTCGTCGGCAGCCCGATCTGGCTCAGCGCCAACTCGCTGTCGGTGGGCTTTGCCGACATGGTCGCCTTGGTCGAGAAAGGCCGCCGTCGAGCCGGCGCGGGCGCCCAACCCTGAAATCCGCGGCCTGCGCTTGCGGCGCGTTTGGCATATTTGATGCTCGCCTCCTATAGTCAGGCTGCACCGCAGGGGAAACGCAGGCAATGAATCTCACGCCTCGGGAAAAGGACAAGTTGCTGGTCGCGATGGCTGCCAACGTGGCGCGGCGGCGGCTGGAGCGCGGCGTGAAGCTCAACCATCCCGAGGCGGTGGCGCTGATCACCGATTTCGTCGTCGAGGGTGCGCGCGACGGCCGTTCGGTGGCCGAGCTGATGCGCGACGGCGGCACGGTGCTGCGGCGCGAGCAGGTGATGGACGGGATCGCAGACATGATCCACGACATCCAGGTCGAGGCGACCTTCCCCGACGGCACCAAGCTCGTCACCGTCCACAATCCGATCCGCTAGCGATGGTACCCGGATTCCTTTCCTCCCCAGCTTCGCTGGGGAGGTGGCCGCAGGCCAGAGGGGTCATGGGCCACGCGATGAAACCTCTGACCCCTCCGCCCCTGCGGGGCACCTCCCCAGCTTCGCTGGGGAGGATTGACGACAACGGAGCCCGTCCATGAAACCAGGTGAAATCCTCACGGCGAAGGGCGAGCTCGAGCTCAACAAGGGCCGCAATCCGATCTCGATCGAGGTGTCGAACACCGGCGACCGGCCGATCCAGGTGGGCAGCCACTATCATTTCTTCGAGACCAACGACGCGCTGAAGTTCGACCGCAAGCGCGCCAAGGGCATGCGGCTCGACATCGCCGCCGGCACCGCCGTGCGCTTCGAGCCCGGCCAGTCGCGCACCGTGCGGCTCACGCCCTACATGGGCGGGCGCGAGAGCCACGGCTTCCAGGCCAAGGTCTCGGGCAAGCTCGGCCCCATCGCCAAGGTGGGCCCGACCAACGAGGGACCGACACGAATCTCGCGTGCGGCCTATGCCGGCATGTTCGGCCCCACCACGGGCGACAAGGTGCGGCTGGCCGACACCGACCTCTTCATCGAGGTCGAGAAGGACCACACGACCTACGGCGAGGAAGTGAAGTTCGGCGGCGGCAAGGTGATCCGCGACGGCATGGGCCAGAGCCAGCGCACGCGGGCGCAAGGCGCGGTCGACACCGTCATCACCAACGCGCTGATCCTCGACCATTGGGGGATCGTGAAGGCCGACATCGGCCTCAAGGGCGGCGTGATCGTGGCC
>CANIRG010000002.1 GCA_947469635.1 Rhodospirillales bacterium | reverse complement strand
TTGACGCGGGATGGAGCAGCCCGGTAGCTCGTCAGGCTCATAACCTGAAGGTCGTTGGTTCAAATCCAGCTCCCGCAACCATTCGAAGAAAAAGCCGCCTCACCAGGGCGGCTTTTTTTCGTTGCGCAGTTGCCCCGAGAGCGCAAGCTCACGGCCTCGGCGACGGATCGCGCGGGCCTATTTCCCGGCGGCAGCTGGCGCCGAGAGCTTGACGATATCGCTCCAGCGACGAACTTCACCGGCGAGATAGCTGCCCACCTCCGCCGGGCCGCCTCGCTTTTCCTCGATGCCCTGCGCGAGCAGGATCTCTTTGACCTTTGGCGTCTGCAGCGCCTTGTCGATGGCGCCATACAGCTTGTCGACGATCGGCTGGGGCGTGCCCTTCGCCGCCAGCAGGAAATAGGCGACGTCGACGGTGAGATCGGGATAGCCCGCCTCCTTGAAGGTCGGGATGTCGGGCAGCACGCCCGCCCTCGTGTCGCCGGTGACGGCGATCATGCGCGCCTGCTTGCCGCTCCGGACCGGGATGCCGGAGGCGACAGGCGTGAACCAGATCTGGATGCGGTTGGCCATCAGGTCGATCAGCGCGTCGGGTGTGCTCTTGTAGGGCACCATCACCGTGTCGATCTTTGCCGCGCGATTGAGCATCTCGCCCAGGAACTGTGGGACCCCACCGACATAGCCTGCGTAGTTGAGCTTGCCGGGCTGCTGGCGGGCCAGCGCCACCAGCTCCGCCACGGTCTTTGCCGGAAGCTCGTTGGGCACGAACGCAGAATAGAGCGTGCTGCCGCTGAAGGCGACCGGCACGAAGTCCTTCGTCAGGTCGGCATTGGAGTTGCCTGTGACCTGGTTGAGCAAAAGGCTCATCGAAGCGATCAGCAACGTGTAGCCGTCGGGCCGACTCTTCGCGACATAGTCGGTCGCGATGTTGCCCGTCGCGCCGGCACGGTTCTCAACGATCACGCTCTGGCCCAGCGTGCCCGTCATGTCCTGGGCAAGCTGGCGGGCGATGATGTCGTTGGCCGTGCCGGGCCCGAACGGCACGATGATGGTGATCGGCTTGCCGGGAAAATCCTGAGCCGCCGCCGGCGCCGACATTGCCGCGCCCGCAAGGCCCGCCATCACCGCGCGCCGCGACCATTTCGTGCCCTGCATCGACCTTCTCCCGCTTCCCTGCTTGCCGGCCTTGTGTCGTAAAGCTTAAGGCATGACGGTCTGGTCGTAGAGAGGGAAGTTCCGCTTGAACTCGCGCCAGCCATTCTCGATGTGAAACTGCATCGCCTTCAGCGCGGCGCGAATATCGCCGGCGCGCGCCGCAGCCAGGATCGCCTCGTGCTCCGCCGCCACGTCCGACAGGCGGTCGGGCATCGCCGTCAGCTTGTCGAACGGATACTTGGCCCACAGCACGCGCACGAAATGCAGCGTCTGCGGCTGGTTCGCCAGCTCGTAGAGCGTGAAATGGAAATGATAGTTGGTGCGTCGGGTCACATCGCGGTCGTTGATATGCGCCGCCGCCTCGGTCTCGGCATTGAGCGCCGTCAGCTCAGCCAGGGTCGCGGAATCGATGATGGCGAGCGCCGCCTTGGTCAGCCGCAGCTCGAGCAGCACGCGCAGCTGCAGCAGCTCCTCGGTGCGCTCGATCTGGAACGGGGCGACGACGGCGCCCTTGTGCGAGGTGCCGACGACATAACCCTCGGCCTCCAGGATCTTGAGCGCTTCGCGCACAGGGGTGATGGAGATCTCCAGCATCTCCGCCACCTCGGCCTGCTTCAGCCGCTGCCCGCGCGAATAGAAGCCCCAGATGATCCGCTCGCGCAGGAAGTCGGCGACCTGATCCTCCTTGGTGCGCTTGAACGAGGCCGGCAGCCTGATGACGGTGGCGGGCTTCGGGGGCAGCGGGTGCTTGAAAGAATGCATTATATCTCCTGTGTCGCTCCCCAGAATGCATGGCGACTTTAGCTTTTCGCTTTGTTGACAGCAATTCCACCGCGTGATCGGATGAAAAGAATGCATTCTAAATAAGTCGTAGGGACGGACGCGAGACCATGGCGGAGGGAATCGGACCGATGTTGGGGGCCAGCGGCCCCGGCATGTTGCGCGGCGTACGCGTCGTCGAGGTGGCCGACGAGCTCGGCGAATATACCGGCCTGCTGCTGGCCGGCCTCGGCGCCGAGGTGATCAAGATCGAGCCGCCGGGCGGCAGCCCGACGCGCCGCATCGGCCCCTTCCAGGGCGACGTCGACGATCCCGAGAAGTCGCTGTTCTTCTGGCACCACAATCGCGGCAAGCGCTCCGTCCTGCTCGATCTCGACGCGACCGAGGGGCGCGCGGCGGCGCTGCGACTGCTCGACGGTGCGGCCGTCCTGCTCGACACGACCGGCGGCACGCTCAACCGGCAGCTCGGGCTCGACCGCCCGGCGCTGGCGCAGCGCTTTCCAGCATTGGTCACGGCGCGCATGACGCCGTTCGGCGACGACGGACCGTGGGCCAAGTGGAAGGGCTCGGACCTGGTGCATCTGGCGCTGGGCGGCGTGATGATGAACTGCGGCTACGACCCCGCGCCCGACCTCGAATACGACCTGCCGCCGATCGCGCCGCAGATCTGGCACGCCTACAATATCGCGGGCGAGCAGCTCGCCGTCGGCATCGTGGCCGCGCTGCTCCATCGCAACCGCACGGGCGAGGGCCAGGACGTGTCCTGCGCCGTGCATGAGGCGGTGGCAAAGAACACCGAGCTCGATCTCATGTCGTGGGTCATGCAGCACGTGCCGCTGTGGCGCATGACCTGCCGGCACGCGGTGTCGAAGCCCAACCACACGCCCAACATCGGCCACACCAAGGACGGCCGCTGGTTCATCAGCTGGGGCGTGGGCCCGCGCGACAAGGCCAAGCTCGTGCCCTTCCTCGACGGCCACGGCATGGCCGCCGATCTCAAGCCGCCCGGTGCCGAGGCCGACCTGCGCGCGCGTAACGTGCCGGGCTCCGGCACCGGCGACGAGGAGACCGCGCACGCGCTCGAGGTCATCCAGCGCTTCGTGCGGGCCTTCGGCTACGACACGATGCCGTGGCGCGAGGCGCAGGATGCGGGCCTGCTGTGGGCGCCGCTGCGCAAGCCGCACGAGAATGCCGTCGACGAGCACTGGCTGCGGCGCGGGTCCTTCGCCGACGTCGAGCATCCGGAGCTGGGACGGTCGTTCCGCTACGCCGTCAGCAAATGGTTGAGCACAGAGACGAGCTGGCAGATCGGACGGCGTGCGCCGCTGCTGGGCGAGGACACGAAAGCCGTGCTCGCCGAAGGTCCGTCTGCGTCGGTGCGCATCGAAGTGCGTCAGGTCGAGCTGCCGCGCCTGTCGCCACACGGCAAGCCCTTCCCCCTGCAAGGCATCCGCATCCTGGACTTCTCCTGGTTCCTGGCCTCGGCCGGCGGGACGCGCTTCCTCGCGGCGCTGGGAGCGGAGAGCCTGAAGGTCGAGTGGAAGGAAAATCCCGACACCCGCCTGGCCGCGATGGCGCCGGTGGGGGGACGCGACGCGCGTCGCGGGGCGACGGCGCCGCTGAAGGGCGTCACCGATCCCGACATGGGCGGCCAGTTCAACAACAAGAACTCGGGCAAGCGCGGCATCTCGCTCAACATCCGCGACCCGCGCGGGCTCGAGATCGCCAAGGAGCTGGCGCGGCAGTCCGACATCGTGGCCGAGGGATTCTCGCCCGGCGTGCTCGATCGCCTCGGCCTCGGCTACGATGTGCTGAAGAAGATCAAGCCGGACATCATCTACATCCAGCAGTCCGGCATGGGCAGCCACGGCACCTACGGCCGCCTGCGCACGGTGGGGCCGGTCGCCGGCGCCTTCGCCGGCATGGCGGAGATGTCGGGCCTGCCCGAGCCCGCGATGCCGGTGGGCTGGGGCTATTCCTATCTCGACTGGATGGGCGCCTACGGATACGCGCTGGCGCTGCTGGGCGCGCTGCATCATCGCGACCGCACGGGGCGGGGACAGTGGATCGACGCCTCGCAATGCGAGTCGGGTCTCTTCCTCGCGGGCATTCCCGTCCTCGACTGGTCGGCGAACGGCCGGGTGTGGAGCCGCTACGGCAACCGCTCGCCCTACAAGCCGGCGGCTCCGCACGGCGCCTTCCGCTGCTCCGGCCGCGACCGCTGGCTCGCAATCGCCTGCTTCGACGAAGCCGAATGGACGGCGCTCGCGGGTGTCGCCGGGAAGAAGGAGTGGCTGTCGGACCCGCGCTTCGTGACGGTGCAGGCACGGCTCGCCCACCAGGAGGCGCTGGAGGCCGCCGTTGGCGCCTGGACGATCGGACAGGAGGCGCGGGCGTGCATGACCTTGCTGCAAGCCGCGGGCGTTCCAGCCGGCCTCTGCCAGACGGCGGAAGATCGCTGCGATCACGACCCGCAGCTCGCGTCGCTGAACTGGCTCACCGAGGTGACGGGCACCAAGATCGGCACCTGGCCGGTGGCCGAGCTGCCGATGAAGATGAGCGCCACGCCTGCGCATATCGGCGGTCCGATCAACCGCGGCGCGCCGGGCTACGGCGAGGACAATGTCCATGTGCTGTCCAGCCTGCTCGGTCTCTCCGAGGCGGAGATCGCCCGCCTTGCCACCGACAACGTGATTTAGCAGGAGAACGGGCTTGGACGCGTTACGTCATCTCAGCGACAAAGTAGCCGTCATCGGCGTGGGCAACACCGCCTATGGGAGCTTCCCCGATACGGACGAATACGGTCTGGCGGCGCAGGCCTTCCGCAGCGCCGTGGCCGAGTGTGGGATCGACAAGAACGAGATCGACGGGCTGCTGGTCTGCCGCATTCCCTACTATGCGCGCATGGGCGAGGTGCTGGGCATCGATCCGCGCTGGACGATGACCATGCCGCCGCACGGGCGCATGTCCGGCATGGGCATCGTCGAGGCGGTGCTGGCGCTGGCGACGGGGCAGGCGAAATACGTGGCGCTGCTCTATGCCAATATCGGCCGCTCGCGGAGGGTGAACTATGGCGGCGACGAATCGCCGTCGGTGTGGGACTCGTTCGGCTTCACCTCGCCGGGTGCGGCGCATGCGATGATGTTCCGGCGGCACATGGAGCTCTACGGCACGACCACGCGGCAGCTCGCCGAGGTGCCGGTGGCCTTTCGCCATCACGGATCGCTCACGCCCGGCGCCGTGATGAAGACGCCCTTCACGATCGACGACCACGAGAACGCACGGCCGATCGTGGCGCCGCTGCGGCTGCTCGACTATTGCCTGATCAACGACGGCGCGGTCTGCATGATCCTGACCACGAGCGACCGCGCCCGCGATGCCAGGCAGAAGCCGGTGCATATCTCGGGCTTCGGCGGCCGCGACAGCTTCAAGACCTCGGCCATCGCCAACTTCAACATCGGCTTCTGGAACGACGAGGTCGAGGAGGCGGGACGCCAGGCCTATGAGATGGCGGGTGTTTCCCACGCCGATGTCGATGCGCTGATGTGCTACGACAATTTCAGCCCGACCGTGCTGTTCAGCCTCGAGGGGCTGGGCTTCTGCCCGCGCGGCGAGGCGGGACGCTTCGTCGAGGGTGGGACGCTGCGGCTGGGCGGGAAGCTGCCGACCAACACCGACGGCGGGCACCTGTCGAACTCCTACATGCAGGGCTGGGCGCTCAACGTCGAAGCGGTGCGCCAGCTGCGCGGCGATTGCGGCGAACGCCAGGTGCCCGGCGCCGAGGTGATCCAGTACGTGCAGGCCACGCCCTGCAGCCGCTCCATCATCTACACGCGGCGTTGAGGAGGAGGGACCATGACCGCCTATTCCAAGCCGCTGCCCCGCCTCGATCCGCTGATCCGTCCCTTCTGGGAGCATGCCAAAGCGGGTCGCCTGACCGTGCAGCGCTGCGACGATTGCGGCGACCGCCACTTCCCCCCCTCGCCGATCTGCCCCGCCTGCAACAGCGACGCGCAATCGTGGATGCCGGTGAGCGGCCGCGGCACGCTCGAATCCTGGGTAGCCTTCCACCGCGCCTACTGGCCGGGCTACCAGCCGGACCTGCCTTACGACGTCTGCCTCGTGCGCCTGGCCGAAGGGCCGCTGCTGGTGAGCAACCTGCTGGGCGGCACCGAGGGCGCGAAGCTCGGCGCTGCGGTCGAGGTCGTCTTCGACGATGTGACCGACACGATCACTCTGCCGAAATGGAAGCTCACGCGGGCGACGTAACGTCCGAGTGGAATAGGGAGGATGCGATGCACAACAGAAGAAATATCCTGGCCGGCGCAGGCGCTGCAGCCTTGTTGGCCGGATCTCTCGCCGAGGGCCGCGCCCAGCCGAAGAAGATCAAGACGCTGAAGGCGGTGGTTCACGCCGACCTCAAGATCGTCGATCCGGTGTGGACCACGGCCTACATCACCCAGCGCCACGCCAACCTGGTCTACGACACGCTGTTTGCGCTCAACGCCAAGTTCGAGCCCAAGCCGCAGATGGTCGAGAGCTATACGCTGAGCCCCGACGGGCTGAAGTACACCTTCACACTGCGCCCCGGCCTGGTGTTCCACGACAACCAGCCGGTGCGGCCGGTCGACTGCATTGCCAGCATCAAGCGCTGGTCGGCGCGCGATCCCATGGGCCAGCTGCTCGCGACCTTCATCACCGAGATGGCCGTCGTCGATGACCGCACCTTCAGCATGACGCTGAAGGAACCCTATGGCCTGGTGCTGGACAGTCTCGGCAAGGCCACGTCGCCGCCCTACATCATGCCGGAGCGGCTGGCCAACACGCCGCCCAACGAGCAGGTGACCGATCCCACGGGCTCCGGCCCCTTCATGTTCAAGAAGGACGAATGGCGGCCGGGCAATCGCGCCGTCTACCTCCGTCATCCCGGCTACGTGCCGCGGTCCGAGCCGCCGGATTATCTCTCGGGCGGCAAGATCGCCAAGCTCGACCGGCTGGAGTGGATCTACATTCCCGACAACAACACCGTCCTGTCGGCGCTGCAGGCCGGCGAGATCGACTATTTCGAAGCGCCGCCGCTCGACTTCATCGGCATGCTGAAGGGCAGCCCCGACATCTCGGTGCTCAACATCGATTCGCTGGGCGTGCAGGGGCTGATCCGTCCCAACACGCTGCATCCGCCGTTCGACAAATACGAAGGCCGGCAGGCGCTGCTGCACCTGATCGACCAGGCGGAATATATGGGCGCCGTGGTCGGCGACGCCTCGCTCTACATGCCGTTCTGCGGCGCCTATTTCCTCTGCAACTCCGACAATGAGACGGCGGTGGGATCGGAGCCGTTGCGTAAGCCCGACTATGCCAAGGCCAAGGCATTGCTCGCCCAGGCGGGTTACGTCCCCGGGCAGAAGATCGTGGTGCTGCAGCCGACCGACCGGCCGCAATACAATGCCGCGACCACCGTGCTGATCTCGGGCCTGCGAAAGGCCGGCGTCACGGTCGACGTGCAGTCGGCAGACTGGAGCACCATCACCTCGCGGCGCACCCGGCGCGATCCGCCGGACAAGGGCGGGTGGAACCTGTTCATCACCACCCATGGCGGCCCTGACACGTCGATGCCGGTGTCGAACGTCTGGTTCAACTCGAAATGCGAGCGTGCCAATCCCGGCTGGGCCTGCGATCCCGAGCTGGAGAAGCTGATCTCCGCGTGGGCACGCGAACCCGACCGCGCCAAGCGCCATGCCGGCATCGAGGAGATCCAGCGCCGTGCCTATGTCTCGGTGCCCTACGTGCCGTTCGGCCAGTTCTTCCAGCCCGTGGCCTTCCGCAAGAACGTCACCGGCGTCCTTGCGGCCGGCCAGCCGGTCTACTGGAACATCGACAAGAGCTGATGGAGCATGGTCCTTCACATTGCTGGGGGCGCGCCACTCCGTGGCGCGTCATGCGTCGATCATACAGAAGATCGCGCCACTGGAGTGGCGCGCCCCCGGCGCATGACCCCATGAGTTAGGAATTCCATGCTGCGCATCGTCCTTCGCCGTCTCGGCGCCACCATTCCGGTCATGCTGGTGGTGGCGGTCGTCGTGTTCCTGATGCTGCATCTCAGCGCCGGCGATCCGGCGGCGATCATCGCCGGTGACAATGCGACGGAGGAGGACATCGCCCTGCTGCGGAAATCGCTGGGCCTCGACCGGCCGCTGGCCGAGCAGTTCGTGCAATGGATCTGGCAGCTGGCGCAAGGCGACCTCGGCGTTTCGATCTTCAATCGCGTGCCGGTCGCCACCATGATCGCGCAACGGATGGAACCGACCATCGCGCTCACGGTGCTGACCATGACGCTCGCCGTGTCGCTCGCGGTTCCGCTCGGGGTGCTGGCGGCGTGGCGGGTCGGGACCTGGGTCGACCATACGATCATGGCGCTGGCGGTGGCGGCCTTCTCCTGCCCGGTGTTCCTGATCGGCTACGCGCTGGTGCAGCAGTTCGCCCGCACCTGGAAGGTGCTGCCGGTGCAGGGCTACACACCGCTGTCCGAAGGGCTGGTGCCCTTTCTGCTGCATCTAGCGCTGCCTGCGATTTCGCTCGGGCTGATCTACACGGCGCTGCTGGCCCGCATGACGCGCAGCACCATGCTCGAGGTGCTGGGCGAGGATTACATCCGCACAGCCCGCGCCAAGGGGCTGGGCGTCCGTCAGGTGTTGTTGCAGCACGGTTTGCGCAACGCCGCCGTGCCGATCGTCACCACCATCGGGCTCGGCATCGCGCTGCTGATCGGCGGCGTGGTCGTGGCCGAAAGTGTCTTCGCCATTCCCGGCATCGGGCGGCTCACGGTCGAAGCGCTGCAGCAGCGCGACTATCCGGTGATCCAGGGCGTGATCCTGGTGTCGTCGCTCGCCTATGTGCTGGTGAACCTGCTGATCGACCTCTCCTATCTGCTCCTCGATCCGCGGATCCGGTACTGAGATGAGCATCGCCACGACGAGGACGCGCATTGTCCGCCCGCTGGTGGTGCGCCGCCGCGGGCTGCTCACGCGTCATCCCCGCATCACGCTCGCGGCGCTGCTGCTGGGCACGCTGGCGGGACTCGCCATCTTCGCGCCCTTCATCACCGAATACGATCCGATGACGCTGGCGGTCACGCAGCGGCTGCGGCCGCCCAGCGCCGCGCACTGGTTCGGTACCGACGCCTATGGCCGCGACACCTTCAGCCGCACGATCTACGGCGGCCGTATCTCGATGCAGATCGGTGTCAGCGTCGCGGCCATGTCGGTGCTGATCGGCGTGGTCGTCGGCATGCTGGGCGGCGCGATCCGCTGGCTCGACCCCATCGTCATGCGCATCTCCGACGGGCTGATGTCGATCCCGGCGATCCTGCTCGCGATCGCGCTCATGTCGCTCACCAAGGCCAGCGTCGCCACGGTCATCATCGCCATCACCATCCCGGAGGTGCCGCGCGTCATTCGCCTCGTGCGCTCGCTGGTGCTGACGATCCGCGAGCAGACCTACATGCAGGCGGCCATCGCCTCGGGCACGCGCCTGCCACGGCTTATGCTGCGCCACATCCTGCCCAACGTGCTGACGCCGCTGATCGTGCAGGCCACATACATCTGCGCCTCGGCGGTGCTGCTCGAGGCCTATCTCGGCTTCCTCGGGGCCGGCACGCCGACGGAAGTGCCGAGCTGGGGCAACATCATCGCCGAGAACCGCACCTTCGTGCAGCTCGCGACCTGGAACGTGATGTTTCCCGGCGTCTTCCTCGCGTTGATGGTGCTGGGCGTGAACATGCTGGGCGACGGGGTGCGCGACCTGCTCGATCCGCGCCTGGCGGGACGGATCGGCAAATGACCGACTCGCCGGTATTGCAGATCGAGGATTTGCGCACGCAGTTTCTCACTCACGGCGGTATCGCCAAGGCCGTCGACGGCGTCTCCTATCACGTGAACCGCGGCGAGACGCTGGGCGTGGTGGGCGAAAGCGGCTGCGGCAAGAGCGTGACGGCGCTGTCGGTGATGCGCCTGGTGCCCGATCCGCCGGGACGCATCGTCAGCGGCCGGGTGCTGCTGCACGGGCAGGACCTGCTCGAGCTCGACGAGGCGGCGATGCGCCGGGTGCGCGGCAACCGGATCGGCATGATCTTCCAGGAGCCGATGACGAGCCTCAATCCGGTGCTGACCGTCGGTCGCCAGATCGAGGAGGTGGTGGCGCTTCACCAGAACCTCCCGGCGCGGCAGGCGGCGGAGCGGGCGGTCGAGATGCTGCGGCTGGTCCAGATCCCCGAGCCGCAGCGACGCGCGCGCGAATATCCGCACCAGTTGAGCGGTGGCATGCGGCAGCGGGTGATGATCGCGATGGCGCTGTCGTGCAATCCCGAGGTGCTGATCGCCGACGAGCCGACGACGGCGCTCGACGTCACCATCCAGGCGCAGATCCTGGAGCTGATACGCGAGATCCAGCAGCGCACGGGCACCGCCATCGTGCTCATCACCCACGACCTGGGCGTGATCGCCGAGACCGCGGACCGTGTGGTCGTGATGTATGCCGGCAAGAAGGTCGAGGAGGCACCGGTAACGGCACTGTTCGACGCGCCGTTGCACCCCTACACGCGCGGGCTGATGGTCTCGATGCCGCGGCTCGACAGTCCGTTGGGGCCGGAGCGCGGCGAGTTGCCGGAGATTCCGGGCATGGTGCCGTCGTTGTCGGCATTGCCGGAGGGTTGCCGCTTCGCGCCGCGCTGTCCGCTGGCGGTGCAACAATGCCGCGAGGAGCCGCCGCTGATCGAATATGCGCCCGGCCATGTCGCGGCCTGCTGGCGGGCGGGGGAGTAGGGCAGTGGCGGAGGAGCCCTTATTGGTCGTGCGCGACCTGCACAAGCACTACCCGGTGTCGGCCGGCCTGATGGGCCAGGTCAAGATGACCTTGCGCGCGGTCGACGGCATCTCATTCACCCTGGCGCGTGGCGAGACGCTGGGTCTCGTAGGCGAGAGCGGCTGCGGCAAGAGCACGGCGGGCAAGGCGCTGATGCGCCTCATCGAGCCCACCTCCGGCAGCGTTCGGCTGAACGGGATCGAGATCACTGGCTTGTCACGCCGCGAACTGCACGCACAGCGGCGCCAGATGCAGGCCGTGTTCCAGGATCCCTATTCGTCGCTCAACCCCAAGATGACGGCCGGGGCATTGGTGGCAGAGCCATTGATCAACTTCGGCCTGGGCAATTCGGCCGAGCGCCGGGCGCGGGTGGAGGACCTGTTCGGCCGCGTCGGCCTTCGCGCCGGCGACATGGCGAAGTATCCGCACGAATTCTCCGGCGGCCAGCGCCAGCGGCTGGGCATCGCCCGCGCGCTGGCGCCGGGTCCGACGCTGGTTGTCGGCGACGAGCCGGTGTCGGCGCTCGACGTGTCGGTGCAGGCGCAGGTGGTGAACCTGCTGGTGCGGCTGCAGAGGGAGTTCGGCCTCGCCTATCTCTTCATCGCCCATGATCTCGCCGTGGTGCGCCACATCAGCGACCGGGTGGCGGTGATGTATCTCGGCCGCATCGTCGAGCTGGCGCCGACGGCGACGCTGTTCGCCCGGCCCGCCCATCCCTATACGCAGGCGCTTCTGGAAGCGATCCCGATCCCCGATCCGCGCCGCCGCCGCAGCCGTGCCGTGCTGCGCGGCGAGGTGCCGAGCCCGATCAATCCGCCGAGCGGCTGCCACTTCCATCCCCGCTGTCCGATCGCGACCGAGCGCTGCCGCGTCGAGGTCCCGGAGCTCAGGGACCTCGGGGCCGGCCAGTCGGCCGCCTGCCACCACGCGCCGGCGCCGCCTGCCGCGACACGGGAAACGATATCGGCATGACGGGTGTGGTCGTGATCGCCGGCGCCAGCCGTGGCATTGGCGCCGCCCTGTGCGCCTGGCGCGGGGATGGCGCGTCGTCGTCTCCTACCTGGAACGACGCGAACCGACAGAGGCAGTGCGCCGCATGGCGACCGATCGCGGCGGCAAGGGCGGCGCCATCGTCAATCTGGGTTCGGTCGCGGCGCGGCTCGGCGGTTTCGGCGAACGCGTGCACTATGCTGCGTCCAAGGGCGCCGTCGTCAGCATGAGCCATGGCCTGGCCAAGGAAGTGATCCGCAGCGGCATTCGGGTGAGCTCCGTCGGCCCCGGTTTGACGGAGACGGAAATGAATCCCGCCGGCCGTCTGGCCAGGCGCGTGCCCGGTGTACCGATCGGACGTGTGGCGGATCCCGAAGAAGTCGCGAAAGTCATCGAGCCCGTTTTCCCTTGGCGCGAGGAATAGATATTCAGACCTCGGATTTCCCCGGACCACCAATTTCGCTTGGGCAGTAGCGACCGGAATGGGTCGTCCGCCGAGACGGGCCTATGGTGGGCGGATGGCCTCCTCCGCAACCGTTGTCTTCAGCCGACGCCCGCTTGTCTTTCTGTTCCAGGAAGGGGCCGGGAGGCTCTCCCCCTTTGATTCTCCCTTATTTAAAGCGTCACCTTTCGTAACCGCGGCTTCGCCCAGCCAAGAGCCCTCAGCGGGCCGCCAGGTTGGTCACCGCGCCGCCCGTCGCCGTGCGCCCGCCATCGACGACGAATTGCCCGCCGGTCGTGTTCGCCGCGAGGTCGGAACACAGGAAAAGCACCATGTTGGCGATCTCCTCCACCGTCGTGTAGCGGCCGGTCGGCAGCGCCGCCTGGTAGCGGGCGGCGACCGCCCCGGCATTGCCGGGGGAGAGTTGCTCCTCGAGCGCGTGGATCATTCGCGTGTCGACCGGCCCCGGACAGACGGCGTTCACTCGAATGCCCTGCCGCGCGACCTCGCCCGCCGCCGTCTTGGTCAATCCGATCACGGCGTGCTTGGAGGCGACGTAGGCCGGCATGCCGGGCGTTCCCACCAGGCCCGCGACCGACGCCGTGTTGACGATGGCGCCGCTGCCCTGCCGGATCATCTCGGGCAGAACGTGCCGCATGCCCAGGAACACGCCCTTCACGTTCACGCCCATGACCGCGTCGAACACCGCCTCGTCGTAGTCGGCGGTGTGGGCCACCTTCCCCTCGATGCCGGCATTGTTGAAGAAGCAATCGATGCGCCCGTATCTGTCGATCGCCACCTTCACATAGGCCCTTACCTCGTCGGACCGGGTGACGTCCGCCGTCACCGCGATCGCGTCGCCGCCCTTCTGCCGGACGATCCCCGCCGTCGCTTCCGCAGCCGTGCCGTCACGGTCCACCGCCACCACTTTCGCGCCGCCCGCCGCAAAGCCCAGGGCGGCCGCGCGGCCGATGCCGTTGCCGCCGCCGGTGATCAGCGCGACCTTGCCGGTGAAATCCATTTTTCCTTCTCCCTCGATATGACGGACGAGCCTACCATCGCCGGGACAGGGTGGGCGACGGGTTCGCCCCTTGACCCTGCGCACGGCGACAGAGAACAATCCAAAAAATCCCGGGAAGAAATGGCGGTTGGCATGACGGTCGCGATCAAGGCTCGACATCCCGCGCTCGGCGCCGAAGTGACCGGCGTCGACATGCGTCGGCCCATCGATGCGGCGACGGTGAAGGCCGTCGCCGATGCCTGGACGGAGCATCTCGTCCTGGTCTTTCCCGATCAGCCCATCACCGATGCCGAGCATGTCGCCTTCACGCGCCATTTCGGCGAACCCGAGATTTTCCACCAGACCTCGCTCAACCTCCGGTCGGATCGGGTGAAGGAGATCTTCCTCGTCTCCAACGTCGACGGCGAGGACCGGCTGATGCGGCCCTCCGAGCCGTCGCAGAAGCAGCTGTCCTCGGCCCGGCAATGGCACACCGATTCGAGCTATCGGCCGATGCCGAGCGTGGGCTCGCTGCTGCACGGCATCGAGATCAGCCGCACCGGCGGCATCACCCAGTTCATCAACATGTACAAGGTCTACGAGGACCTGCCGGAGAGCCTGCGGCGCCAGGTCGAAGGCCGCAGGGCGCGGCACGATTTCGGCATGCTGCACCTGATCACCGGCGCGCCGCCGCCGACGAAGACCGAGCAGGACGCGATGCCGCCGGCCTGGCATCCGATGGTGCGGCGCCATCCCGTGAGCGGCCGCAAATCGCTCTACATCAGCTCGATCTACAACGATGCGGTCGAAGGCATGGAGGCTCCGGCCGCCCGCCGCCTGATCGAGGAGCTGTCGGAGTTCGCCGCCCAGCCGCAGTACATGTACCGCCATGTCTGGGAGCCGCACGACGTGCTGATGTGGGACAACCGCTGCACCGTCCACGCCGTCACGCCGCACGATCCCGGCGAGCGACGCGTGATGCACCGCACCACCATCGTCGGCACCGAACCGGTGGTGGCGGGGTAGGGGGACCGCTCGGCGGCAAATCGGCGAGATCCGAGGAACTCGCGGCGCCGTCGCGGCGTTGGGGCTGTGCTCCAACCAAAAGGCGCCCCCATGAACTCAATCGTCTATCTCGTCGGCCTCGTCGTGATCGTGATGTTCATCCTGTCCTTCATCGGCTTGCGGTGAGACCGGCCATGGCCATCACCACCGCCGATACCCTCGCTCCCGCCGTCCTTCAGACGGCAACCCCTTCCATGACCTTTCGCTATCTCGAATGGGGGCCGATCATCCTCGGGACCCTCGCTGCGTCGGCGATCTCGATCGTGCTCCTGACCTTCGGCGCCGCCCTGGGCCTGACCGTCGTGTCGCCCTATGCCTATGCCGGCATCTCGGCCAAGGGGCTCGCCGTCCTGGCAGCGACCTATGCCGTCCTCGTCCACGTCGGTGCCTTCGCGGCGGGTGGTTACCTCGCCGGTCGGATGCGCACGCCGTGGGCCGGGGGGAACGTCGTGGAGCAGCATTTCCGCGATGGCGGCCACGGCTTCGCCGTCTGGGCGCTGGGCGTTGTCGTCGGTGCCACGCTCCTGGCATCGGGCGTCGGCGGCCTGCTGAGTGCCGCCGCCAGCGGCACCACGGCAATCGCTGCCGCCGGGACCGCCGGCGCGGCATCAAATCCTGCGTTGGCCCGGATGGGGCGCGACGCGATGGGACCAGGCGGCAATCGGATGCAGTTCGCCGATTCAGCCGTCGATCGCCTGCTGGCGCCGGCTCCGGCCGCCGCGCCACCGGCTCCGACCCCCACGCCGCTCGGCACCGCCGCCGATCCGGTCACTGCCCGTCCGCCGGCGGCACCGATGCCGCGCGGCGAGGTTGCCGCGCCGCTGGCGCGTACTCTCATCGCCAACATGGGCAACAGCTCGCTCGATGCGCGCGATCGCACGTAGCTCGCGCAGCTCGTCGCCCAGCAGACCGGCCTTCCCCAGGCTGATGCAGAGAAGCGGGTCGACGAGGCCTACAGTCAGCTCAAGGCTGCCGAGCAGAAGGCCCGCGATGCCGCCGACCAGGCGCGCAAGGCGACGCTGCTTGCCGCGTTCCTCGCTGCCGCGGCGCTGGCCGTGGGCTGTGCCGCTGCCTGTGGCGGCGCTGCCATGGGCGCGCGGCATCGCGATGAGAACACGCTGGTCGCGCTCTTCGGCTCGCGTCGGTTCTGGTAGGCTCCAGCTCCACGCTCGACGGCATCGTCAGGTGCCGTCGAGCGCCCGGCGAATCATCTGGGCGAGCTCGGTCCGGCGAAATGGCTTGTTCAGCAGCAGCAAGCCGGCTTCGAGGCGACCGCTGCGCGTGAAGGCGTCCTCGGTGAAGCCGGACATGAACACGATCCTCGTCCGCGGCCATCGCCTCGCTACGACGTCCGCCAGCGCCTTGCCGTTGAGCGGACCCGGCATCACCACGTCGGTAAGAAGCAGATCGAAGGGCTCGGCGGCCGTCTCGAAGGCCGAGACGCCGGCGCTTCCGTCCCCCGCCTCGGTGATCGCATAGCCCAGGCTCTGCAACTGCTGCACGACACCGGCGCGGACCTGGGCGTCGTCCTCGACGACCAGCACCCTTTCCGTTCCACGCGGCAGGGACATATCCTTGGGTGCCTGCGTCTCCTGCGTCACGCTCCCATCCTTGCGCGGCAGATAGACCTTCACCGTGGTGCCGTGGCCGACCACGCTGTCGATCTTGATGTGGCCCTTCGACTGTCGGACGAAGCCGTACACCATGCTGAGGCCGAGGCCGGTTCCCTTGGTGAGCTTCTTGGTCGTGAAGAACGGCTCGAACACCCTGGCGAGGACGTCGGGTGGCATGCCGGAGCCGGTGTCGGTGACCGTCAGCATCACGTAGTCGCCCGAAACGGCTTCGGGGTCGAGGGCGACACGGTCTGCGCACAACGTCACATTGCCGGTCTCCAGTCGCAGCCGGCCGCCGCCGGGCATCGCATCCCGGGCGTTGATGCAGAGGTTGACCAGGGCGGCCTCGAGCTGGGCGCGGTCGATGTCGACCGGCCACAGGCCGGCGGCGAGATCGGAGACGATCTCGATCTGCTGTCCCAGCGTGCGGCCCAGCAGCTTCACGATGTCGACCACGAGATCGTTCACGTCGGTGCGTTGCGGGCGCAGAGGCTGTTTGCGCGAGAAGGCCAGCAGCTGGCGGGTGAGCTCGGTGGCTCTCTGCACGGCCCGCCCGATCCGGCCGATCCGGTCGGCGAGCTGCGGGTCGAGGTGCTCTTCTTCCTCCAGCACCTCGATATTGGCGAGGATCACCGTGAGGATGTTGTTGAAGTCGTGCGCGATCCCGCCGGAGAGCTGGCCGACGGCCTCCATCTTCTGCGCCTGCTGGAGCTGGGCCTCGAGCAGCTTTCGGCGCGAGACGTCGATCACGATGCCGCGCAGCCCGACGACCGCGCCCTGGGCATCCACGATCGTCTTGAGGTGGCGTTCGACGGGAAACGTCTCGCCGTCGCGGCGCCGGAACACCGCTTCGGTGTCGAAGGTCGGGGACTCCCCGCCGGCCTTCGACACGATGGCGCCGCGTTCCCCGGGGTCGGCGTAGAGCTTGCTCACCTCGACCGTGGAAAGATCTTCGGTCTCCCCGAATCCGAACATCCGCCGCCACGCCGTGTTGGCCGTGGCGACTCCGCCGTCGACCGTGGTCTCGATCACACCGACCGGCAGCGAATCGACCAGGGCGCGATACTTCTCCTCGGACTGGCGCACCTCCTCCAGCATCCGCTTCCGGTCGGTGACGTTGTGGGCGATGGTGAGGAGGGCGGGCCTTCCGTCGAACCGGATCATCCGGCTGCTGAGCTCGACGTCGATGACCGTCCCGTCCTTCAGGACGTTCCGCAATCCCTGGACGACGCGCGTGACGCCCATCTGGCTCATCAGCCGCTCGGCGATGAGCTGCGGCAGGTCCTCGGCGGGAAAGAGCTTCTCGCTGGTCATGGCGAGGAACTCCTCGCGGGACCAGCCGTACTGCTCGACCCCGGTGTCGTTGACGGCAAGGATGCGCCGGGTTGCATGATCGACCACGACGGCGGGATAGGGATTGGAATCGAACAGCAGGCGATAGCGCTCCACAGTGTCGAGCCGCGCGTTCCACTCGCGTCCGAGCCATATCGCGAGACCGGTCAGGGCGGCCACCGAGATCGCCCACGCCGACACGACGATCCCGACGATCTTCCACCAGGGCGCGAGCGCATGGGCCATGGTCTGGCCGACCACGACGACGCCCGGATAGGGCCCGATCTGGCGGAAGGCGAAAAGGCGGGTGAGGCCGTCGACGACGCTGCTGTTGCGATAGGACCCGGCGCGCTCTCCGGCGGCGAGCCGCCGGAACACCGGGCTGTCGGGGAAGGACCTGCCCATCGCGGTCTCGACGAAGGGGCTTCGCGTGAGCAGCGTGCCATTCTGGAGGAAGAACGTGACCACGAGCTCGTGATCGGTGTTGTCGAAGGTCCAGACCTTCTCGAAATAGCGCGGATCGATGGCGGCGACGATGACGCCGGTGAACTCGCCGCCTGGTCCGCGCCGTCCCTGCGTCGCGGCGATGGACCATTGTCCCGTGGTCCGGCTGCGAAAGGGTATCCCGAGATGGAACTCCGCCGTGGAACGGTCCCGGTGCGTCACGAAGTACGGCCTGTCGGAGATATCGAGGCCGATGTTGCCTTCGTTCGAGCTATAGACGACGCGCCCCTGCTCATCGGTGAGCCAGAGCGCCCTCAGGAAGGGACGTCCCGCCAGCAGCTCGCGAAACTCGCGGCGAACGGCCTCCACGCTCGCAACTCCGGACCCGGCGGCCGAGGTCAGCCTCGCCTCGGCCACCTGCAGCGTCTGCTCGACATTCTGGACGATGCCGGCGGTCTGCTCGGCCGCGAGCTGCGCGAAGGAAGCGACGAGCTTCTCACCCGACACGATGGCGTCGTTGCGAAGCTGCAGCAGCGTCGCCGCGAGCACGCCCGCGCTCAGCACGACGTAGCTGCCCAGGAGCCACAGGACGACGCTCCAGACCTGCCACCGCGTCCGCGGTCGCGCCGGACTCTCCCGTTGGCCGTCGACTCCCGAGCTGCTTCTCACGTCACACGCCCATGGGTAGAAATCGTGTGGCCTTTCCGTTTCCACCGCGCCGCGCGCGAGGCTCGTGCCATTAGGCGTCGGACGGCTCGCCGAATCCAGTCCCGATGCGCTCCGAACGGCCATGAGCCAGCAAGATCGCGCCCGAAGCATGCACCTCGCCCGACCAGCCCGGTTGGACGAGCGTCGTCGCATCGAGCTGGGTGACGATGGCCGGGCCTGTGAAGCGGTCGCCGGCGCCGAAGGAAGCGCGCTCGAACAGCGGCACATCGACGGTTCCGGAGGCGAAATGCACCGGCAGGCTGCGGGCCGAGCGCACGCCAGCTCCCGCCGCCAGAACCGGCCGCGGAGGTGGCGGCATGCGGCCCATCGCTTCCACGCGCAGCGTTACCAGCTCGACGGCTGCATCGAGTGTGAAGCCGTATAGGCTACGATGGGCGCTCGCGAAGGCCGCCTCGACGGCGGCCACATCGTCGGTCCAGGCGACCGTCACCTCGCCACCCTGGCCGCGATAACGCAGCATCGCGACACGGCTCTGCCCGCGATCGGCATCCGCGACTCGTTCGGTCGCAAACCAATCGTCGGACTGACGCCCGAGATCGCTCCAGATCGCGCGCGCTCGGTCGAGATCGATCGGTCCGGCCTTGGGCAGGGTGCGGCTGAAATCGGCCTTGAGGTCGGCGGCCATCAGCCCGTCGGCGCAGAGCACGCCCGGCGCCGGCGGAATCAGCACACGCGTGATGCCCAACAGCTCGGCCAGCGCGCAGCCATGCAGGGGGCCGGCGCCACCGAACGGCACCAGGGTGAAGTCGCGCGGATCGTGGCCGCGCTCGACCGAGACGATGCGCAACGCCCCCATCATGTTGTTGTCGACGATGGCCAGCACGCCGCGTGCGGCGGCCTCGCGTTCCAGGCCGAGCGGGGCCGCTACCTTGGCGTCGATGGTGCGTCGGGCGGCCTCGACGTCGAGCGCCATGCGGCCGCCCAGCAGGTTGGCGGGCAGATGGCCCAGCACGACGTGGGCGTCGGTGACGGTGGCTTCCGCGCCGCCGTGCCCGTAGGCGGCAGGGCCGGGAACGGCGCCGGCGCTTTGCGGACCGACGGACAGCGTGCCCGACGCGACGCGGGCGATCGAGCCGCCGCCGGCGCCGATCGTCACCATGTCGACCATCGGCAGAGGCAATGGCCAGTCGCCGACATGGCCATTCTGCGTGAGCGCGATCCGCCCGTCCTTGATCAGGCAGATGTCGGCGCTGGTGCCGCCGATATCGACGGTGATGATGTCGGCGATGCCGCAAGCCGCCGCGATGTCGCGTGCGCCGACGACGCCGGCTGCCGGGCCCGATAGCGCCGTGAGCGCCGGGGCGCGCCGGATCGCAGCGCCACCCGCGACGCCGCCATTCGATTGCATCAGCAGCAGCGGCGCGGTGATCTTCTCGTCGAGCAGGCGGCGTTCGAGGCGCGAGACGTAAGTCGCCACGCCGGGCATGACGATGGCGTTCAGCACCGTGGCGAGCGAGCGCTCGTATTCCCGCACCACGGGCAGCACGTCGGAGGAGGCGGTGACGGCGACGCCGGGCAGGCGCCCGCGCAGGATCTCGGCCACGCGCCGCTCGTGCGCGGGATTGGCGAAGGAATGCAGCAGGCAGACCGCCACGGCCTCGACGCCGAGCGCGCGGCAGGCCTCGGCTGCGGCAACGACGCTCGCCTCGTCGAGGGCCTCGATCACAGCACCGCCCGGCGCGATGCGCTCCCTGACCTCGATCACGCGCGACGCCGGCACGGGCCGCGCCGGTTTGATCCAAACGCTGTAGTTCGAGCGCCTCGGAATGTCCTGCCGGCCGATCGTCAGCACATGGCGGAAACCCGCCGTCGTCACCAGGGCAGCCTTCGCGCCCTTGCCCTCCAGGATCATGTTGGTGGCCACGGTCGTGCCGTGCAGCACGCGTTCCAGGTCCGGCGCGACGTGGCCGGCCTCGGCGAGCGCGAGCCGCAGGCCCGTCAGGAAGGCCAGCGAGGGATCGCTCGGGACGCTGGGCGTCTTCGCCCGCCACACGCGGCCGCTCGCGGCGTCATGCAAGGCGATGTCGGTGAAGGTGCCGCCGATATCGACGGCAATGGCGAGCGACGCCTTAGCGGAGGGTGTCGACATACTCATTACGATGAAAAGCGCGGACAGGCGTGCGGTCGGCACGGAGCGAAGCGGTGGCGGCTGGATCGATCGCGTCGTTCGACACGACCACGCCATAGTGTTGCCGCGCGGCCGCGACGCTGACGAAGCCGCCCAGCACATCTTCGAGCACCGCCTCGGCCGGCCGGTCGAAGGGATGGCCGTAGCCACCGCCGCCGCCGGTCTCGATGCGTAGGATGTCGCCGTGCTTGAGGAGGTTGCCGTCGGAGAGCGGCGCGAAGGCGCGTTCGCCGGGGGTGCCGGGATTGAGCACGATGCTGCCACTGCCGCCCGACATGCCGCCGGCGATGCCCCAGGGCGGGTTCTTCACGCTGTCGATGCGGATCGCCTGCACGGCCTCCTCGGCCAATATCTCGTACTCGCGCAGGATGCCGCAGCCACCGCGATACTGGCCGGCGCCGCCGGAGTCGGTGACGATGCCGTAGGCGCGCAGCCGCACCGGATAGCCGATCTCCAGGAACTCGACGGGGTAGTTCTCCTGGGCCACGAAATAGACCGCATCGATGCCGTCGGCATGCGGACGGGCTCCATAGCCGACGCCGATGCCGTCGGAGAGCAGGAACGGCTCGAGCTCGCCTCTGTCGTTGCGGAAGGTGCCGCGGATGAAGGTGATGACATAGGCCGAGTGCGCCGCCGGTGCCTTGCCGCCCGCGACATTGATGAGGCCGTTGAGTCCCGCCAGGAAGCGCATCAGCGTCAGGCCGCGCATGCCGAGTGGCGCCGGGAACTTCGGCCACAGCAGCGAGCCTTCGCGCAGCCGCACCTCGTCGAGCGCCTGCGGCCCGCCGGCATTGCACACCTGGGTGGGATCGCCGCCCAGGAAATAGAGGCCCAGCGCCGTGCCCGGCACGTCGGGATTCATCAGCAGGTTCACGGGACCAGGCGACTGGTCGTCGGTCTCCGTGGCGTCGAAGATGAAGCGGTCCTCGCCATCTGGCCCATGCTCGCGCGTGAGGGCGAGCCGGAGATGGAAGGGGCCATTGCCGTGCCCATCCGAATCGATCGCGTCGGTGAAGCGGTGGGTGCCGTAGCCGAAGGTCTCGGCGAGCTTCTCCCGCACGAGGCGCCGGGTCCGCGCCAGGAGCTGGTCGAGCGCATCGGTCATGACCTCGGGACCGAAGCGCTCGACGATCTCGCGCACGCGCCGGGCGCCCAGCGCCGTGCTCGCCATCAGCGCCCGCATGTCGCCGATGCTGGCCTCGGGAAAGCGCGAGTTGCGATGGAAGAGGGTGAGCACCGCCTCGTTGGTGCGGCCCGCATCGATCAGCTTGGTGGGCGGAACGATGATGCCTTCCTGGAAGATGTCGGTGGCGTCCGGCGTGATCGAGCCTGCCCGCATGCCGCCGATGTCGGAGAAATGCGCCCAGCCCATGACGAAGCCGCAGCGCTTGCCCTCGTGGAAGACCGGCGCCACCAGCACCTGGTCGTTGGAGTGCGAGATAGCGCCGCGCGAGCCGTAGCAGTCGTTGTACCAATAGAGGTCGCCCTCGCGCATGGTCTCGGGCGGAAAGTCGCGGAACACCGGCCCGGTGATGTCGCCGAACACCGGTACGTTCGACCCCACGGCCATCACGCCGTCAGCATCGAACAGCGCGGTATAGAAATCCTTCTTCTCGCGGATGAAGGGTGAGATGGCGGTGCGTTCGAGCAGCGCCTCCATCTCGGCCTGCGCCGCGCGGATCGCGCCGCGCACGATCTCGAGCGTCACCGGATCGCAGGCAGTGGTGGGCGTGTTCTTGAGGGCATGCAGCATGGGGAAATCCTATGCCAGTTCGAGATGACAGGCCACGCGATGCCCGCCGGCTGCCTCGCGCAAAGCCGGCGCCTCTTCGGCGCAGCGGGCGAAGGCGAGGGGGCAGCGGTCGCGGAAATGGCAGCCCGACGGCGGCTCGCTCGAATCGGGGATATTGCCCTTGATCGGCAGTGCAATGCGCGACTGGTCGGCGTCGGGCACCGGCACGGCCGCGACCAGCGCGCGCGTGTAGGGATGGCGCGGCCGCCGCACGATGGCCTCGGTCGGTCCGTCCTCGACGATGCGGCCGAGATACATCACCAGCGTGCGGTCGCAGAGGTAACGTACCAGCGCGAGGTCGTGCGAGATATAGACGGCGGTGAGGCCCATCGCCTCGCGGATCTCGCGCATCAGGGTGAGGATGCCGGCGCGCACGCTGACATCCAGCATCGACACCGGCTCGTCGGCGACCAGGAAGCGTGGCGCGAGCACCAGCGCACGCGCCAGCACGACGCGTTGCAGCTGCCCGCCGCTCAGCTGGTGCGGGTATTTGTCGAAGTAGCGGTCGAAGTCGGCGAGATGGACGCGCCGGAAGGCCTTCTCGATTCGATCCTTATGCTCGGCCTTGTCGATCCTCGCATTGACCAGCGGTTCGGCCACCGCGCGATAGATCGTGAAGCGTGGATTGAGCGCATCGAAGGGGTTCTGGAAGACGAGCTGTGCCTGGCGGCGGAAGTCGCGCAGCCCGTCGCCTGAGAGCCCGCCCAGCGCCACGCCATCGAAGGCGATCGAGCCTCCCGTCGGCTCGGCGAGCTTCAGCATCAGCCGTCCGAGCGTGGTCTTGCCGCAGCCGGATTCGCCCACGATCGCCACGGCATCGCCCGATCCGACGTCGAAGCTCACGCCGTCGAGCGCCCGTACGGCCGGACGCTTGCCGCGCACGATCTCGCCCAGCGAGCGTGCGACGGGGAAGTGCTTTACGACGCCGCGAAGCTCGACGAGCGCTGCCATGTCACCGGATCCAGTGCTTCCTTGCGGAGAAGGTCTGCTTCGCCGTCGCGTCTGCAGGCCGACATATGACCGTTCGCGAGGCTATGGCCGTCCGCTCCTGTCGTGCAGGTTTCCAGCACGAAGGGGCAGCGCGGCGCGAAGCGGCAGCCGGGCGGTGCGTCGCGCAGGTCGGGCGGACTGCCGCCGATCGGCACCAGCTCCATCGCGTCGGTCATCAGGTCGGGAAAGGCGTTGCGCAAGCCCATGGTGTAGGGATGGCGCGGGCGGGCCAGCACCTCGCGCACGGGACCGCTCTCGATCACCTGACCGGCATACATCACGACGACCTCGTCGCAGAGATAGGCCACCACGCTGATGTCGTGAGTGACAAGCACCATCGAGAGATGCAGGCGCTCTTGCAGGTCGCGCAGCATGTCGAGGATCTGACGCTGCACGATCACGTCGAGCGCCGTCACCGGCTCGTCGGCCAGCAGCAGGCTTGGCGACAGTGCCAGTGCCATGGCGATCGCCGCGCGCTGGCGCATGCCGCCGGAGAACTGGTGGGGATAGTCGGCCAGCCGGCGCTCGTTCAGGCCCACCAGGTCGAATAGCTCGGCCGCCCGCTTGCGCGCGTCGCGCCGGTTGGCATTGCCGCGCTTGGTCAGCACCTCGACGATCTGGGCGCCGACGGTATAGACGGGATCGAGCGAGCTCATGGCGCTTTGCGGCACATAGGCGATGTCGCGCCACAGCAGCCGCTTGGTCGTCGCCGCATCGACCTCCTGGCCCTTGAAGACGATGCGCCCGCCGGCGCGCCGCCCGTTCTCGGCCAGCACGCCCATGATGGCGCGCACTGCCGTGGTCTTGCCGCAGCCCGATTCCCCCACCAGGCCGACGATGCGGCCCTCGGGGACGACGAACGAGGCGCCGTCGACGGCGCGCGTCACGCCGTCCTTGGCCTGGTAGTCGATCTGGAGCTTGTCGACTTCGAGGATCATCTGCCGCGCAGCCTCGGCATGAAGACCTCTTCATAGCCACGGCTGATGAAGAATCCCGCGACCACGATCAGGATGATGCAGATGCCGGGCGGCACGAACCACGCGTACTGGCCGCGCGACAGGGCCTGCGAGCTGAAGGCGTCCTGCAGCATGTAGCCCCACGAGACGCTTTCCGAATCGCCGAAGCCCAGGAAGCTCACGCTCGCCTCGGTGATGATCGCCCAGCCGATGGCGATGGCGGCGTAGACGAAGCTGAGCGGCAGGATGTTGGGGGCGACATGGACGAACAGGATGCGCCAGGAGCTCGCGCCGGTGACGCGCGCTGCCTCGACATAGGTGCGTTCGCGCACCGTCAGCACCTGGCTGCGGATGACGCGCGCCGAGTTGGGCCACAGCAGCAGCGCGACCGCGAGCACGATGTTCGAGGTGCTGGCGCCGAGGAAGCCGGTGAGCACGATGACGAAGGGCAGGAAGGGCAGCGACAGCGCCATGTCGGCGATGCGCATGAGGAGCGAATCGATCCGACCGCCGAAATAGCCCGCCACCAGCCCGACCACGGTGCCGACGCTCGACACGACGATCGCGGCGGAGAGGCCGACGGCCAGCGCACTGCGGGTGCCATGGATCAGCTGGGCATAGATGTCACGACCGAGATTGGTCGTACCGAAAGGATAGTCGAGGCTGGGCGGCAGGTTGGCTGCGAGCTTACCCGTGGAGGTAAACAGGATCTCGAGCGGCGGCATGGGCGCCAGCACGTCGGCCAGCAGCGCGATCAGCGCGAAGATCACGTAGATCGAGAGGCCGACGAAAGCGAAGGGATCGCGCAGCGGCATCGAGGCGATGCGCTGCAGCACCGTCGGGGTCGCCGTTTCAGCCACGCCGGCCATGGCTCACCCTCGGATCGAGCACGATGTAGAGCAGGTCGGCGACGAAATTCATCAGTGCCAGCACCATCGCGATCATCAGGAAGGCACCCTGCGCCAGCGGATAGTCGTGGACCGACACGGCCTGCACCAGCAGGCGGCCGATGCCCGGCCAGCTGAACACCGTCTCGATCACGACATTGCCGCCCATCGACAGGCCGACGCCCAGCGCAAAGGCGGTGACGACCGGCAGCAGCGCGTTGCGTGCGGCGTGATGGATGACGATGCGCCACTCGGAGAAGCCCTTCATGCGGGCCATGGTCACGAACTCCTCGTGCATCACCTCCAGCATGTTGGAGCGCATGAGCAGCAGCGGCAGGCCCTGGAGATAGAGCGCCAGGGTGAGCACAGGCAGCGCGAGATGATGGATATAGTCCCACGAGAGCATGCGCTGCCAGTTGCTGGTGTAAGCCAGGCCCGGGCTCGAGGCGCCGCCGGAGGGGAACCAGCCCGCGTTGAACGACAGCAGCGACAGCAGCACCATGCCGATCCAGAACTCCGGCGCGGCGCGCGTCGCCAGCACGGCCGGCACGGCGACCCGTTCGATCCAGCTGCCGCGTTTCCAGGCCAGCCAGGCGCCGGCCAGGACACCGAAGACGTAGGCGATGACCAGCGAGGAGAGCGTCAGGATCACCGAGTTCGGCAGGACTTCCAGGAGGATGGTCGTCACCGGCCGGCGCTGGAAGAAGGACAGGCCCATCTCGCCTTGCAGGAGATTGGCGAGGTAGATGAAGTATTGCTGCCACATCGGCCGATCGAGGCCGAACTGTTCCAGCATCTGCTGCTGCTGGTCGGCGTTCAGGTTCTCGTTGATGAAGGCGGCGAGCGGCGTGCCCGGCATCAGCCGGAACATGAAGAACAGAATCGTCGTGACGGCCAGCAGTGCCAGCGCGTTGTGGGTGAAGCGTTCGACGACGAGTCTCATGGCTGGGGGCGCGCCACTCCAGTGGCGCGTCTTGTCGTGATCATGATCGCGCCACGGAGTGGCGCGCCCCCAGCGAAGCCATCGTCATTCGGTCGTCAGCGTTTCGCGCTTGCCGACCGGGTAGTAGAGCTTGCCGCCGGACAGGCGATATCCGGCGTCCTGCAGGATCTTCCTGGCCTCGGCGACGCCCGTCTTGAGCTGGTCGACCTTGGGGTCGTGCCAGAAGCTCAGCACCGGCGACACGTGGCTGTTGGCCGGGATGGCATAGTCCTGCCAGGCCGCGGAGACCATCAGGCGGCGGTCGATGACGAGCGACAGGGCGCGCCGGAACGCCACGTCGTTGAACGGCGCGCGGCGGTTGTTGAAGGCGACATATTCGAAGCCGATGTCGACCTCGCTCTTGATGGCGATGTCGGGATTCTCCTTGGAGAATTTCACCAGCACCTCGGCGTCGCCGCCGAACATGCCGAGGAAGTTGATCTCGCCGCGCTTCAGCATGCCCAGCGTCGCCTCGGCGTTGGGCACGATGCGCATGATCCAGCGCTCGACCTTGGGCGCCTGGAAGTGATCGCCGAAGCGGTCGAGCAGGATCTCCTCGGTCGGCTTCCAGCGCACCATCTTGAACGGCCCCGAGCCGACGTGAGGCACCGACTTCAGCTGCTCGGCAGTCTCCGGCTTGCCCGCGAGGTCCTTCAGGACGGGCTCCCAGATGTGCTTGGGGATCAGGTTGATCTTGGCCAGCGAGGCGGTGAGGAAGGTCGTGTTGACGTTCTTCAGCCTGAAGCGAAGGCCGAGCTCGCCGATCTTCTCCATCGCCGCGATGTCGGTGACGAAGGGCTTGTACATCGGCGCCTTGTCGCCGGCCGGCGCCTCGAACGAGAAGATGACGTCGTCGATCGTCACCGGCTGGCCGTCGTGCCACTTCATGCCGGCGCGCAGCTTGATCTCGATCGTCTTGTCGTCGATCCAGTCGACCTTCTCGGCCGCCCAGGGCTGCGGCATGCCGTCCGGGCCGATGCGCATCAGCCGGTCCCAGATGAGATCGGTGATCCAGCTGTCGACCGCGCCGCCGATATAGAGCGGGTTGGTGGCGTTGATCGTCTCGTTGCTGTTGATGATCAGGTCCTTCTGGGCCCCCAGCGGCTGGATGTTCATGAAGGTCCAGATGTTGCGGATGCCGATGCCGCTCTGGTTGACGACGGTGTCCTCCTTGAACACCGCCTTGTTGAAGGCGAGCGCATACTTCGGATGGACCAGGAAGGCCTGCGGCTGGTCGCGGTTGATGATCTCCTGCATGGCGAAGGCCGTCTTGCGCCGCTCCTCGCGGTCGAGCTGGGTGCGCTGCTTCTCGGCGAGCGCGTCGTACTCCTTGTTGAGGTAGCCGATGAAATTGTAGCCCTTCTCGGCGTAGCTCGAGTGATAGAGGCTGTAGAGGAACTCGTCGGGATCGCTGCGCTCGGGCCGGCCGACCATGCGCCACATGGTGGTGTCCCACTTGTCGCGGCTGAACCAGATGAGCTGGGTCTGCGCCTGGCGCTGCAAGGGCTTGACCTCGACATCGAGCCCGAGCTGGCGCCATTGCTGGGCGATCAGCTGCGCGGCCTGGTAGCTCTGCGGCAGGGCCGCCTGCGGCCAGGAGTAGAGGTTGAGCTTGCGCACCTTCTCGGTCGGGCCCTGCGCCAGGGTCGTCGTCGCCAGTCCGAGCGCGGCCAGTCCTGCTGCCACGGCAATTGCCAATTTCTTCATGAGGCCTCCTTTGCCGGGCTCGATGCCTGGCGCGTGTAGCGATTCTCCGGAACGCGTAAGCCCAAATTCTCGCGCAGGGTCGCGCCCTCGTACTCGGTGCGAAAGATGCCGCGCCGCTGAAGCTCGGGAACGACCAGGCTGCAGAAATCCTCGAACGGCTTTGGATAGTGGTTGCATACGACGTTGAAGCCGTCGGCCGCTTCCTCCTTCAGCCAGGCCTCCATCTCGTCGGCCATGTACTGCGGCGTGCCGACCAGCACGCGATGGCCGGTGCCGGCGGCTGTATGGCGGGCGATCTGGCGCAGGGTCATGTTGCCCTCGCGCGCCGTCCTCACGACCAGGGCCTGACGCGCCTTGGCGGCATTGCTGGGCGGCAGCTCGGGTAGTGGCCCGTCGAGCGGAAATTTGGTGAGGTCGAGCCCGCCCGAGATGTGCGACAGCGACTGCAGGGCGACGTCGTCGGGCATCAGCGACTGGAGGTAGTCGTAGTTCGCACGCGCCTCTTCCATGGTGCGGCCGAGCACGGGCGTGAGACCCGGCATGATCTTGATGTCGTCGGGCCCGCGCCCGTACTTCGCGGCGCGGCCCTTGATGTCGGCATAGAAGGCCTTCGCCTCGTCGATCCTGGTCTGCGCCGTGAACACCACATCGGCGGTGCGTGCCGCAAGCTCGCGGCCGGCGTCGGATGAGCCAGCCTGCGCCACCACGGGCCAGCCCTGCGGCGAGCGCGTGATGTTGAGGGGGCCTTTCACCTTGAAGTGCTTGCCGACATGATCGAGGAAATGGACCTTCTCGCGATCCATGTAGAGGCCGCTCGCCTTGTCGCGCAGGAGGCCGCCGTCTTCCCAACTGTCCCACAGGCCGGTGACGACTTCGTAGAACTCGGCCGCGCGCTCGTAACGCTCGGCATGCGCCAGATGCTCGTCGAAGCCGAAATTCCCCGCCTCGTCCTCGATCTGCGAGGTGACGAGATTCCAACCGGCGCGGCCGCCGCTGATATGGTCGATCGAGGCAAAGCGGCGGGCGATGTTGTAGGGCTCGTTGTAGGTCGTGGTCGCGGTGGCGACGAGGCCGATCCTCTCCGTCACCATCGCCAGCGCCGCAAGCGTCGCCGTGGGCTCGAGCTTGACGGTGCGCGAGAGCTTGGCGCGCGTGCGTTCGCCGCGCGCGAGGGCACGGCTGCCGGAGACGCCGACCGTGTCCTGGAAGAAGATCGTGTCGAACTTGGCGGCTTCCGCGACCTGGGTGATGTGGGCGTAGAGCTTGAAGTCCATGTCGTAGGCCGGCACGGCGTCGGGATGGCGCCAACCGGCGAGATGGTTGCCCGGCACGCTGAAGAAGCCGCCGAGCCTGAGCTTGCGCGCGGGCTCAGTCATTGGCTGCCGCCGCCGATCTCACCTGGACGCTGCTGCGGTTCTTGGTGTGCATGTTCTGCGGGATCGGCACGCCCAGGTTCTCGCGGAAGGTCTTGCCCTCGTACTCGGTGCGGAACAGGCCGCGCCGCTGCAGCTCGGGGACGACCAGGGTCACCCATTCCTCGATCGGCTTGGGATAGTGCGCGAACAGGAGATTGAAGCCATCGCAGGCGCCTGAATCGAGCCAGGCTTCCATGTCGTCGGCCAGCTGCTTGGGCGTGCCGTAGAGCACGCGATGGGCCTGGCTCATGGCAAGCACGCGGCCGATCTGGCGGATCGTCATGCCACGCTTGCCCATGGCGACGATCATCTCCTGGCGCGCCCGCGCGGCGTTGCTGGGCTTCAGCTCGGGCAGCGGTCCGTCGGGATCGAGCGCGAAGATATCGACGCCGCCCGCCAGCCGCGCGACGCCGGCGATGCCGACAGTGTCGTCGACCAGCGAGCGCAGCTCCTCGTACTTCTCCTGCGCCTCCGATTCGGTGCGGCCGACGATGGGCATGATGCCGGGGAAGATGCGGATGTCTTCAGGTCCGCGCCCGTACTTGGTCACGCGCGACCGCATGTCGTTGCAGAAGTCCTGGCCTTCCTTGATCGTGGTCTGGGCAGTGAAGACCATGTCGGCGGTGCGCGCCGCCAGCTCCATGCCGATATCGGACGATCCTGCCTGCGCCACCACCGGCCGGCCCTGCGGCGAGCGCGCCACGTTCAGAGGGCCGCGCACCGTGAAGTGCCTGCCCTTGTGACGCAGGATGTGCATCTTGTCGTAGTCGAACCAGACGCCGCTTTCCTTGTCGCGCAGGAAGGCATCGTCCTCCCAGCTGTCCCAAAGGCCGACCACGACGTCGTGGAACTCGTCGGCCCGGTCGTAGCGGATGCCATGCTCGAAATGCTGGTCGCGTCCGAAGTTCACCGCCTCGTCCTCGGCCTGCGAGGTGACGAGGTTCCAGCCGGCACGCCCCCCGCTGATATGGTCGATGGTGAGGAAGCGGCGCGCGACGTTGTAGGGCTCGTTGTAGGAAGTCGTGCAGGTCGACACGAGGCCGATGCGGGAGGTGATCGCGGCCAGCGCCGCTATGGCGCTCATCGGCTCGATATGCGCCTGCCGCCCGTTCTTCACCCGGAACGGCTTGGCGCCATAGACCGCGGTGCTGCCGGGAATGGCGACGCTGTCCTGGAAGAACATGCAGTCGAGCTTGCCGCGCTCGCACATTCGCGCCATGTCGGCGAGCATCCGGAAATCGAGGTCGGTCTCGCAGATCGCGTCGGGATGGCGCCAGCCCGTGGGATGGCAACCCGGAAGGCTGAAGAAGGCGCCGAAGCGCAGCTGGCGCTTGGCCTTTGTCATCGGATCACCGTCATGCGAACTGCCTTCGGTTCATGCAGGTAGTGTGCCAGCACCGTCCGTGCGTCGGGTTGCGGATACTATCTCAGCAGCCCGAGCAGGAAACGTCGATAGCCTGTATGCGCCGCAGGAGATCTTCCTGCTTGGGACTGGCGATGAACTTTTTCGTGACCGGCGCCATGGCGTCAGCGAAGGACTTGCGGTCGACGTCGCTCACGATCGTGACCCCGGCCGCTTCGACGGCCTTGCGGGCGGCGGCCTCGCGCTCGTCCCACAGCTTGTTCATGAAGGCGGCCGATTCCTTGGCGGCCGCGCGGATGATCGCCTGGTCCTTCGGCGGCAGCCGGTCCCAGGTCCTCTTGGAGAACACGAGGATCCCCGGCGTGATCGCATGTTCGGTCAGGCTGTAGAACTTCGCGACCTCGTGGAGCCGATAGGCGTGAAAGGTCGGCAGATCGACCTCCGCGCCGTCGATGAGGGCGGCCTTCAGCGATACATGGATCCGTTCCAGCGGCATGGGGATCGTCCGCGCGCCCATCGCCTGCATGAGCGCGATCCAGAAGGCCGACTGCTGGACGCGCATCCTCTGACCGGCGAGATCGGCCACGTTCCGGACCGGCTTCTCCCGCGTGAACATGGAGCGCGCGCCGGTGTTGTAGAAGCACAGGCCGACGAAGCCGTCGGCTTCCATGCCCGACAGAATCTCGTCGCCGATCGCGCCATCCAGCACATGGCGCATGTGCGCGGTCGACTTGAAGACATAGGGCAGCGAGAGCACGAGGGTTGACGGCACGATGTTGTTGAAGGCCGACACGTTGGCGCGCGTCATGTCGAGCGTGCCGATCTTCGTCTGCTGGATGGCGTAGTCCTCGGAGCCGCCGGCCGCCTGCGCCGTCACCTTGATTCTGTGCCGCCCGCCGGTGCGCTCGCGCAGGAGCTGGCTCATATGGTTCACCGCCTGAACCGTCGGATAGTCGGGCGGCAGGACGTCGGACGAGCGGAACTCCTCGGCGCGAAGTGTCGTGGCTGTCAGGACCGCGATGCCGGCCGACAAAAGCCCGATTGCACGCATGGACGCCCTCCAATACACGCTGCCTCTATACGTCAATCGCGCCCGCTCGGCCATTTCGGACAAACCGCCAGACGATGCGGCTTTCCTGTTGTCGGCGTCGCCGTATTGGTTCGACACTGGACTGACATTGCCGATGCAGCCTCCGCTCCTGTCCCGCCTGCTCGTGCCGCGCCTGCCGTTCTTCTATGGCTGGGTCGTGCTGGGCTGCATCTGCCTCGCAGGCTTCGCGCGTCAGGGGCCGGCGGTGGCCGTGCTGTCGGTGTTCGTCGTGCCGATGACCGAGGCCTTCGGCTGGTCGCGCATGGAGCTGGCCGGCGCGGTGTCGTTGGGCGGGGTGCTGGCCGCTTTTCTCTCGCCGCTGCTCGGGCCGATATTGGATCGCCGCGGTGCGCGGCTCATCCTTTGCCTCGCCGTGCTGGGCACGGGGCTTGCCACCATGGCACTGTCGCTGATCCAGTCGCTGCTGGCCTTCTACATCCTGTTCTGCTTCGCGCGCATGATCTGGGCGGGGCCGTTCGAGCTCGGCCTCTATGGCGCGCTGAACAACTGGTTCGTGGCGCGTCGCGCGCTTGCCACCTCGATCGCCACGCTGGCCCAGATGTCGGGACTGGTGGTGCTGCCGATCGTGGCCCAGCTCGCCATGCAGGGCGGCGGCTGGCGCGCCGGCTGGCAGGCGGTCGGCGCCACGGTGCTGATCGTGGGCTTCGTGCCGGTCTGGCTGTTCCTCGTGCGGCGACCGGAAGACGTCGGGTTGGTGCCGGACCGCACCGCCGACGGCATCCATCGCCAGGTCGTTCCGGAACCACGCTACAGCCGGGCCGAGGCGATGCGGACGCGGGCCTTCTGGCTGCTCGCTTTCTACACGGTGCTGGTCTTCCCGGTTCAGGCCGGCGTGAGTCTCCACCAGGCGCCGCATCTCATCGAGCGTGGCCTTTCGCCGATCGTCGCCGCCTCGGTGATCGGCGTCTTCTCCGTGATGTCCGCAGTCGCGAGCTTCGGCATCGGCTTCCTGCCGCGGCGCTGGCCTGCGCGCTACGCCCTGTCGCTATGTGGCCTGCTGCTGGCGACAGGATCGTTCGGCCTGATCGGTGTCGGCTCGGTGGAGAGCGCCGCGGTGGCGGCCGGCCTGTTTGGCCTCGGCATTGGCGGCGTCATGACCCTGCTGCCCATGGCCTGGGCCGATTATTTCGGGCGGGAGAGCTACGGTGCGATCCGCGGCGTGGCGCTGTCGGCGCAGGTGCTGTCGCAGGCGACAGGGCCCGTGGTCTCGGGCGCCTTGCGCGACTGGAGCGGCGACTACACGGACTCGCTTCTGCTGTTCGGCGCGCTCGCCACCTTGGCGGCGCTGGCGGCGCTCGCGGCGAGGAAGCCGCAAGGCCAAGCCTAGTTGCTGGGGGACGACTTGCCGGCGCCGAACTTGTAGGCGAGGCCCGCCCGCACCGCATGCGAGGAGGGCTGGACGGCAAGGCCGCCCGGGATCGCCTTCTCCTCGTACTGGCTGTAGCGATACTCGAGCCGCGTCGTCCATTGACCGGACACGACCGTCTCGATGCCGGGACCGGCGGTCCAGCCATTGACGTAGTCGTCGCGCGACACGGTGGTCGTCGATCCTCCCGACGTGGCGGTGGCGGTCGTGGTGACATACTCGCCGGTGTAGCCGAAGGCGCCATAGAGCAGGGTGGCGGGCGTCACCAGGTAGCCGGCGCGGCCCATCAGGCTGAAGGACATCGGGGGACGCGAGGTGATGGTGGCGTTGCCCGCCGAGGTCGTGACGGTGTTGACCGACTGCGACCCCGCCCAGGCGACGTCGCCCAGCGCACCGATCACCGCCCGCTCCGTCACCTGATAGTCGGCACCGGCGAAACCCGATCCCAGCAGGGCCTGTCCGCCGCCGTGCACCGTGGCATTGGCGTTGCCGAAGTTGGCGCTCAGGCGATCCACGGACGAGGAGAGCCCGGCCGAGCCGCCGAGATAGATGCCGGTCCAGTCGACGGGCGCCTCGGGCGCCAGAGCTTCTTCGGCCGTGCTCTCGCCGAAGCCGCCGAACTTGTAGGCGAGGCCGAGGCGGACCGCGTGCGTCGTGGGCCGCATGTCGATCGACGTGCCGCCGAGCGATCGGGTCTCGTACTGGCTGTAGCGATATTCGAGCTTGGTCGACCAGCCTTTGGCGACCATGGCCTCCAGGCCCGTGCCCAGGGTCCAGCCATTGAAGGTGTCGTCGCGCTCGAAGGACGCGGTGCTGCCACCGCTGGTGGCGGTGCCGGTGGAATGGAAGCTCTGGCCGGTATAGCCGCCGACCACGTAGGCCAGCGTCGACGGGGTCGGCAGGATGCCGGCGCGCACCAGGGCCGCCCAGTTCCAACTGCCGCGGATCAATGCCGTTGCCTGCGAGCCGTCCGGCGCCTGGGCCTGCGTCCTCGTTTCCAGGCCGAAGTATGAGCCTTCGGCCAGCACACCGATCACGGCGCGGGGCAGGATCTGGTAGTCGACGCCGCCGTAGATCGAGGCGATGCCGCCCTGGCCGCCCAGCCCATCGGAGTTCAGGGATACACCGCCGGCGCTGGAATAGACCCGATCGACCATCGCGCCGCCGCCGACGGCCACACCGCCATAGAGGCCGGTCCAGCTCGGCAGGGATCCCGCGGGAAGCTCGGTGGCACGAGGCCGCTGCTGCTGGGCGCTTGCGGTGGCAACAGTCACGCCGACCGCGATCAACATTGTTAATGTGAAGCGTGAGCTATTGATGGCCATGCCTTGAAAAATATCATGAATTTTTCTTCAACGGCAGATGGCTGAAACCATTGATACAGCCAGGTTCCGAAGGTCGGCCGGCGCGGTGCCGAGCCGCGCGCGGATGGCCAGGGTATCGAGCACGGCGCCCGCCATGCGCGCCCTCGTCGCCGGCGACGGGTCGGTCGAAAGTTCACGTTCGGCGACAGCCTGCTCGAAGGCGCGTTCGAAGCATCTTTCGTTTGCGGCTAGCAGTTCGACAGCAGCCGCGGCGATCGCGGGTCGGGTTGGTGCTTCGACCGTTGCCGTGCCGATGATCATGCAGCCCGGCGCATGGGGCGGGGCGGTGTAGAGGCCGACGGCTGCGGCGTAGACGCGATTCAGGCGCTCGACGATCGAACCTCTTCCGCCCAGCATCGATTCCAGGGCGACCGCACCCTTGCCGCCGTAGTAGCGCAGCGTCGCGATATAGAGCTGTTCCTTGTCGCCGAAGGCGGCATAGAGGCTCGGCCGATTCAGCCCGGCGGCCTCCGACAGCTCGTCGAGCGAGGCGGCGGCAAAACCCTTTTGCATGAACACGTCGCGCACCCGCTCCAGCACCGTTTCGGGCGAGAAACCGCGCGGCCGGCCACGCTGCCGCTTCGGGGCGTCTTCAGGGAATTCTGTACCGATTCGCATAATTATCTTGATCTCGGTCGCGCTTTGTATTTTTGTACTGTCTCGCATAAAAACAAGGAGAACACGATGGAACTGTTCGCTTCGCCTTTGGCCTGCTCGCTGGCCTCGCATATCACGGCACTGGAAGCCGGTCTGCCGGTCCGGCTGCGCTTCATCGAGAACAAGAAGACCGACGACGGTCGCGACTTCCACGAGATCGCCGCCAACGGCTATGTGCCGGCGCTGCGGCTCGACGACGGCACGGTGCTGAACGAGGGCGCGTCGGTGCTGCAGTATCTCGCCGACCGCAAGCCGGAGTCGGGGCTCGCGCCGGCCTGGGGCACGATCGAGCGCTACCAGCTCATCGACACGTTGAACTATCTCGGCACCGAGGTGCACAAGCGCCTCTTCCAGCCGATCTTCGCCCCCACCACACCCGAGGCCTCGAAGGTGGCGGCGCGGGCACTGCTGGAGCCCACGCTCGATTACATCGCCAGGCGTCTGGGCACACGCCAGACGCTGGTCGGCGACAGTTTCACGGTCGCCGATGCCTACCTCGTGACCCTGCTCAACTGGTTCGGCTTCGTGGGCGTCGACCTCAAGAAATGGCCGACCATCCAGGCCTATCACCGGACGCATCTCGCCCGGCCGGCCGTTGCCCAGGCGATGGGGGTCGAGTTGGCCGAGCGCAAGCGCCGCGCCGCCTGAACTTAACTGCGACTGGTAATCGTTCGCGATTCTGCGGTACATGTCCTCCACTTCGGAGGACATGTACATGCAGCTCGCACTTCGCCTCGCTACCGCGGCCCTCTTGTCGATTTGCCTCTCGGGCGCGGCCTCGGCGCACGCGCTCTGGCTCGAGCCGGACGAAGGCGGCGCCCGCCTCTTCTACGGCGAGTTCGACGATAACCTGCGCGAAGCCTCGCCCGGCCTGCTCGATCGGCTGGCGACGCCCCAGGCCAAGATCGCGGCCGCCGACGGCGCCACCCTGAAGGTCGAGAAGACCGCTGGTTCGTTCCTGCTCAGCGGCCCGCGCGGCGCCAAGGACAGCGTCATTGCCGAGCAGGTCCGGGTCGCCGAGCGCAAGCAGGGAGACAAGGTCACGCGCACGCTGGGCCGCCTCGCCGCGCGCTACGTGCCCGACCTCAGTGAGCGCGCCCCGTTGCTCAGGCTCGATGTCGTGCCCACCGGCAAGCCAGGCGCCTTCAAGGTCTTCTACAAGGGCCAGGCGCTGGCCAAGGCCAAGCTCGAGCTGATCGCCGAATCGGGCTGGAAGCGCGAGTTCCATACTGACGCGGACGGGGCCGTCGAAACCTCGCTGCCGTGGCGCGGCGGCTATCTGATCGAGGTCGTGCATCTCGACGCGACGGCCGGCTCGCTGGGCAGCGAGGCCTACGACTCGGCGCGGTCGGTGACGACGCTGTCGTTCCGCGCCACCTCTGGCATCGAGCCGCTGCCGACGCCGCCGGTCACGACCCCCAAGCGCTGATATCCGGCCGCCCGGTCAGGGCAGGGCGGCCGTGATGATGATCTCGATCAGGTCGCCTTCCGGCATGATCGACTGCACGAACGAGCGGACCGGCCCCTTGCCGTCCGGCATCCAGGTCGCCCAGGCCTCATCGAAGGCCGGCTTGTTGTCGTGGTCGGTGACGACGATCTCGGCCTTCACGATGCGCGTGCGGTCGAGCCCGTTGTTCTTCAGGTAGCCGTCGATTACGCCGAGGCAGCCCAGCGTCTGCACCTTGATGTCCTGGGTCCGGTCGGGCGAGGTCGCGACCGCCCACAGGAACCCACCGCCGCCCGGCAAGCGATACACGGCGACGGAAGATTTGCTGGGCAGCGTCCGGTTGGGGACGCGCGTGATATCGTTGGGGTTCATGGTTGGCCTTATGCAATGCCATTCGAGGCGGGGAAACATGTTCTTCGAGAATTTCACGCTCCACGAGGTTGCGGTTCCCGGCGGCACGATCCGCCTGCGTCATGGCGGTTCGGGCCCGCCATTGCTGTTGGTGCACGGCAATCCGCAGACCCATGCGATGTGGAACCGCGTGGCGCCGAAGCTCGCCGAGCGCTTCACGGTGATCGCGCCCGACCTGCGCGGCTACGGCGGCTCCTTCAAGCCCCCTGCCACGACCGACCATGCACCCTATGCCAAGCGCGAGATGGCTCAGGACCTGGTCACGGTGATGGAGCATTTCGGCCATACGCGATTCAAGGTCGGCAGCCACGATCGCGGCGCACGCGTCGCCCATCGACTGGCGATCGACCATCCCGAGCGGGTCGAGAAGCTCGCCGTGCTCGATATCATCCCGACCCTCGAGCATTTCGAGCGCGCGAACATGGAATTCGCCATGGGCTACTATCACTGGTTCTGGTTCGCTCAGCCGCATCCTATTCCCGAAGCCGTGATCAGCGCTGCACCGGACACCTGGTTCCACGGCCACACCGCGCGCAGCCCGCGGCCCGGCGATGTCTTCCATCCCGACGCGCTGGCCGACTATCTCCATTTCGCGCGCCAGCCCGACACGACCCGCGGCATGTGCGAGGACTATCGCGCCGCGGCAACCATCGACCTGGAGCACGATCGCGCCAGCCGGCAGGCCGGGAAGAAGGTGCAGTGCCCGATGCTCGTGCTGTGGGGCAGCAAGGGCAAGATCGGCGAATGGTACGATGCGCTGGCGATCTGGCGCGCCTACTGCTCGAACACCGTCACCGGCGATGCCGTGGCGGCGGGCCACTACATCGCCGAGGAAGCGCCCGACGCGACGCTCGACTGGTTCGGAAAGTTCTTCTGATCAGCCGGCCTTCTTGGGGTTGAGGACGGCGAAGCGGTCCTTCGGGTTCTTTTCCCGCGCCTTCGGCCCATAGGTGCCCATCTCGATGCGATGCGGGATGGTCATCATGTAATTCTTGAAGGCGCCCTCCATGGCGGCGCGGAAGCCCTGGGCGTCCTGTGTCTCGTTGACCGACGCCTTGGCGAACTTCAGCGCGAAAGGATCGCGTTCGGCGATCTTCTGGGCGAGCGCCATCGTCTCCTCCTCGAGCTTTGCCCGCGGCACGACGCGATTCACCAGCCCGGCTTTCTCCGCATCCGCCGCTGACATGAAATCGCCGGTGAAGAGATACTCCTTGGCCTTGCGCGGGCCGAGGTCCCACGGCATCGAGAAATACTGCACATGCGCGCCGCCCCACTTCACGGCGCGGTCGGCGAACTGCGCATCCTCGCTCGCGATGATGAGATCGCAGGCCGAGGCGATCATCATGCCGCCCATGATGCAGTAGCCCTGGACCTGGGCGATGGTGGGCTTGGGCAGGTCGCGCCAGCGCATGGTGTTCTCATAGAAGCGCTCGAAGATGCGCCGGTACTCGCCCTTGAAGCCGGGTTCGAGCGGCGTCTTCTTCTGGTCCTCCATCTCCTGCGGCGAGCCGAGATCGTGGCCGGCCGAGAAATGCTTGCCGGCGCCGGCCAGGAGGATGACGCGCACGCTGTCGTCGTCGACCGCGCGCTTGAAGGCATCGTCGAGCTCGACCAGCAGGATGCGGCTCTGCGCGTTCAGCGCCTCGGGCCGGTTGGTGGTGATCTTCAGCACCGCGCCGGTCTGTTCCTGAAGGAGTGTCGTGTAGGTCTTCATGCACGCAGCCTTTCATCGCTTGGTCGTCCGGACCGCGGACCTCCAGGCCCGCTCACGAGATCAAGAAGCGAGCCTGGAGGCTCGCGGTCCACATGAGAAGTCATGCCGCCCGTCGCAGTTCCGGCGCCAACCCCGCGCCCATCAGGTCGATGAAATTGTCGCAATAGAAGGCCTGCTTCTGCCTCTCGTCGATCCCGGCCGCCGCCATCGACGCCTCGAAGCGCTTGATGGGATTGCGGCCGCCCTCGACGTGCGGATAGTCCGACGAGAACAGGCACACGGAGTCGCCGGAGTTGGCGATGATCCAGCCCGTGTCCTCGTGTGGATAGGGTGTCACGCGTACCTGCCGCTGGACGAACTCCGACGGCTTCAGCGACATCTTCTGCAGCCGCTCCTCGTTCTTGAAGAACGCCGTGTGCGCGCTGTCCATGTTGCGCATCCAGCCCGGCACCCATGACGCGCCCTGCTCGATCACGCCGAACTTCAGCCTGGGGAAACGGTCGAGCACACGGTCGACGATCAGCGCCGTCAGCGCCTTCATCGGCGGATAGGCGATGGCCATGTAGTCGATCGACTTGAAATTGTCGTCGCCGCCGTGGAAGTCCGGCACCGGCGGCCCGCCGTTGTTGAAATAGGCCTTCTCCAGCAGCACACCGCCGCCGCCGACATGGAAGACGATCGGCAGGCCCGCCTCCTCGGCCATGGCCCATAGCGGATCGAGCCCGAGGTGGCTGGGCGAATGCCCGTCCGGGCAGCGCGAGGGGATCAGCAGCGCCTTGGCGCCCATGTCGATCGCCTCGCGCGTCGCTGCTTTCGTCTTGTCGAAATCCGCCAGCGGGATATAGGCCGTCGGCAGCAAGCGCTTGTCGACCGAGCAGAAGGAGATCATGTGGCGGGTATGGGCGCGCGCCACGGCATAGATCGTGTCGACGTCGCCCCGGCCTTCGAGCAGCGAGGAGAAGTTGAGCAACTGCGTGGTGAACATGAGCTGGCTGGCGAAGCCCAGCAGGTCGATCGAGCGCGGCCGGTCGGCGGGAACGTAGGAGCCCAGCGCGTCCCAGTTCTTGCGCAGCATGATCTGCGTTTCGTCGAACTCGGCTGCGGTATTGGGGGTGGCCTTGCGCAGCTTGTGCAGGCCGCGACCGCGATCCTCGGGGAAGATCACGCTGTCGGTGATGGTGTCGCGATATTTCGCTTCGAGATGCTCCGTCAGGAAACCCGGCACTTCCATGACGTGAGCGTCGGCGTCGTGAATGACGCGGCCGCTGGCGTAGGGCATCTTCCTCTCCGGTTCTTTTGTCGTTGGTGGAAGCTTAACATGACCCCCGATATTTCCCACGCCGTGCAGACGCTCCTCGATGCGCGCCGCTCCGGCCGCCAGGTGGCAGTGCCTTTCGCCCTGCCGGATCGCGCGGCGGTCTACGCCGTCCAGGACGGCGTGGCGAAGGCCATCGGCCTCGTCGCCGGCTGGAAGGTCGGCGCGCGCACGCCGACCGCTGAGCCCAATCCAGCACCGCTGCTGGCCGGCGCGCTGGTGACGTCGCCGGCGCAATTCGACGGCAAGGCCATGCACATGATCGGCGTCGAGGTCGAGATCTCCTTCCACATCGTGCGCGACATCGCCGCCCGCACCGCGCCCGTCGGCCGCGACGAGGCGCTGGCGGCCGTGGGCGATGCCTTCGTCGGCATGGAGGTGGTCGACACGCGCCTGGCCGATTTCAAGTCGGCCGATCCCGAATGGCTGTTGGCCGACAACCAGATGAACCATGCGCTGGTGATCGGCGACAGCATCAAGGATTGGAAGTCGCTCGACTGGCCCAACCTGCAGGTGCGCCAGACGATCGACGGCAAGGTCGAGGTCGACCAGAAGGGCGGGCTCGGCGCCGTCGATCCCGTGCGCCCGCTCGCCTGGATGATCGACCACGCCGTCCGCCGCCGCGGCGGCATCCGTGCCGGCCAGGCGATCACGACGGGATCATGGACCGGCCTGCGCTACTATCCGCCCGGCACGAAGGCGCGCGGCGAGTTCGTCGGGTTGGGCGGTGTCGAGGCGACGTTCTAGTCGCTCTCATGTTCCTCTCCTCCGCAGGGGGAGAGGTCAGGTGAGGGAGCGGCGAACACTTCCAACTACGCCCCTTTATCTCGTTTCGCTGCCAAAAAGCCGGCGCTGCGCCTGATTGATCACATGGGGGTCGACGGCGTCTTCTCGCTTTTTGCGATGGTACTTCTTGTATCGCTCGAGCTCATAGAAAAGCGTCCCGTGAATTCCGAGCGCATCCTGCTTTCGAATCGGACGTTCCCATATCCGCCCCAGTGCAGCGTCGACTTCGCTTTGCCCTGGAAGCAGATGTAGATCTTCAGCGTACTGAATGTCCTGCCCGGGCTCCGGAAACAGAAGTGCGAACTCTTCCTCGGTGGTCTGGAAGATGCTGAACGTGCAGTTCTGGGCGCCATCAATGACCTGGATGTTCTTCATCAGATACCGTTCCAAAGTGGCTTGGCCACGTCTGCCCTCACCCGGCCTCTCCCCCTATCGGGGGAGAGGAACATGAGTAGTATTGAACAGCGTCGAGACGATACTCTTCTTCTGGACCCAAGCCATGCGCACCATCCTGACTCTTCTTCTCCTGCTCGCGGCTCAGCCCGCCTGGGCCTTGTCGCCCGAGGAGCAGGCGTATCTCGCGGCGCGCGATCAGCTGCGGGCTGCTCTCGTCCAGCAATCGCAGAACGACGAGCACAACAAGGCGCAGACGATCGGCCGGCCGGAATACTACAGCTCGCGGTTTCGGGCTGACTACGATCGGGCGCACCGGACCCTGCTCACCCAGCTGCAGGGCCTGATCGGGCGCGTCGGTCCTGGCCGCCGCGGCGCGCTCAGCGTCGCGCTGTGTTGCTGGGGACCCGTCGGCGCGCTCGACGGGCTTGCCTTCGCCCAGGCCGATGGCGGCCGTGTGATCGTGACAACCCTGGGCCTGCTCGAGCAGTGGCGCAGGGAGCGCCATGATCTCCGGACCGTGAGTTCCGATCTCGGCAGCGAGCCCAATTTCTATCAATGGTCCGGCGCCTCGGATTGGCCGGTACGGAAACACGCCGTCCTGCCGCTCCGCCTGCCGGCCGCGGCGTCGAGCGCGGCGGCGTTCCTTGCCTCTGGCGGTCCCGGCGCCGAGCCGGTCTGGATCGCCGCCTTCCTGATCAAGTCCGACAAGGTCCATGTCGCCTTCGTCAATGCGAGGAAGAAGGACGTCCCACGCGAGGCGCAGACCCTGATCGACAGCTTTGCCGCGGAGTGATCATGCGCACGATCCTTTTTGTCTTCTTCCTGTTCGCGGCGCCTTCCGCCTGGTCCCAGTCGCCCGACGAGCGCGCCTATCTCACCGAGCGCAACAGTGCGATCGCGGCGCTTCAGAAGAAGTTCGACCAGGCCCAGCACAAGCGACTGAGCGACGCCCTCGACGCGCGACTGCGGCGCATCGTGAGTCCTACCGCGGCTCCCAAGAGGTTCGCCGAACCTGGTGCCTATAGCCCCGATACACTGTGTTGCGGGATGATGACGCGGCGGCTCGATGGTCTTCGCTTCACCGCCAGCGACGAGGCCGGCGGCTCGGTGATCGTGACGACCGACGGCCTGCTGCGGGTCTGGCTGGGTGAGCAGAAATTGCCGGCGGCCTCGGAGAGCACCTTCAGGACCGGCGACTTCTACACCAAGGCCATCGTGGGCGAGGCCGACGTGACCCTCTTCGCTGCCTTGCCGATCACCAAGCCGGCGGGCGCCACTGTGGCCGTGGCGGCGCTCGCGCTTGCCTCCCAGATGGGCGCGACGTCGCCGCCGCGCCAGATCGCCGTCACCGTCCTGAAGGGCGGTCGCGCCTACGTCGCGCTCGTCACGGCAACACCCGGGCCCGAGCCGATCGCCGCATGTGATGCAGCTCGGGAGCAAGATCGGGGCCGGGTAACGGCAGCCCAGAGCGAAGCAGCTTTCGTCAAATGCTGGGCCGAGCGGATGAAGGGTGAGCCTGCGTTCGCAGGCCTGACCCGGCAAGCCCAGGCACTGGTCGACGCATTCGCGGCGGAGTGATGGGACGCACGATCCTGCTTCTCATGCTGCTCGCGGCGTCTTCCGCCTGGGCCCAGTCGCCCGAGGAGCGCGCCTATCTCGCCGAACGGGACCGGGCGATCACCGCGCTGGAGAAGAAGTACGACGTCGAGGAGTACAAGCGGGTGAGCGACGCGCTCGAGGCCCGGCTGCGGCGCATCGTCGGTCCGGTCGCGCCTCCCAGGGGCTTTGCTCTTCCCGGCCATTTCAGTCCCGATACGCTCTGCTGCGGTGTTGGCGCGGGCAAGCTCGACGGCATCGCTTTCGCCGCCAGCGACGATACGCAAGGTACCGTGATCGTGACCACGGAGAGCCTGCTGCTTCATTGGCTCGGCGAGCAGAAGATGCCGACCCCTCCGGAGAGCGCCCTGCGGTCCGGCGGCTTTTACACCAAGGCCATCGTGGGCGACGCGGCCGTGGATACCTTCGCCTTCCTGCCCATCGCAAAGCCGGCGAGCGCCACGGTCGCCGTCGCGGCGCTCGCGCTCGCGTCCCAAGGAGGCGCTCTGTGGCCGCCGCGCGAGATCGCCGTCTCCGTCCTCAAGGGCGGAAAGGCCTACGTCGCCTTCGTCGAGGCAAAGCCGCTGCCCGAGCCGATCGCGGCATGCGAGGCCGTGCTCGAGGATTTCCAGGACAAGACCAAGGCAATGTACGCCGCCGGCAAATCGGACGACGCGTCCCGAATCGCGGCCGAGGGTGAAACTGCTTACGTCGACTGCTGGCGCACGCACGCGAAGGACGACCCGGCGTTTCCCGGCTTCGTGCGCCAGGCCCAGGCGCTCGCCGATGCGTTGGTCGGAGAGTGACGCTTCGGCCCTGACCGTAACGACGGGCAGCGGTGGGGCATCATGGTCCGCCGCATGCAAGCAGATTCGTCCTTCGGCTGGCGCGTCGTCGCCGGCGCCTTCGTCCTCGCGACCTTCGGCTGGGGCCTCGGCTTCTATGGCCCGCCGGTCTATCTCCATGCCGTGCAGGAAGCGCGCGGCTGGTCGGTCGTGCTGGTCTCGACCGCCGTCACCGTGCATTTCCTCGTCGGCGCGGTCGTGGTCGCGAACCTGCCGGCGCTCTACCGCCGCTTCGGCCTGCCCGCGATCACCAAGGCGGGTGTCGTGCTGCTCGCCGTCGGCGTGCTCGGCTGGGCGGTGGCGCACGAGCCGTGGCAACTTCTGCTGGCGACGCTCTTCAGCGGCGCGGGCTGGGTCGCCATGGGCGCGGCGGCGGTGAACGCGATCATCGCGCCATGGTTCGTGAAGAAGAGACCGGCCGCGCTTGCCATGGCCTACAACGGCGCCAGCATCGGCGGTGTGGTCTTCTCGCCGCTCTGGGTCGCCGCCATTGGATGGGTCGGCTTTCCCATGGCGTCGCTCGCCATTGGCGCCGTGATGATCGTCACGATCTGGCTGCTCGCCGATCTCGTGTTCTCGCGCAAGCCGGACAACACGGGCGAGACCACGAGCGTAGCAGGCGCGCCATCGCTCCCGGGAAGGAAGCTGTGGCGCGACCCCCGCTTCCTGACGCTCGCCGCCGCGATGGCGCTCGGCCTGTTCGCGCAGATCGGGCTGATCGCGCATCTGTTCTCGCTGCTGGTGCCGGCGCTGGGCGATCAGTGGGCGGGGCTGGTGATGGGCGCCGCGACGGCCGCCGCCATCGCCGGCCGCACGCTGGTGGGCTGGCTGATGCCGGCCGGCAGCGACCGCCGTCTGATCGCCTGCGTGAGCCACGGCGTGCAGATCGCGGGCTCGCTCGCCCTGATCGTGGCGGCGGGTGACAATGTCGTGCTGCTGGTCGCGGGCGTGCTGCTGTTCGGCGCGGGCATCGGCAACACCACCTCATTGCCGCCGCTGATCGCCCAGGTCGAGTTCGCCAAGGAGGACGTCGCCCGCGTCGTTCCGCTGATCGTGGCCATCGGGCAGGGCACTTACGCCTTTGCCCCGGCGGCCTTCGGTGCCCTGCGCATGCTGTCACCCGCCGAGGCGACGCTGGTGTTCGTCGCCGCGGCGGTGGTTCAGGGATTGGCCATCGCGATGTTTCTCTGGGGCCGACGAGCATACCTCTGCACTCTGTCGCGCATGCCGCTTACCTAGCCGCGATGAAAATTGTCGAGTCGCTCATTGGAACGCGCCACAGCGCGCGGAGTAAACTCCGCGCTGAAGTGGCGCTCATGTCTTCCGGATCGCGGGCCTCCAGGCCCGCGATCCGCATGAGGTACGCTCCAATGATAGCTGGGTTTGACATTATCGCCGGGTCGCGCTGGCTTCTGCCTCCGCACTCCTGCGACACTCGCCGAGCGTGAGCACCCGAATGAAACCATCGTCCATCGCTTATGCTGGCGGTATTGCGGTCACGACCTATCTGCTGGCGTGGTCATTCTGGTAAGTCGTTTTTGCGGGTTTTGATTTTCGCCTCTATTTTCCCTATCTGTGGCTGGCATGGATGGGGCCAGGCGAAAGACCCGCCTTCATGCAATGGGGCGCCGTAACGACGACGGCAGTTGCTCTCCTCTTGATTTGGATTTTGCGAAGACTTCGGAGATGACGCACGACCAGGGAAGGCAATCCCGTTGGATGCCCCTGCGTCGCAATCAACGTATCGTCGGCGAGAGCCGGCAGTAGGGACCGTATTCGTCGGTTCGATCCGACGAGGCCTATCATGGCGCATGCGTCAGACCTGCCTCGATCCTTTCGGTAGCCGGCTCCCGTTTTTCTTGCATTTCTTTAATGGGAACGGTCCCTCAGCGCCCCGTCCACTTGGGCGTGCGCTTGCCGAGGAAAGCGTCCATGCCCTCGCGGAAGTCGGCGCTGCCGTAGGTGTGGCGGATCAGGTCGTCGATGTTCTCCTCGCCCATCTTCGCCTGCAGGCGCCGCAGCGCTTCCTTGGTGACTTGCATGGTGATCGGTGCATGGCCGGCCAGGGTCGTTGCGAGCTCATCGGCGCGGGCGTGCAGGGCGGCGGTGTCGGCCAGAAGCTCGCTCACCAGGCCGATGCCGAGCGCCGTCGGGGCGTCGACCAGCTTGGCCAGCAGCAGCATCTCCTTCACGCGCTGCGGGCCCACCAGCGCCACCAGCCGGGCGTAGTTGGTCATCGACAGGCAGTTGCCCAGCGTGCGCGCGATCGGGAAGCCGAACTGCGCGCTCCGGGTGGCGATCCGGAAGTCGCAGACCGCGGCGATGGCGGCGCCGCCGCCGGTGCAGAAGCCGTTCACGGCGGCCACGGTCGGCAGCGGGCAACGCTCGATGGCGTCGAGGATGACGTCCATCTTGCGCTCGTAGGCGATGCCGTCCTCGCCGTCCTTGAAGCTCTTGAACTGGGCGATGTCGGTGCCGGCCGCGAAGGCCTTGTCGCCGGCGCCGGTGATCACCAGCGCCTTGACCTCGCCGGTGGATGCGACACGGCGGCAGATTTCGGCGGTGCCTTCATACATGGCAAACGTGAGCGCGTTGCGCGCCTGGGGCCGGTTGAAGGTGATCCAGCCGACCTCGCCGCGCTTGTCGTAGAGCAATTCTTGCGTCATTTCAGGGACCAACATGGCATTGGAACGGCTCCTCAAGGGTTTCGCGGATTTCCGCCTGGGCTTCTATAGCGAGCATCTCGACCTGTTCGAGCGGCTGGCGACGGAAGGCCAGTCGCCCAAGATCCTCATCGTCGCCTGCGCCGACGCCCGCGTCGATCCCGGCATTCTGACCCAGACCCAGCCCGGTGACATCTTCACCGTGCGCAACGTCGCGGCCATGGTGCCGCCGGCGCAGGTGCCGCCCGACGCGCGCCATCATGGCACATCGGCGGCCATCGAGTTTGCCGTGCGAGGCCTGGGCGTCGAGCATATCGTCGTGCTGGGGCACGCGTTGTGCGGCGGCATCGGCGCGTTGGTCGACGGGCGCGACAGTGTCTACGCCGACTACGACTATCTCTCGACCTGGACCAGCATTGCCCAGGAGGTCCGTGACCTCGCGGTGCGCGACCTCGCAGGCCGCTCGCGTGAGGACATGACCCGCGTCGTCGAGCAGGCCTCGGTGCTGAACAGCGTCGGCAACCTCATGAGCTTTCGCTGGGTCGCGGAGCAGGTTAAGTCGGGCCATCTCTGCCTGCATGCCTGGTGGTTCAACATGCGCGAGGGCCAGCTCTATGCCTTCAACCAGGACAAATCCGTCTTCGAGCCGGTGCTCGGCATCAAGCTCGATCCGACGGTGAATGCCACGACGGCGCTGTCGGCGATCAAGCCCGAGCGGTTCATCGCCGCCGTCGCCGGCAAGAAGCCGGCGTTCTGATGACGGTAGAGACCGTACGCGCCTTCCTGGCTGCTGCAGCGCCGGACATCGAGATCATCGAGCTGGCGGCCAGCACCGCCACGGTGGAGCTGGCGGCGGCGGGGCATGGCGTGGCGCCGGCGCAGATTGCCAAGACCTTATCGCTGCGGATCAAGGATCGCGTCGTGCTGGTCGTCACCTGTGGCGATGCGCGGCTGAACAACAAGAAGATCAAGGAAGCGTTGGGCGGCAAGGCGAAGATGCTGGCGTCCGAAGAGGTGGTGGCCCTCACCGGCCATCCCGTCGGCGGGGTGTGCCCGTTCGGCCTGGCAACGCCCTTGCCTGTGTATTGCGATGCCTCGCTGAAGGCTTTCGACGAGGTCATTCCGGCGGCGGGCTCGACCAACAGTGCGCTCCGCATCGCGCCCTTGCGCATGGCCGAGCTGGTGAAGGCGGAATGGGTCGATGTCTGCGATCGGGGTTGACGGCCCGCGGCGGGTGATCGTCGTCGGCTGCCAGGGCAGCGGCAAGACCACGCTCGCCCTGGCGCTGGGGCGAACGCTTCGCCTGCCCGTCGTGCATCTCGACGTTCTCTACTGGCGTCCCGGGTGGAAGGAGTCCGACACGCCGAGCTTCCGGACGCGCGTTGCCGACGTGATCGCCCAGGCGGGCTGGATCGTCGACGGAAGCTTTTCCGGCCTCGCTTTCGATCTGACGCTCGCGCAGGCGGACCTGCTGATCGTGATAGAGCGGCCACGCTGGCTCTGCCTGTGGCGAGTTCTCTGGCGCTCGGCCTTCGCGCGCGGCGGCGGGCGGCCGGACCTGCCGGTGGGCTGCCCGGAGCAGTTCGACCGGCTCTTGCTGCGCGAAGTCTGGCGCTACGCCATCGACCGCGCGCCGTGCATCGAGGCCGAGCGGCTGCAATTCCGCCCGGACGTGCCGGTCGTGCGCCTGCGCAGCGACCGGGAGATCGCGGCGTTCCTGAACGCCGGCGTGGTCTCGCTCAGTTCGCCAGCGACTTGATCGCGGCGTCCACGCCACCCGGGGCGAAGGGGACGCCGGCGGTCTTCATCGCGAGCTCGGTGGTGGCGAGGCAGCCCAGCAGCATCGGCTCGTTGAGGTCGCCGAGATGGCCGATGCGGAAGGCCTTGCCCATCAGCGGGCCCAGCCCGCCGCCCAGCGACAGGTTGTAGCGGTCGACGGCGATCTTGCGCATCGGATCGGAGCTCACGCCCTCGGGCATCATCACGGCGGTCACCGAGTTGGAGAGGCGATCGGGCGTCTGGCCGTAGAGCTGCGGGCCCTTGCCGTCGGCGCCCCAGGCACGGACAGCTTCGCGCGTCGCTTCGGCGAGGCGGCCATGGCGGGCGAACACCGCGTCGAGCCCTTCCTCCTCCAGCATCTTCAGCGACTCTTCCAGGCCAAAGAACATGTGCACCGGCGCGGTGCCGACGAACTTCTGCGGCGCGCGGCCCGTCATCATGTCCCAGCTCCAGTAGTGGCGCGGGGTCTTGGCCTTGCGCGAGGCCTCCAGCGCCTTGGCGCTGACGCCGGTAAGCGCCATGCCGGTGGGCAGCATCAGGCCCTTCTGGCTGCCGCCGACGGTGAGGTCGATGCCCCACGCGTCCATCTTGTATTCCATGCTGGCGAGCGAGGAGATCGTGTCGCTGAGCAGCAGCGCGGGA
>CANIRG010000001.1 GCA_947469635.1 Rhodospirillales bacterium | reverse complement strand
GCGGGAGCTGCGGCGGCGGGTCGAGCCGCGGCAGCGGGTTGCGCTGCGGGCGCCTTGGCGGGTGCTGCCTGCGCAGTGGTGGCCGGCTTGGGCCTGGGTGGCGGGGGGCTGGGCGGCGGTGGAGGCTTCGGAGGCTCTATCGGCTTCAGGTCGGCAGCATCCAGCGGCGGCGGTTCTTCCGGCTTGGGCAGGTCCACCGAGGTTTCCATCGGTGGAACTTGCGGCGGCGGGACCTCCGGGGGCGGCGGCACCTCGGCACTCTCCACAGCGCTTTCGAGGCTGGGCGCTTCGGCCGCCTGGGGCGATTCCGCAGGCGTCGCCGCCGGCGCGGCGAACGAGAACTCGACCAGCAGGGCAGGCTCCTCGACCGATGCCCCGCCGGAGGCACCGGCGAGGAGGAGAGGTATCAGGGCGAGCCCATGCAGCACAAAAGATAGCGCCATCGACACGCGGGGCTCGCGAGTCGATGGCGACGGCAGTCGCTCGGCAGAGAGGGCTGCGGCGACTACCACTTAAGTGTCAGGTTCGCGCCGAAGTAGCGGCCCGGATTGGTGTAGCGGTCGAGCACCGTGCTGTTGCTCGCGACGCCTATCACGTCCTGGGAGTTCCAATACTTGGCGTTGGTGACGTTGAAGGCGCCGACATTCACCTTGAAATGCGGGTTCCACTCGTAGGAAGCCGTGAGATCGAGCGTGGCGTAGTTCGGCGCCTGGAAATAGTACTCGTTGCTCACGTTGTGGTGCGTGCCGACGACGGTGCCGATCAGCTGCGCGCCGAAGCCGGTGCCGGCGACGCCGTAGCGAAGACGTCCCTGCAGCTTCCACGGGTCGACCGAGTCGATGGCGAGGCCCGTGGTGGTGTCGGTGCCGCGAGCAAAGGCGAAGTAGCCGAGCAGGCCCCATTGCGGCGCGATGCGGTATTCGCCGCGCGCCTCGAAGCCGTAGATGTCGACCTTGGGCAGGTTCTGGTACTGGAAGATGATGGTGCCGGCGCTGGTGCCGACCTGGATCGCATCGATGAAGTTGCTGTAGGTGTTGTAGAAGCCCGACAGCGCCCAGCTCGAGCCTTCCTTGTACTTGCCGCGGAAGCCCGCCTCGAAGCCATCGACCGTTTCCGGCTTCAGGCTGTTGTTGGAGATGATCTGGTAGCCCGCGCCCGAGTTGTTGAAGCCGAAGTTGCCGCTGTCGTAGGGAGGCGCGCGGAAGCCACGGCCATACTGGGCGTAGGTCGAATACTCGCCGGTGAAGCGATAGATGACGCCGAGCTTGGGCGAGGCCGACAGGTAGTTGGTGACGCCGATGGTCGGCGCCGTGGTCAGCCCGACGGTCGACCGCCAGTAATCCGAATCGGGCTTCGGCATGAGGCTGTAGTAATCCAGCCGCACGGCGGGCGTGACGGTGAAGCGGCCCGCGGTGATCTCGTCCTGCAGGTAGATGCCGGTCTGCAGGATGTCGCTGTCGGGGAAGTTCTTGGACGGCGTCTGCTCGCCGCCGGGCGCCGGCGGCGCGGGAACGATCGGGGTCGTGACGCCGGTCGCGAGCGTGATCTGCTGGCGATTGCGCGGCCGGGTCGTGTAGGTCCACGAGAACGAGCCACCGTAGACGAACTGGTTGGCCAGGCCGAAGATCTCGCCCTTGCTCTCCATCTGCAGCTCGGTGCCGAAGACGTCCTGGGCGAACGAGTAGCTCGAGGTGCGCATGTTGCTGGGAACCGTGGAGGCCACGGCGCCGCGCAGCGTCGCGGTGTCCTCGTAGCGGTACATGCCGGAGTAGTAGGCCATGAAGTCGATGCGATCGACGAAGCCGATCGGCGCGTTGTGCTCCCACTGGGCGCTCAGGCGATAGTGCTGCGTGCGGTCGTTGCCCCACTCGTCGTAGACCTTGGCGACCGCGACCGGAGAGTCGCCGACCGACGAGAGCACGCGGGTCTTGGTGATCTTGTCGGTGACCTCGCCGATCACGCGGATCGTATCGGTCTCCGAAGGGCGCAGCACCAGCTTGCCCAGGAAGTTGTTCTCCCCCCAGGTCTGCGGGTTGGATTCGTAGTAGGAGTTTCCGAGCTTGGTGTTGTGGCCGTCGCGGCGGGTGTACAGGCCGAGAAACTCGACCTTGCCGCCGCGCGCCACGCCGGTGAAGGTCTCGGCGAAGCTGTCGTTGGCGCCGTTGTAGGCGGCCTTGAGGCTGGCATAGTAGTCGCGGCCGCCCGGCGTGAGATAGTCCGACGGGTCCTTGGTGGTGTAGGCCACCACGCCGCCCAGCGCATCCGAGCCGTACAGCGCCGAGGCGGGGCCGCGCACGATCTCGACGCGCTTCATGTTCTCGAGGTCGATGTAGTCGCGGTTGAAGTTGGCGCCGCCCTGGTTGGAGCCCGGGAAGTCCGGCGAGCGCATGCCGTCGACGATCACCAGCACGCGGTTGCCGCCGATGCCGCGGATGACGAAGTTGGTGCTGCCGCCGCGGTTGGGCTGCGAGCCGACGGAGACGCCGGGCTCGTTGCGCACCAGGTCGCGGATGTCCTGGACGTTCTCGCGGTCCATATCTTCGGTCGTGATCACCGAGATGGTGCCCGGCACGGCATCGATCGGCCGCTTGACGCGCGTCGCCGCGGACGTGACGGCATCGAGCTGCGTCGGCTGGACGGTCGGTACGGGCGTGGGCTGGGCCGGTGGTGACGTCTGCGCCGATGCCGGCGCCGCGAGCGTGCCGCCCAGCGCGGTCGACGCCATGAATAGGTGAAGTAGCCAGCGAGTGGTCATAGCCAGAGTGCCCCAAAAGCCGAGAAAGGGAGCCTGGCTGGCGAGAAGGTCCTCGGGGGACCGGCTGGCTGGGCAGTTTGACCGAGGAGGGATGGCTCCCCGGTGATTTATTTGGTCAAGATGAGCTTGTTCGAAGCCGTGATACGCAGGCGATACTGCTCGTCGCCGTGCCGGATGATGAGCTCGCGCCGTCCGCCCATGAGCGTGGCGCTATCGACGACCAGGGGACTTGCCCCCGCCTCCGGCTCGGCCGCCCGCGCGACGCGTGGCGGATGATTCATTCCCCTCTGATACCCCCAATTGCGACTGCAATCGACTCGCAATCGCATACTCGGCGATTGCTGTCAAATGAGATCAAACTTCGGTGATCCTTGGAGATCCTAGAACTCGCGGAGATTGTCCTTGAAGTGCGGGTAGGCGTATTTCTTCCGCGTGAGGCCACGGCGCTGCAGTTCCGGCACCAGCCCGTCGCACACCTCGATGATGTAGCGGCGGTCGAAGTAGCTGTTGAAGAACAGGAAGCCGTCGCCGCCCACTTCCTCCATCAGCTCCTGCATGATCCCCGCCACATGGTCGGCGGTGCCGGTGAAGTCGATGCCGCCCTTGCGGGCATAGCTCTGCACGATCGAGCGCGGCGTCTTGCCGATCCACTTCGCCAGCGAGGACTGGTGGCCGTTGGTGGTGAGATGGTCGGGCAGCGGCTGGTCGAGGTCGAACTTGGAGAAGTCGATGCCGGTGAGGCGCGACATGCCGGAGAGCTGCATGTCCATGTACCGCTCCGACTCCGCCTGCTCCAGCCGCTGGCGTTGGCGCGCCGCTTCCATCGTGACGTCGATGATCGGATGGCAGAGGAACAGCACCTTGATGTCGTCGGGATTGCGCCCGTGCTCGACGGCACGGCGGCGCACGTCGTCGCGATAGGCCTTCATGCTGGCGGCGCTGCCACCGCCCTCGGTGATGATCGTGTCGGCCCAGCGCGAGGCGAAGCGCTGGCCGCGCGGCGAGCCGCCGGCCTGGCAGATGGGCACGCAGCCCTGCGGAGAGCGCGGCGCGTTGAGAGGGCCGCGACAGCGGAAGTATTTGCCCTCGTGATGGATGGGATGGACCTTGCTGCCGTCGGCGAACATCGGGATGGACCGGTCCAGCACGACCGCGTCGGGCTCCCACGCCTCCCACAGCCTCGTCACCACCTCGGCGAACTCGTCGGCGATGTCGTAACGCTCGTCGTGCGGATAATGCTTGTCGCGCCCGTAGTTCTGCGCCGCCCCGTCGTTGCTGCCGGTGACGCAGTTCCAGCCGACACGACCTTCGGTGACATGATCGAGCGAGTTGACGAGGCGTGCCAGGAGGTAGGGCGGATACTCCGACACCGAAAGCGTCGGCACGAGGCCGAGACGCTTGGTCGCCTGCGCGAGATAAGGCACCAGGACGGCGGGATCGAGCTTGGGCGCGCTGGCGGCGTACTTGAGATAGGTGTCGTGCGAACCCTGGTAGGTGTAGGGCACGTTCGAGGAATCCTCGATGATCATATAGTCCATGCACGCCCGTTCCATGCCCTGGGCCAGGTCGACGAACAGGTCGGGCATCATCCAGCGCTTGATGTCGCTGCCCGGCCAGTCGCCGCGCCAGCTCTTCGGCCCGTAGCCCTGCGAGAGGAACCAGGCGAGATGGAAGGGTCGTTTCGACATTCTTCTGCGGTCTTCTCTTCAGGCTGGCGACGCGGTCATCCCCACCGCTCGTGGATGCAACTCTCGCACCATCGGCTCGTGCGGCAAACCGCAGTCCCGCTTGCATTTCGCGGTGTGCGGCCTCCCTGGGGAGCGTACACTGCACCTACCGGGCGGCGCTTACGGAAGGGTGGAATGGCCAGGAAAGCTCAGTCCACTTTCGATCCCAAGGTGTTCCTTGCCACCGTGAATCACGGCCGTACCGTGTCCAGCTATCGCAAGAATAGCGTCGTCTTCCAGCAGTCGAGCCCGGCCGACGCGGTTTTCTACATCCAGGCGGGCCGGATCAAGATCACCGTCGCCTCCAACCAGGGCAAGGAAGCGGTGATCGCGATCCTGGGCGCGGGGGAGTTCTTCGGCGAGGGCTGCCTGATCGGCCAGCCACTGCGCCTGTCGACGGCCAAGGCGATGGTTGAAAGCGAGGTCATGCGGGTGGGCAAGGCCGAGATGGTCCGCGTCCTCCATGCCGAGCCTGCCTTCGGCGAACTGTTCATCGCCCATCTGCTCACCCGCAACAGCCGGGTCGAGGAGGATCTGGTCGATCAGCTGTTCAATTCGAGCGAGAAGCGGCTGGCCCGAACCCTGCTCCTGCTGGCGAACCTCGGCAAAGATGGCGGTCCGCAGCCGATCACGACGCAGATCAGCCAGGAGACCCTGGCGGAGATCATCGGCACGACACGCCCGCGCGTCAGCCACTTCATGAACAAGTTCAGGAAACTGGGCTTCATCTCCTACAATGGCCACCTGCAGGTTCACAGCTCGCTCCTGAGCGTCGTGCTGCTCGACTAGCCAGATGGTCAATAACGGACAGACTCGGACTGTCTCGACGTCTACTGTTCCGTAGTACCGCTCATCTAAGAGGGCAATGCTCGCGCGGTGCCCCGCCGGGGGGCGTGAATCATGTTGCATCTGGTCGAAACCACCCAAAGTCCCGCCACGGCCGCCGAGCGGGCGGATGCGGTTGCGCGTCATCTCGAGGTCGTCAGGCACTACGAGATTCTCGACACCCCGCCCGAACCCTCGTTCGACCGCATCACCGCGCTCGCAGCGGATCTCTTCAAGGCGCCGATCTCGATCATCAGCTTCCTCGACCACGACCGCCACTGGTTCAAGTCGCACCATGGCCTCGATGCGACGCAGGTGAGCTGGGGACCGGAAATGGCGATCCCCGGCATCGAGCCGCTGATTCTCCGGGAGTTCGACTGCGGCTTCTTCGTCGGCGTGCCTCTGCGCAGCGACGACGGGCACGACGTGGGTACGCTCTGCGTGATGGACCGCGAGCCCCGCCAGGTCGACGAGCAGCAGATCCGCCATCTGAGGGCCCTGGCCGCCATCGCCATGGACAATCTGGAGCTTCGCCTCGCCGCCCGCCGCGCGGCGGCGAAGGCCGAGGTCATGGCCGGCGAAACCGATCACCGCGCCATGAACAGCCTGCAGCTGGTGGCGAGCCTGCTGCATCTCCAGAGCCGGGCCGTGGACAGCGCCGAAGCGGCGCAACAGCTGACCACCGCCGCCAATCGGGTGCTCGCCGTCGCCCGCGTGCATCGCAATTTTTTTCGCCGACGAAGGCTCCGATCGCGTGCCGGTGCTGGCCTACCTCCATCGCCTTTGCGGCGAGCTCGCCGACATCCTGTCGGCCGACATCGAGGTTTCGGGCACCGAGGCGAGCGTCCCGACGGCGCAGATCCTGGCGATCGGGCTGATCGTGAACGAGCTCGCGACCAATGCAAAGAAGCACGGTGCGGGCCCGATCAAGATCACCTTCACATCCGACGGAGCCGGGCAATTCGAGCTCTGCGTGCTCGACGAAGGCACCGGCCTGCCCGAAGGCTTCACCATGAATTCCAAGGGGACCCGGGGTTTGGGGATGAAGGTGGTGACCGTCCTCGTCGAGCAGCTCGACGGCAACCTGACCGCGCACCCCAATCCGGCGGGTCGCGGCGCCTGCTTCAAGGTGGCCTTCCCCCAGCGATAACCGTAGCGACGGGCGCCGATAAGCCCCTATGATGGCGGATAAGAATAGACGCCTGGGGAGGCGACAAATGGGGCTCAGCCCACCACGACAGCGCGGCATGCAGCGCCATGTATAGCTATATCGCGCGACGCCTGGCGTTCGGCGCGGTGACGGTGGTTGGCGTGTCGATCATGGTCTTCGTCGTCATGCGCATCCTGCCGGGCGATCCGCTGGTCGCCATCTTCGGGCCGGAAGGGTTCGTCAAGCTGACCGACGCGCAGCGCGCGAACTACATGAAGGAGCTCGGCCTCAGCGATCCGCTGTGGATGCAGTATCTCGCCTGGGTGAAGGACATCATCCGCGGCGACTGGGGCCGATCCTTCTTCCGCTCCGAGAGCGTCGCCGACATGATCCTGCGGCGCGGGCCGCTCACGGCGGAGATCGCCTTCATCTCGGTGCTGCTGTCGTGGCTGGTCGGCATCCCGGTGGCCATCATCAGCGCGCTCCGGCCCAACACCGTGGCCGACAGCGTCGCACGCTTCCTCAGCATCCTGTTCCTCGCCGTGCCGGGCTTCTGGGTCGGCATGCTGATCGTGCTGGCCCTGCTGTTCTGGTTCGGCTACCGCGCGCCCATGGCCGGCGCCTCGCTGTTCGCCGATCCGGTGGCCAATCTCCAGCTGGTGATCGGCCCCGCCGTCGTCCTGGGCCTTGGCCAGGCCGCCTATATCGCGCGCATGGCCCGCTCCAGCCTGCTGGAGATCATCCGCGAGGATTACGTGCGCACCGCACGCGCCAAGGGTCTGAACGGGCGGCTGGTGATCTCGCTGCATGCGCTGCCCAATGCGCTCCTGCCGGTGATCACCCTGTCGGGCGTGCTGCTAGGCCTGGTGCTCGCGGGCTCGGTGCCGGTGGAACGCGCCTTCGGCACGCCGGGCCTCGGCTTCGCCATGTTCACGGCGGTGAGCGAGCGCGATATCTTCGTCATGCAGAACCTGGTGTTCCTCTACGCCGTCGTGTTCGTGGCGCTGAACATACTGGTCGACGTCACCATCGCCTTCCTCGATCCCCGGATCCGCCTGGCATGACCGTAACCGCCTCCCTCCCGCCTCTGCCCACCGTGATGTCGCGTCTACGCGCGACGGTGCGCAACGTCCGGCGCTTCTTCCGCCGGGCGCCGCTCTCCGCCTTCTGGGGCGTCGTCGCCGCGCTGATCGTCGGCATGGCGGTGGCCGCCCCGGCCATCGCGCCCTACCCACCGCTGAAGTCCGACTTCCGCGCCATGCAGAAGCCGCCCGACGGCAAGCACTGGTTCGGCACCGACCAGATCGGCCGCGACACGCTCTCGCGCGTGATCCACGGCAGCCAGGCCTCGCTCCTCGTGGCCTTCGGCGCGGTGCTGTTCGGCACCACCGTCGGCGCGCTGTGGGGCCTGGCCTGCGGCTATTTCGGCGGCCGCTTCGACATGTTCAGCCAGCGCATCATCGAGTTCCTTCAGTCCTTCCCCGACCTGATCCTGGCGATGGCGATCGCCATGGCGCTGGGCGGCGGGCTGGGGACGGTGATCGTGGCCATCGCCATCACCCGCATCCCGTTCGGCGGACGCGTGATCCGTTCGGTCGTGCTGTCGCTGAAGGAGATGCAGTACGTCGAGGCGGCGCGCGGGCTCGGCGCCTCGCACAAGCGGCTGATGTTCCGCCACATCCTGCCGCAGTGCATCGCGCCCTACATGATCCTCGCCACCACCCATCTCGGCGTCGCCATCGTCATCGAGGCCTCGCTCGGCTTCCTGGGCGTCGGCATCCCGCCACCGACGCCGACCTGGGGCAACATGCTGTCGGACGCGCTCAACTCCGGCCTGGTGCCGCCATGGTGGCTGGTGCTGTTCCCCGGTGCGGCGATCACCATCACCGTGCTCGCCTTCAACCTGCTGGGCGACGGCATCCGCGACATGCTCGACCCGCGGCTGAGGGGATCGGTCTGATCCTCGGCTTTCCTCCCCCGTCATCGGGGGAGGTGTCAGCGTCTACGCTGACGGAGGGGTCAGCGGCGCGATTTGACTCGTGACGCCTTCGACGCCGTATGACGGCGCCACCTCCCCATTTGAATGGGGAGGAAAGTCATGCAGCCGCCTGCAGGGGAAACCTGACGCCACCATCGTGCAGGTGGCAGGAGGCGAAATGGCCCGGCGTCACCTCGCGCAGGGCCGGCACGTCGGTCTTGCAGCGCGGCATGGCGTAAGGGCAGCGGGCATGGAAGTGGCAGCCCGGGGGCGGATTGATCGGGCTCGGCACGTCGCCCGTCAGGATCACCCGCTTGCGGCCGCGGGCACTGGCCTTGGGGATCGGCACGGCGGAGAGCAGCGCCTCGGTGTAGGGATGCAGCGGCATCTCGAACAGGCTCTTCTTGTCCGTCATCTCGACGATGCGGCCGAGATACATCACCGCGACGCGGTGGCTGATGTGCTCCACCACGGCGAGGTCGTGGGCGACGAACAGGTAGGAGAGCTTGAACTCGTCCTGCAGGTCCATCAGCAGGTTGATGATCTGCGCCTGGATCGACACGTCGAGGGCCGACACGGGCTCGTCGCCGACGATGAGGTCGGGATTGAGCGCCAGCGCGCGGGCGATGCCGATACGCTGGCGCTGGCCGCCGGAGAATTCGTGCGGATAGTAGGCCGCCGCCTCGGGCCGCAGGCCGACGCGCTGGAACAGGGCCGCGGTGCGCTCGCGTCGCTCCTGCGGCGTGCCGGACTCGTGGATCACCATGGGCTCGGCCACGATCTCGCCCGCCGTCATGCGCGGGTTCAGCGAGGCGTAGGGATCCTGGTAGATCATCTGCATGCGCCGCCGGTAGGGCAGCATTCCCGCGCGATCGAGCTTGGTGATGTCCTCGCCGCCGACGCGGATCGTGCCGTCGGTCGGCTCCAGGAGCTTCAGCAGCGTGCGGCCGACCGTCGACTTGCCGCAGCCGCTCTCGCCCACCAGCCCCAGCGTCTCGCCTCGGCCGATCGTGAACGACACGCCGTCGACGGCATAGACCTGGCCGGAGACGCGCGAGAACACGCCCTTGTGGATGGGGAAATGCTTCTTGAGGTTCGTGACCTCGAGCAGGGGCGCCGCCTCGCTCATGACGCGCCTCCCAGCAGCCGGTCGGCATGCCAGCAGGCGACCCAGTGGCCGGGCCTGTATTGCATCAGCGAGGGCGTCTCTTGGCGGCAGTGGTCGGTGGCGAAGCTGCAGCGCGGCGCGAAGCTGCAGCCGGGCGGCAGGTTGAACAGCGACGGCACCATGCCTTTGATCTCCGTCAGCCGGTTCCGGCCGGTGTCGCTGCGCGCCGCGGTGTCGAGATGGGGGATCGAGCCCAGCAGGCCGCGCGTATAGGGATGGCCGGGATTGTCGAACAGGTCGGCGGCCGGCGCCTCCTCGACCTTGCGACCGGCGTACATGACGACGACGCGGTCGGCGTTCTCGGCCACCACGCCCATGTCGTGGGTGATCAGGACGATCGCGGTGCCGAAGGTCTTCTGCAGCTCGCGCATCAGCTCGAGGATCTGCGCCTGGATGGTGACGTCGAGCGCCGTGGTCGGCTCGTCGGCGATCAGCACCTTGGGATTGCACGACAGCGCCATGGCGATCATCACGCGCTGGCGCATGCCGCCGGACATCTGATGTGGGTAGGCATGCACCCGCCGCTCGGGCTCGGGGATATAGACCTGCCGCAGCATCTCGACGGCCCGGTTCATCGCCTCGCCGCGCGACAGGCCCTGGTGCAGCGCGATCGCCTCGCCGACCTGCCGGCCGATCGTGTAGAGCGGATTGAGGGACGTCATCGGCTCCTGGAAGATCATCGAGATCTCGTTGCCGCGGATGCTCTCCATCTCCGTCTCGCTGAGCTCGAGCAGGTTGCGGCCCTGGAAACGGATGGCGCCGCCCACGATCCGGCCCGGCGGATTGGCCACCAGGCGCAGGATGGACAGGGCCGAAACGCTCTTGCCGCAGCCCGATTCGCCCACCACGCCCAGCGTCTCGCCAGCCTTCAATTCATAGGAAACGCCGTCGACGGCACGCACCGTGCCGACCGCGGTGAAGAAATGCGTCTGCAGATTGTCGAGCTGCAATACCGGGGCAGCCGGCGCGACGGCCGGCCCGCCCGCGGCCTGCACGGCCGGTTGGGTCGGATTCAAACGATGGCTCCCTGAAATCTATCGTGGTATTTTTGGCCCACAACGGATGGGCGAACCATCTCAGCACATCGTGCTCGGTCGAACAAAGACCAAAAGGGAGGATATGGAATGAGCAAGTCGAAGAACGGACAAACACGCGTAAATCGCCGCGATTTCATGACGGGGGCCGCCGCCACCGCGACGGTGTTCGGCATGCCCTGGCAGGCCCTGGCCCAGGGCGTGCCCAACGAGTTCGACGGTTCCAAGTTCCAGCTCGCCGCGCCCGAGGCCAATCCCAAGCGCGGCGGCGTGCTGAAATACGCCATCACCTCGCGGCCGCCGCATTTCGACATGCACCAGTCGGGCACCATCAACAGCCTGGGCTGCCAGGGCTGCATGTTCGACAACCTGGTGCGGCGCGATCCGCGCGACAGCGGCAAGACCATCATCCCTGACCTGGCGCACAGCTGGGAGATCGCCAAGGACGGCAAGACCTACACCTTCCACCTGCGCGAGGGCGTGCAGTTCCACGACGGCGCGGACTTCACCTCCGAGGACGTCAAGGCCACCTACGACCGCATCTCCAAGCCGCCGGCCGGCGTCAGCATCCCGCGCTCGACGCTGTTCTCGACGGTGAGCGAGATCACCGCCCCCGACAAGAAGACCGTGGTGTTCAAGCTCTCCGAGTCGCGGCCGGCCAGCTTCATGATGGCGGCCTTCGCCTCGGGCTGGAACACGATCGTGCGCAAGAAGACGCTGGACGACAACCAGGGCAACCTGCGCCGCGTCGTCGACATTCCCGGCACCGGCCCGTTCAAGAGCAAGCGCCGCGTCGAGAACGAAGTCTGGGTGATGGAGAAGAACGACAAGTACTGGAACAAGGGCGTGCCGTATCTCGACGGCATCGAGTTCTACCATGCCCTGCCGTTCTCGCCCGAGCTCGGCTCGGCGCTGCTGTCGAACCGCGTCGACTACGGCCGCATCGTCGACCCGGTCACCGCGCGCAAGGCCAAGGCCACGCCCGGCATGTCGACGACCGACTTCTACCAGAGCGTCATCCAGGGCACCTGGATGAACAACAAGAAGAAGCCGCTCGACGACGCCCGGGTCCGCCGCGCCTTCAACCTGGCGCTCGACAAGCCGGTGCTGGTCGACGTGGTCAAGGACGTGGCGCCGATGATGGTCGGCGGGATGATCTATCCCTTCTCGGAGTTCGCCACGCCGCCGGCCGAGCTCGCCAAGCGCGTCGGCTATCAGGCGGACACGACGGCCGCGGTCAAGGAGGCCAAGGCATTGATGGCGGCGGCGGGATACGGCAGCGGCGTCAAGCAGCCGCTCGACTTCCTCGTGCGCGAGGTCGCCTCCTTCAAGCTGTGGGCCCAGGCCATCCAGGCCATGCTGCAGCAGGCGCTCAACGTCGAGGTCAAGCTGCGCCCGGTCGTGGAATCGGTGTGGTTCGACGACATCAAGTCCGGCAACTTCGATCTCGCCATCGGCGCCGTCGTGTCGACGCTGCTCGATCCGTCGGACTACTTCAATGCCTGGTACAAGAAGGACGGGCCGCAGAACTACGGCTTCTGGAACAACGCGGCGTTCAACGCCCTGCTTCCCGGCATCGACACCGAGGTCGATCCGAAGAAGCGCCTCGAGCTGATCCGCAAGGCCGAGGAGATCATGGAGCAGGACCCGCCGGTGCTGCCCGTGTCCTGGGAGAAGATCAACGACGTCTGGTACAACTACGTGAAGGGCCACAATCCGAAGGATTACTTCGGCATCTACGACTGCGTGCGCTTCGACACCTTCTGGCTCGACAAGTAGCAGCCTAGAACGCGAGCAGGTTCTCGCGGAAAAGCTTGTGCTGATAGGCGGCGCGGATCAGTCCGCGCCGTTTCAGCGCCGGCGCCAGGCCATCGGTGATCTCGCTGATGGCGCGGCGGGTCACGTTCTCGGTGATCATGAAGCCGTCGCCGCCCATCTCTTGAGCCGCTTCCCCCATCTCGGCCGAGACGCTGTCGGGCGTGCCGACGAAATCGAGCCCGCCGCTCGCCGGATCCACCAGCATCTCGCGCAGCGTGCTCTTGCCCGTGCCGCTGGTCATCAGCGCGGTCTGGCCGCGCGAGGCGTTGGTCCTGACCTCGGGCAAGGGCTCGTCGAGCGGGAACTTCGAGAAGTCGATGCCGCTCAGGAAGGAAAGCCGCGCCAGCCGGAACTGCATGTTGGCCACCAGCGCCGCATCGGCCCGCGCCTTCTTTTCCCGCGCCTCCGCCATGGTCTCGCCGAGCCACAGGCCGACCGAGAACATCACCTTGCAGTGGTCGGGATTGCGGCCGTGCGCCGCCATGCGGGCGCGCACGTCGTCGCGATGGCGCTTGGCCAGCGCCGGGTCGCGCACCGGCGCCACGATGGTGTCGGCATATTTCGACGCGAACTCGCGGCCGGCCGGCGACAGGCCCGCCTGGCAGATCACCGGGCGGCGCTGCGGGCCGGGCGGCATGTTGAGCGGCCCGCGCGACTTGAAATACTTGCCGACGAAATCGATGGGATGGACCTTCCTGAAATCGGCATACATGCCGGTCTCGGGATCGGCGACCACGGCGCCAGGCTCCCAGGAATTCCAGAGCGCATCGACGACCTGCACCCATTCGTCGGCGATCTCGTAGCGCAGATCGTGCTCGTGGTGCCGGTCGAGGCCGAAATTCTGAGCGGTACGATCGTTGTGCGCCGTCACCAGGTTGAGCCCGACGCGGCCCTTGGTGAGATGATCGAGCGTGGCCCCGAGACGGGCCGCGAGATAGGGCGGATAGAAACCCGTGGTCATGGTGGCGACGATGCCGAGATGGCTCGATCCCTGCGCCAGCAGCGGCACGAGCGGCATCGGGTCGTGCTTGGGCACCGTATAGGCATTGTGCAGGTACCATTCCGGCGAGCCCTCGAAGGCGTCGGGAATGAACGAGCCGTCCTCGATCATCACATAGTCGAAGCAGGCCCGCTCCATCGCCTTCACGAGATCGATGTAGAGGTCCGCCTGCATGTAGTCGGCACCGATGGCGCCCGACCACGGCTGGTTCCAGGCATGGACCGAATAGCCGCGACCGACGAACCAGCCCATATGAAACATCGCCAAGCCCTGCCGTGTTGGAACGCCGCGAGCTTGATCCGCGTCGCCGATAGGTCAAGTTGCGTCGTCACACAGGAAAGGCAATCACCGTGCCAGGAGCGCTTGACGGCATCCGCATCGTCGATCTCACCAACATCATCCTCGGCCCCTATGGCACGATGCTGCTGGCCGACCAGGGGGCCGAGATCATCAAGGTCGAATCACCCGAAGGCGACGCCGTGCGCCACATCGGCAAGCCCGGGAAGACGCCGGGCATGGGGCCGACCTATCTCTACGTGAACCGCAACAAGCGCTCGCTCTGCCTCGACCTCAAGAACCCCGCCGCCAAGGCCGCTCTGCTCAAAGTCGTGGCGCGTGCCGATGCCTTCGTGCATGCGCTGCGCCCACAGGCGATCGAGGGGCTGGGGTTGGGCTACGAGGCGATCCGCAAGGTGAAGCCCGACATCGTCTATGTCGGCGCCTATGGCTATTCCGCCGACGGGCCCTACGGCAAGCTGCCGGCCTACGACGACGCCATCCAGGCCCGCTTCGGCATCGCCGACCTGATGGGCCGTGCCGCCGGCGACGACATCCCGCGCTATCCGCCGACCATCATCGCCGACAAGACGGTGGGCCTCACCTTCGCCTTCTCGACCCTGTCGGCGCTGATGCATCGCCAGCGCACCGGCGAGGGCCAGTTCGTCGAGGTGCCGATGTTCGAGACCATGGCCGCCTGGCTGATGGTCGAGCATCTGTGGGAACGTACCTTCAGCGACGAAGGCACGGTGGGCTACACGAGGCTGTTGGCAAGGACGCGGAAGCCCTACCGCACGCTCGACGGCTGGATGGCGATCCTGCCTTACAACGACAAGCACTGGCGCAACTTCTTCGAGATCGTGGGGCGGCCCGAGGTGCTGAAGGACCCGCGCTATTCGACCCTCAACGCCCGCTCGCTCCACATCAGCGACATGTACTCGATGGTCGAGGCGCTGGCGCCCAGCCGCACCACGGCCGAATGGGTGCGGCTGCTCGACCAGGGCGAGATTCCCAACGCACCGGTCTCGACCCCCGCCGACCTGTTCGAGGACCCGCATCTCGTCTGGCGCCAACTCTTCAAGAAGTATCCGCATCCCAGCGAGGGCGAGATCATGATGGTCGAGCCGCCGATGCGCATGAGCAGGACCCCGCCCGAGATCCGCACCCTGGCGCCGCTGATGGGCGCCGATTCCCGCGCCGTCCTGGCCGAGGCGGGCGTCAGTGCCGCCGAGATCGACGAGCTGAAGAAGACGGGCGCGCTGATCGAGCCGGCCGGTTAGTCGCTGGGCGCGCGCCCAGCAAGCTACCCCTTGCAGGATAGTGTCCCATACATGCGCCGTCCCGCGATCGGTTCCGTGACGACCCCGGGCCGGTCCTTCACCGATTGCTGCCACGCGTCGAACAGCCGGCCCTTGGCGTTCGGCTCGAAGAACACGCAGGCCCCCTCGGCGCCGACCACCTGCTTGATCCAGGCATCTTCTTCGGAGCGCAGCCAGATGCTGTTCTTGGGCGAGGTGATCCCGGACACCGAGCGGAACGCGCCGAAGAAATAGAAGGCCTCCGGGTGGGTGATGAGCGTGTCGACACCATAGAACCCCAGCTCGACGCGACGCCCGCGCAGTTTCCCGTGCAGCAGCCCGAACAGCTCCTCGGCCTCGGCAAAGTCGCGATGGTTGCGGAAGGCAGCCTGATATTTCGGGATCGGCGAGAAGCGCGCCGCGAGTTCGGGTGACGGATCCCTGGTGCGCTGAAGCTCACGGTAATTCGCGACGACAGTGGCCGTGGCCCTCCAAAGCGTGCCGACCTCGCCCAACCGACGGCCGATATCGGCGGCTCCCAGCGCCACGGCGGTGCAAATGACGCCGGCGGAAATGGCCAGCAGGACCTTCCGCATTCGACCCGGCTGGACGCAGCGCCATGCAAACAACGGCAGCATGACCAGGAATAGCGGCAAGAGCAGCGACGGCCCCGCGAGATGCGTCGAATCGGAGCGCAGCAGCGAGAAGAGATGGAGCACATAGGCTCCGACGGCGACGCCGGTAAATTTCCAGACGAACTGTCGGCCATCGTCGTCGGTCGCGCTCCACTGGCGGCGCAGGAAGCCCGCCAGCAAGGCGAGCACCACCATCGACAGGATCGCGAAGCCGTAGGTCTGGAACAGTCCCGCCAGATCGCCCTGCGCGCCGAACGTGCTGTAGAGCCGTCCATGTATGACGTTGAGGGCGGCCGATACGCCCAGATTGTCCGACCACACCGAATTCGTGACGCCTGCCATCACGAGACCGGATCGCGAATTCGCCAATCGGAGCACGTCCGGCAGATAGGCGATGCCAGCAGAGCAAGCGACGAGACCCACGAAGGTGACGACGCCACCGGCCAGGAACAGCCCGCCGAACTTGCCGATCGCGCCCAATCCCATTCCTGATGCGGGACCCAGCAGCATCAGGCAGAGCGCAAGGACGATGATGCCTCCCGAAAGATGTTCCTGGCTGAGGTAGCTGCCCATTCCCCAGACCGCTCCCAGAACCAGCGGCGCGATCCATCCGCGCCTGGCCATATCGGCGCTCGCGAGGGTGTAGGCGAGCAGCAGCGACAGGATGGGAATGCCGATCCAGCGCGTCAGCACGGTCCATCCGCCGACATCCATCACGCGATAGGGGCTGGGCCAGAGAAGCCATCCGACCAACGCGGCAAATGCCCAGCCGAATCCCAGGACCCGTTCGAGAAGGACGAAGAAGCCGACGACACACACGACGTTGAGAAGAACATTGGCGGCGTAGAAACCGTGATTGCTGAAATTCACCCAGCGCATGAGAAAATACAGGAGCAGCTGGTTGCCCTGCCCGTACTGGGTCTGCGCCTCGACATAGGGCATCGCGCCCTGCCGCATCTGCTCGTAGCCGCTCATATGGACGTGCGAATGGAGGTCGTAGATTCTGGTCAGGGCGTCGGCATCCTGCGGCATCACGCTCAAAAGCACGGGAAGGCCAAGCCACCAATAGGCCAGCGCGGCAATGACCACCGCCCCGAGAACGCCCAATGCCCATCGCAGGTGCTTCTTGCCGGCGTCAGCCTTGGCCAAGGGCGCGCCCGCGCGCGCTTGATCGAAGAAAAGCCTCCCCATGGCATGGTGGAAGGCAACGAACGCCACCACCATCAGATAGGCGAAGACCATCGGGCGCTTGTCCAGCAACCCCCATTCGATGACCTCCTGGTTGCCCGACGTGATGCTGGAACGTGCCAACGCGAGATAGCAGTAGGCCGCCATCGCGACGACAGCGCCCGCGCAATAGAGCAGCACCGGAAGAACATCGGGCCTGAAGGAATCGTCGAAGCGGCGCGTTTGGCGAGGGCCGCTCACCGCGTGAGCGACGCGTGCGTCCAAGGGGAGTTGCTCCCTTCCCAGGACGGAATGAACAAGAGCGAGAGCGCACGCCGCAGTGACGACCGCCACCAGCAGGAACACGCCTCGGCTGCCGATAGCCAGCACCTCGACCAGCAGAAGCAAGGCCGACACGAACAGGACGAGGCCGCAGACATGGAGATTGCTGGCCGGACGAAGCAATGTCCGGGTGGCGTCCGACAGGAATGTCATTTGGCTTTCCTCAACACCGACGAATGTCCCCAGATCAATCGATTCGAAACCACGAACCGCCAGATGACGTCGATGACAATACCCACGGAGGCCGCCAGGAACGTGTGTGACTTGAAATGACTATAGGTGAACTGGGCGGTGCTGACATTCGCGACGATGCCGAATGACGCGATGAAGCCGTACAGCAGCAGGCCCTTGTAGAAGGCGCCCCTTCTCAGGCGGTCCGCCGAGTAGGTGAGGATATTGTTGAGCGTGAAGTTGAAGACCATGGCCATCACGGTCGCAAGGGCCTGAGCCGCCCAGAATTCCGTTCCGAATGCCATCCACGCGTATAGTGCGGAGAAGTGGATGGTCGATCCGATGAGGCCGACGCTGACGAAGCTGACGAGCCGTGGCGGGATCAGGCCTCCGGTCAGCTTCGAGATCATGTCGGCCGACAGCAGCCAGAAGACATAGATATCGATTTTCGAATCGCCGAGCGTTCGCGCCCGGAAGCGGAAGGGCAGCTCCTTGAGGGCTGCCTTCCTGTTGTGAAAGATCAGGTCGAAGAAGATCTTGTAGCCTTCCGCCTGCATGCGGGGGATCGACCGCAGGAACAGAGTGCGCGACGTCGCGAAGAAGCCCGTCAGCGGGTCGGTCAACCGCGTGCCGAGAAAGAGGTTTATGAGCTTGTTGCCGTAGATCGACAGTTTCTGGCGGAAATCGGACGACAGGCCTTCGACCGGCTCACCGGACAGGAAGCGCGATCCCGAGACGATGTCCTGGCCCTTCTCGAGCTCGTCGATCATCGATGGGATCAGGCTCGGATCGTGCTGGCGATCCCCGTCCATGACGACGATGAACCTGCCGTGGGCCGCCTGGACGCCCCAGTGAACGGCCGAGCAAAGCCCGCGCTCCTGGGTGCGCTGGATGCATCTGACATTGCCGTGCTGCCCGGCCAGCGCGCGCGCCGCCTCCGCCGTTCCGTCGGGAGAATCGTCATCAACGACGATCAGCTCCCAGGATTTGCCCTGAAGCGCACCGGCGATATCCTCGTAGATCGAGGATATGTTCTGGGCCTCGTTGTAGGTGGGCACGACGATCGAAATCAGCATGGACCCATCTACCCCACGGCCCAGGCGAAGTCGGCAACAGATTGCCGCACCCGTCTGCAGCCCACATGAGCAGGTCCCTCGATTTCGCTTGGGAAGCCGAGACGGGGAGGCTCAGATGGAAGCGCAAGACTCCTTGACAAATTATTGCGATTATCACAATATAAATACGGGCCCGCGGCGCCTTGCGCGCCGAAAGCGCGGGGCCTGCGGGAGACGCTGCACGGTGGGGCAGATCGAGCGCAGCGACGAATTTGAGATCACGCCGGTCGTTTCATTGTAGTTGTCCGGCGGTCATCATCCGTTTCAACAGTTTTGCCGCCGAGCCAAGCCATTGATCCGGCTTGGAAGACTCTCGGGAGGCCGAGGAAAGGTTTCAAACGGTGGAAACGGCGGCCGGCAAACTCTGGCTCATGAGCGCGCGGGACGCGCGGTCCGGAAGAGTCCGAGGCTTGCCCCGGACTTTCCGGTATTTCCGGCAGTGCGGCGTGCGACCTCGCGACGATACGCTAAGCGAGGTTCTTCTTGAAGAAGGCGATGGTGCGCTCCCAAGACAGCTTGGCTGCAGCCTCCTGGTAGCGCGGCGTCGAATTGTTGTGAAAGCCGTGCTGGGTGCCGGGATAGATGTGCATCTCGTGCGGCACGCCGGCCGCCTTGAGCGCCGCCTCGTAGGCCGGCCACATGGCGTTGATGCGCTCGTCGGTCTCGGCGTACTGCACCAGCAGCGGCGCCTTGATGTCCTTCACCGCCGCCGTCTCCGCCGCCGCGCCATAATAAGGTACCGCTGCCTTGAGGTCGGCACCGAGCGACGCCGCCAGGAAGTTGGTCGTGCCGCCACCCCAGCAGAAGCCGGTCGCGCCGAGCTTGCCGTTGGACATCGCATGCGCCTTCAGGAACTTCGCGCTGTTCAGCATGTCGGTGCGCAGCTTGCCCTGATCGAGCCCGGCCTGCAGCGTGCGGCCGTCGTCGTCGTTGCCGGGATAGCCGCCGACCGGGAACAGACCGTCCGGCGCGAGGGCCAGAAAACCATCGGTCGCGGCGCGGCGGGCCACGTCCTCGATATAGGGGTTGAGACCGCGGTTCTCGTGGATGACGAGCACGGTCGGGAACGGCCCCGTGCCCTTGGGCTGCACGAGATAGCCGCGCATCGTGCCCGACGTGCCGCCCGGCGACGGGTAGGTGACGTAGCTGGCCTTGATGCGCTCGTCGGTGAAGGAGATCGTCTGGGCCTGGGCGTAGCGCGGCAGCAGCGACTGCGCCATCGCAAGGCCACCGACCGTCACGACGGCGGCGCGCTGCAGGAAGGTCCGGCGATCCATGCTGCCGTGGCAGTACTCGTCATAGAGGTCGAAAATCCGCTGGTCGATCCAGTCTTGCGTGATGATGTTGGTGTCCATTGTGCCTCTCCTGTTTGTTGAAGCGTAGCTTGCACGCTCCGTAGCGGCTAGGCTCATCAAATCCTCATGAGCACACCTCCTCCCCCCACCTCACCCATCGTCCCGCCATGGCGCATCGGCGTCGACGTCGGCGGCACCTTCACCGACATGGTGCTGCGCGATGCAGCCGGCGCCGTGCGCATCTTCAAGTCGCCGTCCGTTCCGGCCGATCCCAGCGAGGGCGTTCTGGGCGTGCTGCGGCTGGCCGCCCAGCAGCTCGACCTGCCCTTGAGCGCGCTGCTGCGCGACTGCGCCCTGTTCGTGCACGGCTCGACCGTCGCCACCAACACGATCCTGGAGAAGAAGGGCGCCCGGGTCGGCATGCTGACGACCGAGGGCTTCCGCGATTCGCTGGAGATCCGCCGCGGCATCCGCGAGAACCAGTGGGACCATCGCGCGCCCTTCCCCGAGGTGCTGGCGCCGCGCTACCTCCGCCTGCCGGTGCGCGGGCGCATCGGCGCCGACGGCACGGAGCTCAGCCCGATGGTCGCGGAGGATGTCGACGCGGCCGCCAAGGTCTTCGCGGCCGAGGGCGTTGAATCGGTGGCCGTCTGCCTGTTCAACAGCTTCCTCGACGGCGCGCACGAACGCGGCGTCGGCGCACAGCTCGCCGAGAGCTGGAGCGGCAAATGGGTCTCGCTGTCGAGCGAGGTCATGCCGACGATGGGCGAGTACGAGCGCGGCTCGACGGCCGTGGTCAACGCCTATATCGCGCCCAAGGTGACGAGCTACCTCAATGCGCTCGACGAGCAGCTGCGCCAGCTCGGCCTGCCGCGCTCGCTGCTGCTGCTGCAAAGCAACGGCGGCGCCGTGTCGGTGGCCGACGTCGCCAGCCGACCGGTGATGCTGGTGCTCTCAGGTCCCGCAGCCGGCGTCGGCGCGCTCAAGGGCTGCGCCGCGCCGGGCGAGCCCGCCAACCTGATCTCGATGGAGATCGGCGGTACCAGTTGCGACGTCATGGTGATGGCGGGCGGCGACGTGCCGGTCACCGACGCGCTGGTGATCGACGGCTACCACCTCACCACGCCCTCGGTCGAGATCCACACCGTCGGCGCGGGCGGCGGCGCCATCGCCTGGGTCGACGATGCCGGCCTGCTGCACGTCGGCCCGCAAGGCGCCGGCGCACGGCCCGGGCCGGCGGCCTATGGCTTGGGCGGCGAGAATCCCACCGTCACCGATGCGCAGCTCGTGCTCGGCCGCCTGCGTCCCGGCCCGCTGGCCGGCGGCGCCGTCACACTCGACGGGGCGCTGGCGCGCAAGGCCATCGAGACCAAGCTCGCCCAGCCGCTCGGCCTCTCCGTGGAGGACGCGGCGGCCGGCGTGATCCGCCTGCTGGAGCAGAACCTGCTGCATGCCGTCGAGCGCCTCAGCATCGAGCGCGGGCACAATCCCGCGACCTTCACCCTGGTTGCCGCCGGTGGCGCCGGCCCGATGCACGGCACGAACGTGGCGCGGTCGCTCGGCGCCAAGCGTGCGCTGCTGCCGCGTGCGGCCGGCGCCTTCTGCGCGATGGGCATGCTGCAGTCCGACGTGCGGCAGGATTACTTGAAGGTCTTCCTCGCCGACCTCGATAAGGTCGAGCTCACGACGCTCGAAGCAGGCTTCGCCGAGCTCGAAGCCCGCGCCGGTGACGCGCCGATCCTCGAGCGCGAGGTCGATCTCCGCTACGAGGGCCAGCAATGGCCGGTGCGCGTGGCCCTGAACGGCCTCGACACCGCCGCCGCCCGGAAGAAATTCGAGGCCGAGCATCAGCGTCTGTTCGGGCACATCCAGCCCGGCGGTCGTATCGACATCACCGCACTCCGTGTGATCGGCCGCAGCCGGCTCGACTGGACGCCGCCCGCTGCACGCTCGCCGCAGGTCGGCACGCCCACGCCGCGGGAGATGCGCAAGGTCTGGGTCGATCCCGCGCATGGCTGGCGCGAGGTGCCGATCTACGACGGTGCCGACCTCCGTCCCGGCTGCAAGCTCGACGGCCCGCTGCTCGTCGAGGAACGCACCACAACGGCCTTTGTCGGTCCGCGCGACCGGCTCGAGGTCGACGAGCGCGACGACTTTCTGGTTCACATCGGAGCGGCCCCATGACGACTGCCACGCTCGATCCCGTCACGCTCGCACTGGTGCAGAACCGGCTCGACCATATCTCGCACCAGATGGGCTGGGTGATGACGCGCACCGCGCGCTCGCCGATCTTCAGCCAGAGCCACGACTTCTCCTGCTTCATCGCCGATGCCCGCGGCACGCTGATCAGCCAGGCCGACGGCATCCCGATCCACACCGGCGGCGGCGGCTTCGCCGTGCGCGCCATCCTGCGCGACTTCAAGGACCGTATCGAGCCGGAAGACGTGTTCCTGCTGAACGATCCCTACACCGCCGGCGGCAACCACCTGCCGGACTGGGTGATCGCGCGACCGGTGTTCGCAGGCGCCAAGCTCGTGGCCTTCGCCTGCAACCGCGCCCACCAGGCCGACATCGGCGGCGGGGCGGCCGGCACCTATAATTCTGCGGCGACGGAGATCTTCCACGAAGGCATCCGCCTGCCGGTGCTGAAGCTGATCGAGGGCGGCAAGGTGCGCGACGACCTGTGGCGCCTGCTGATGCTCAACACCCGCCTGCCCGAGGCGCTCGACGGCGACCTGCGCGCCATGATCGGCTCGACCCAGATCGGTGCGGAACGGCTGGCGCTCCTCGTGGAGGAGCTTGGATCGGACCAGGCCGACGATTTCTTCGAAGGCGTGCTGGCCCATGCCGACCGCCGCTTCCGCACCTGCATCGCCCGTCTGGCCAAGGGCGTGTGGCGCGCCGAGGAGCCGGTCGACAATGATTGCTTCGAGCCGATCGACGGCAGGATCGTCGTCACGCTGACGGTCGAGGCGGAACGGCTGATCGTCGACTTCGCCGGCACCAGCCCGCAGATCCGCGGCTTCAAGAACAGCTCGATCGCCAACTCGACCTCGGCGGTGTTCATGTCGCTGGCCTCGTTCTTCGAGCCCGACCTGCCCAAGAACGAGGGCGCCTTCCGCAGCGTCGAGATCCGCCTGCCCGAAGGCACGCTGGTGAATGCCCGCGCACCGGCACCGATGACGATGAACACCGTGTTCGTGGCGCACGAGATCATCCACGCGCTGTGGAAGGCGCTGGGACAGGCGCTGCCCGACCGCGCCTCGGCCGGCTGGTCCAAGGCCGTCCATGCCGTCACCGCCGGCATTCGAGACGATGGCGGACGCTATGTGATGTACCAATGGGCGGGCGCGCCGGCCGGCGGCGGCGTCGAGGGTCGCGACGGCTTCCATCTCATCGGCCATCTGATCACGCTGGGCGGCCTCACGCTGCCCAACCTCGAAACCTATGAGCAGCTCTATCCGGTGCGCTTCCGCCGCCAGGAGCTGCGCTGCGACACCGCCGGGCCGGGACGGTTCCGCGGCGGCGCCGGTTGCGACTACGAGGTCGAGATGTTCACGCCGGCCGACTATGCCTTTCGCGGCGAAGGCGCGGGCGCTCCGTCGAGCTACGGCGCTGCCGGCGGTCGCGCTGGCGCAGGTGGCGAGGTGATCCTCACGCTGGCGGACGGCAAGAAGATCCAGGCACCGAAGTACGGCGTCGAGCGGCACGGGCCCGGCATCTATCACGCGCGGTCGCCGGGCGGAGGCGGCTATGGCGATCCGCGCAGCCGCGATCCGGCGCGCGTGCTGCGCGACGTGCGCGACGGTGTGGTGAGCGCAGCCGGCGCCGAACGCGACTATGCCGTCGCCATCGCCGCCGACGGTCGCGGCATCGACGAGGCGCGCACCGCCGAGCTGCGGCGGACGGCTTAGCATGGACCAGCCGCTGCTCCGCCGCGCCGCAGACTGCCGCGTGGCGCGCATCTCGCCCGCCGACACCAACAAGTTCGTCATGACTGTCGATCCGCTGGCCGACCGGACGCCGTTCGTGTCGGTGGTCGAGATCTTCGACATCGGCGGCAAGACGCCGCTCCACGGGCACCGGCAGGCCCACGAGATGTTCTATGTGCTGAGCGGACACGGCCGGGCGCATTGCGCCGGCAAGACCTACGATATCGCCCAGGGTGACACGCTCGTCCTGCCGCCGGGCATGGACCACGTGGTCGAGAACACCGGATCGGAGAAGCTCTACTGCCTCACCGTCATGGTCCCCAACGAAGGCTTCGCCGAGATGATCCGCGACGGCGAGGCGATGGCGCTGGACAAGGCCGACGACGCGGTGATCACCGGGTAGCTGGCTCAGTCACCGCGCTCCATCCGATTCCAGTCGAGCTCGACCTGCTTCACGTCGTAGGCCAGCAACGATTGCCAGTGCCGCTGCAGATCGCCCGCGAACAGGCCGCGGGTGACGCCGGCCACCACCTTGGGCACCGCCGTCGTCATGGCGTTGATGCTGCTGCCCGACGGGCCGAAGCTCACCGTCGAGCCGATGCCGAAGAGATGGATGTCGGCCAGGAACGGCGCCTCTCCCGGCGTGCGTTCGAGGAAGGCATAGTCGGGGCCGAGGTAGGGATAGGCGCCGAGCAGCTCGTCGTCCTCGCCGGGCGGTGGCGTGTAGCGATGGCTCCACAGCGCGATCTTGCCCGCGAACCCCGCCAGCTCCGGCCGCAGATGCACGTCCTGGCGGATGCCGGTGCCGCAGATCGCATAGTCGGCGTGGAAGGGCCCGCGCTCCGTCTCGAGCCGGATGCGTCCGTCCTCCATCCGCGCATCGGTCCAGTTGCGGCCGAGCTGCATGGTGAAGTTGGGGAAGGCCATCACGCGCCTGTAGGTGTCGGCCGGAAATCCTTCGCGGGCGCTCAGGATGTTGCGCATGATCCGCCAGCGCCACTCGTCGGGCATCTCGCCCAGATGCCTCAGGAACCCCGCGAAGGTGAGCCAGCGGTAGCGCTGCACCACCGAGGGCTCGGCGCGGCGGCAGAAGAGATGGACGTCGGCGCCGTGCTCCAGCGCCACGGCGGCATTGTCCATCGCCGAAGCACCGGTGCCCAAGACCGCTACCGTGCGGCCGCGCAGCCGCTCGAAGTCGATCGCCTCGCAGGTGTGGGCGCGACGATCGGGCGGCAGGGCGCGCACGAAATCCGGCATCCACCATTCGCCGGTGCCGTCCTGGCCGGTCGCCAGCACCAGCTTGCGCGCCGCCAGCACCTCGCCGGTGGAGAGCGTGACCAGCAGGCAACGCCCGCCGTCGTCGAGCTCGGCCGGCGCAATCGCCGTGGCGGCGACGTCGTTGCGGATCGGCAGCGCCAGCACGCGGCGGTACCATTGCAGATAATCGTGCCAGGCGTCGGTCGGGATCAGGCCGAGGCCAGCGAAGCTGCCGGGGCCCTTCACGGCATCATACCAGGCCTCGAAGGTGAGGCTCGGCATGCCAAGGTCGGGACCGGTCTGGTCCTTGGGGCTGCGCAGAGTCGGCATGCGGGCGAAGGCCGACCAGATCCCCTCCCGGCCCTCCGGCGCGCGGTCGATCAGCAGGATGTTGCGCACCCGCTCGCGCATCAGCGCAAACCCGATGCACATGCCCGACTGGCCGGCGCCGACGATCAGCGCATCGAGCGCCGGCCGGCCGCGATAAAGCCGCGGCACCATCCACTCCATGCGGGGATGCGCCGTCATCTCGATGTCCCGCCGGACCCGAGCATCGAGGATAGCCAGATCGCCTGAACTCATGATCTCGGGGTCAGCAAGTCGTGTGCCATTGGCATGCATGTTGCGTCGCGGAAGCCATCTGATCGTAGAGGTGGACGCTCCATGACCAAAGCCCGGAAAGCACTATCCCGCCGCACTTTCGTCGCGGCAAGCGCCCTCGCCGCCGGCGCCGGCTTCATGCCCAAGACCGTCTTCGCGCAGAAGAAGGTGACGGTGAAGTACACGCTGGGCTGGCTGCCCGAGGGCGCCAACATCTGGTCCTACGCCGCCAAGCAGTTCTGGACCAAGGCCGGCATCGACGTGGTCATCGAGAAGGGCACAGGCTCTGCCGCCGCCACCCAGGCGATCGCCCAGGGCAAGTACGAGTTCGGCATCCCCGCCGCCCCCAACTCGATCCAGCAGGCGGTGAAGGGCCTGCCGCTGCTGTCGCTCGGCTGCTTCAATTACGACACCACCATGGGCGTGGCAGTGCGGCCGGAGTCCTCGATCAAGGTGCCGGCCGACCTCAAGGGCAAGAAGGTGGGCTCGACGCTGACCTCGGGCGAGTATCCCTTCCTGCCGGCGTTCCTGAAGAACGTCGGCCTCGCCATGACCGACATCCAGTCGATCTCGCTCGACAACAAGGTGCGCGAGGTGGCGCTGATCGAGAACCAGTGCGACGCCATCACCTGCTTCGTGGCGAGCGCCCTGCCCAAGATCATCGCCGCCGGCATCAACCCGCGCGTCTTCCTCTACAGCAAGTTCGGCCTGCCGTTCTATGCCCACTCCCTCACCACCACGCCAGAATACTTCGCCAAGGAAAAGTCGGTGTGCGAGGCAATGACGATGGGCCTGGCCGAAGGCGTGAAGTTCGCGCTGCTCAATCCCGCGGAGACGATCGAGATCCTGTTCAAGGAAGTGCCGGAGCTGCGGCTCGCCTCCACGGCCAAGGAGCAGCTCGAGATCGGCATGGGCGTGTGGGCCGCCAACTACGTCTCCAAGGAGGCGATGGACAAGGGCGTGGGCTACGCCGATCCGGCGGTCTACGCCAAGATGACCGACCTGATCTTCGAGAACGCCGGCGCCGCGGGCGACAAGAAGCCCGATCCCGCCGCGCTCTACACCAACGAGTTCGTGGGCAAGCTGAAGCTCTCCGAGGCCGAATGGAGCAAGGCTAAGGCGGCGTCGAGCAAGTACGCGCTGGGATGAACGCCGCCGGCGCCGACTACGTCATCGTCGACCGACTGAGCAAGGTCTACAACGAAGGCACGCGCCAGCGGGTCGAGGCGGTGGCGCCCAGCTCCTTCACGGTCAAGGCCGGCGAGTTCGTGGCCCTGCTGGGACCATCGGGTTGCGGCAAGAGCACGCTCCTGATGATGATCGCAGGCCTCGATGCGCCGAGTGCCGGCCGGATCGAAGTGGCGGGCCGGGCCATGACCGCGCCGCGCGCCGAAACCGGCATCATGTTCCAGGACCCGACGCTGCTGCCGTGGAAGAGCGCGCTCGACAACGTTCTGTTCCCCTTCCTGGCGGCGCAACGCCAGGCGGCCAACCCACCCGTCGACCGCGCCGCGGCGCTGCTGGATGAAGTGGGCCTGCGCGGCTTCCACGACCACAAGCCCCGCCAGCTCTCGGGCGGCATGCGCCAGCGCGTCGCCATCTGCCGCGCGCTGGTCTACGAGCCCGACCTGCTGCTGATGGACGAGCCCTTCAGCGCGCTCGACGCCATCACGCGCGACGAGATGAACCTGGTGCTGATGAAGATGTGGCAGGATCATCGCCACACGGCCTTGTTCGTCACCCACTCCATCCGCGAGGCCGTCTATCTCGCCGACCGTGTGCTGGTGATGAGCCGCCGTCCCGGCCGCATTGTCGAGGATATCCGCATCCCCTTCGCCCGGCCGCGTGGCCTGGAGATCGGCGAGACGGTCGAGTTCAACAAGATCTGCGGCCATCTGCGCGGCAAGATCGAGCACGTACCGCACTGATGACGACCGTGGCCCGCCTGCGCCCGCTACTGCTGCCGACGGCCTTCGCCATTGGCCTCTTGCTGCTGTGGCAGGGGCTGGTCGTTGCCTTCAACTACCCCAAGGTGATCCTGCCGGCGCCCTCGGACATCGCAGCCGCCCTCACCGGCAACTTCGCTGTCATCTGGCAGCAGACGGTGCCGACGATGCGCGACACGCTGGCGGGCTTCGCGCTCGCGACCGTCTTTGGCATAGGCCTCGCCTCGCTGCTCTCCTTCAGCCGCCTGCTGCGCGACGCCATCTATCCGCTGGTCGTGGTCATCCAGCTCGTGCCGAAGATCGCCTGGACGCCGCTTTTCATCGTCTGGGCCGGCATCGGCTGGCCGTCGCGCCTGGCCATCGCCACCTTCATCGGCTTCTTCCCGATCTTCATCGCCATGATGGCCGGCGTCGACTCGACCGACCGTTCTCTCGTGCGCCTCTGTCGCGGCCTGACGGCGACGCCGTGGCGGACCTTCTGGCTGGTCCGCCTGCCGGCCTCGATGCCCTACCTCTTCGCCGGCCTCAAGATCGCCATCACGCTGGCGGTGATCGGCGTCATCGTGGCCGAATTCATCTCCTCCTCGGAAGGCCTGGGCTTCCTCATCCTGAAGAGCGCGGCCCTGCTGCAGACCGACCTCATATTGGCCGCGATCACGATGCTCTGCGTCATCGGCCTCGCCTGTTACGGCGCGGTCCACGCGGGCGAAGTCGCCGTCCGGCGCTGGCACGGCGAATGACCGACATCGGCCTGCCGCTGCGCCGCCTCACCTGGCCGGATTTCGCCGGCCTTGGTCGCGACGGCGCAAGGCTGATCGCACCACCGCTGGCCGCGGCGACGCTGCTGTTCGGCGGCTGGGAGCTGGCCAGCCGCAACGGGCTGGTGAGCGCACGTCTCCTGCCCGCCCCGAGCAAGGTGTTCGACACGCTGATGCGCTCGCTGAGTATCCTGCTGGACCAGGCGCAGCCCACCTTCTGGGGTGCCGTTGCCGGCATTGTGCTGGCCGCAGCTCTTGGCATCGCGCTCGGCGCCGCCGTCTCCTATTCGCGCACGCTGATGCAGGCGGTCTATCCCACCATCGTCTTCTTCCAGCTCATTCCCAAGGTGGCGCTGGCGCCGGTCTTCCTGCTGTGGTTCGGCACCGGCTTTGCCGCCAACGTGATCTTCTCCGTCTTCATCGCCTTCTTCCCCGTCGTGGTGGCGACCATCGCCGGCCTGCAGGCCGCACCGCCCAACTACGAGCGGCTCTGCCGCTCCCTGATGATGTCGCGCGCGCAGATGTTCCTGCGCGTAAAATTCCCCTTCGCCCTGCCGCATATCTTCAGCGGCCTGCGCATCGGCGTCACCTTCGCGGTGATCGGCGTGGTGCTGGGCGAGTTCATCACCGCCCAGGTGGGGCTGGGCTACATCATCCTGTTCTCGGCCAACAATTTCGAGACCGCATTGCTGCTCGCCAGCATCCTGCTGCTGTGCGGCGTCGGCATCGTGCTGTTCACCTTCTTCCTCGCGCTCGAAGCGGTCGTCATCCGGATCTACGACAGCCGCTAAGGCAGCGCGATGCCGAAGGCCTTCAGGCCGTTCTCGTAGGCGATCGCCTTCTGCACCTCGGGGCTCATGGCCGACAGCGCCGCAAGATTCTCCTCGGGCGAGGGCCAGGTCGTCTTGTCGAGCACGTCGTCTGTCACGTGAGGACGGAAGAACGGATGGTCGGTGCCAAACATGATCTTGGCCGGATCGGCGAAGGCAGTGAGCGCCGCCAGTGCCGGCGCGTGATAGGCGATGGCGTCGAACCAGCACTGGTGCAGATAGTGGCTGGGCGGCTTGGACAGGCCGAAATCCTTGGAGATGTCGTTCTTCACGCAGGAGTCCAGGCGCCCGGCGAGATAGGGCAGCGTGCCGCCGGCATGGGCGATCAGCAGCTTCAACGCGGGATGGCGTTCCAGCACGCCGCGCAGGATGAGGAGCGACACCGCGATCGAGGTCTCGAAGGTGAAGCCCAGCGCCAGCAGCAGCGCATGGCCGGTGTCGGGGAAGAGGCTGTGTCCGATGCCGTAGTGGGGATGGATGAAGACGAAGAGATCGAGGTCGGCGGCGGCCTTCCAGATCGGCTCGAAGTCGGGATCGTCGAGACCGCGCCCGCGTCCGGCCGAGCCGATGATGATGCCGCGCATATGCGGCAGGCCGGCGATGCGCTTCAGCTCGGCGGCACAGGTCTCGGGCCGCTGCAGCGCCAGCACGCCGAAGCCATAGAGCCTACCATTGGACGCGGCGCAGATCGATTCGAGATCCTCGTTGAGCTGGGCGGCAAGTGCCGGCGCCTCGGCCGGCTCCACGAAATCGATCCAGGGATTGGCCGAGCTCACGACCGAGACGGCGATACCATGCTGGTCCATGAAGGCGAGCTTGCGGCTCACCTCATAGAACTCACTGCCGATCGGCCGGCCGGCCGAGGTCGAACCATCCGCCTCTTCGTCGGGCAGGATGATCAACCGATCGCCTTTGGCGCGGGAGACGATGCGCGGCACCTGCTGGCGCTCGCGCAGCAGTGCGACGTAGCGTGGCAGGTACATGTGGGTGTGGACGTCGATCAGCGGGAGGGCCATTCCTCAAGGGAAGCAAGCGGCGGGCCAGTGGCGATCCTTGGCGGCAGGGTGGCACTACAATTGCACTAAGTCCTTGTGCAGCGACCCTTGGCGTGAATTGATCGCTTGGCGAAAGGGAGTCCGATGAATACTTCGCCAAACAAGTGGCAGGCCGGCATCGACGTCGGCGGCACCTTCACCGACCTGCTGTTCGTCGACGAAGGCGCGCACCGGTTCCGCGTCGTCAAGGTCCCCTCGACTCCCGACGACCAGTCGCGCGGCATGCTGTCGGGATTGCGCGACAGCGGCATCGCGGTCGAAGACCTGTCGGCGCTGGTGCACGGCACGACGGTCGGCACCAATGCCATCCTCGAGCGCAAGGGCGCACGCTGCGGCCTGATCACCACCGCGGGCTTCCGCGACGTGCTGGAGCTCGGCCGCCGCACGCGGCCCTTCGGCTACGGCATGATCGGCAGCTTCGAGGCGCTCATCCCGCGCGAGCTGCGACTCGAGGTGCCGGAGCGCATCGACGCCAAAGGCAACGTCGTGATCCCGCTCGACACCGATGCGGTGCGCGCGGCCATGCGCCGGCTTCTCGATCTCGGCGCCGAAGCGCTGGTCATCAGCTTCATTCATTCCTACGCCAACCCCGCGCACGAGCAGACCGCCCGCGAGATCGCGCGGGAGATCTGGCCCACGGCTTTCGTTTCGGTCGGCGCCGACATCCTGCGCGAGGTTCGCGAGTTCGAACGCACCAGCACGGCGGCGCTGAACGGCTATATCCAGCCGATCATGTCGCGCTACCTCGGGCGGCTGGAGAAGGAGCTGAAGCTCGCCCGCTTCCGCAGCCAGCTGCTGGTGATGCAGGGCAACGGCGGCACGATGACGGGCACGATCGCGTCGGATTATGCGGTGCAGACCGTGATGTCGGGACCGGCGGCTGGCGCGCTTGCCGCGGGGCATATCGGCAAGCAGTCCGGCCATCTCAACCTGATCGGCTGCGACATGGGCGGCACCAGCTTCGACGTGACGCTGATCCGCAACGGCGAGCCGGCGCTTTCGGCGGAGAAGGACATCGCCTATGGCGTGCCGATCCGCATCCCGATGATCGACATCCACACGATCGGCGCCGGCGGCGGCTCGATCGCGCGCATCACCAAGGCGGGCCTGCTGCAGGTCGGGCCGCAGAGTGCCGGCGCCACGCCGGGACCGATCTGCTACGGCCGCGGCGGCACGGAGCCCACGGTGACCGACGCCAACCTGGTGCTGGGCAGGCTCGATCTCGCCACCTTGCCCGGCGTCAACAATGCCGTCGCGCTCGAGCAGGTGAAGCAGCGACTGGTCGAGGCGGTCGGCGCGACCCTCGGGCTCGATGCCATCGAGACGGCGGCCGCCATCGTGGCCGTCGCCAGCAATCATCTCGCCAGCGCCATCCGGCTCGTCTCGATCGAGAAGGGCTACGATCCGCGCGACTTCGCGCTCTTTCCCTTCGGCGGCGCGGGTCCCCTGCACGCCGTGGCGCTGGCCCGCGAGCTCGGCATGCCGACCGTGCTGGTGCCGCGCTTCCCCGGCCTCACCTCGGCGCTGGGCTGCATCCTGGGCGATTTGCGCCACGACTTCGTCCGCACCATCGGCGTGCCGCTGCTCGATGCCGATCCCGCCGCCATGGATGCGGCCTTCGCCGCGCAACGCGTCCAGGGCGAGAAGCTCATCGCCGAGGAGAACGTGCCGGTCGACGGCATCGTCGCGATCCATGAGGCCGACCTTCTCTATCGCGGCCAGAGCCACGTGATCCGCGTCACGGTCGAAGGCGCCTTCGATGCCGCGAAGGTGCTGAAGAGCCTCGAAGCCCGCTACAAGGAGCGCTTCGACATCGAGCTCACGGAAATGACGGCGATCCTGTCCAACCTGCGCACGACCGTGATCGGCAAGCGCGCCGCCATCGACCTCGCGGCCTTCGCGCCCGAGCCGGGCGGCAGCCTCGAGGCCGCGCGCAAAGGCAGCCGCAAGGTCTATTTCGATGGCGTCTGGCTCGACACGTCGCTCTACGTGCGCGAGGCGCTGCCGGTCGGTGCCACGGTGCCGGGGCCGGCCATCGTCACCCAGCTCGACACCACGGTGCTGATCGATCCCGGCTCGACGGCCACCGTCGATGCCCTGGGCAATCTCGTGATCGCGGTCGGAGGCAACCATGGCGCTTAATCCTGTCACCCTCGCCGTCATCCAGAACGGCCTGCGTCAGATCGCGAGCGAGATGGATCTCGTGCACGAGAAGACCTCCTTCTCGCCGGTCATCTCCGAGGCCTTCGACCGCTCCAACGGCATCTATCATCCGGTGACGGGCGAGGTCATCGCCCAGGGCGAGATGGGCCTGCCGATCTTCGTCGGCGTCATGCAGTTCACCACCCAGGCGGTGATCGAGCGGCGCAAGGATCTCGAGCCGGGCGACGTCATCCTGATCAACGATCCGTACCTCGGCGGCACCCATCTCATGGACGTGAAGATGGTGAAGCCGTTCTATTACAAGGACAAGCTCTGGGCTTACCTGTCCAACACCGGCCACTGGCCCGACACCGGCGGCATGGTGCCGGGCGGCTTCGCCACCAAGGCAACCGAGATCCAGCAGGAAGGCCTGCGCATCCCGCCCGTGAAGCTCTACCGCCGGGGCGAGCTCTGCACCGACATCGTCGACTTCGTGCTGAGCAACATCCGCGTGCCCGAAGAGCGCATCGGCGACATCAAGGCCCAGGTCGGCGCGCTGACTGTGGGCGAGCGGCGGCTGACCGCCCTGCTCGACCGCTACGGCGCCGATGTGGTGGAGCAGGCCATCGCCGAGCTGAAGGCGCGCTCCGAGCAGCAGATGCGCGCCTATATCGAGGGCGTGCCCGACGGCACCTACAGCTTCTCGAGCTTCATCGACAGCGACGGCATCGTCGACGTGCCGTTGGAGATCGCCCTCGATCTCACGGTGCGCGGCTCGGAGGTGCATTTCGACTTCTCGCGCTCCAGCCCGCCCTGCAAGGGGCCGCTGAACGGCGTGTGGGCCTCGACCCAGTCGGCGGTCTATGTCGCCATGAAGCACATCTTCCCCGACGTGCCGATCAATTCGGGCTGCTTCGCGCCGCTCGACATCGCCAAGCCCACCGGCACCTTCCTGGTGGCGGAGTATCCGCGTCCCGTGGCCGGCTGTGCCTCGGAAGTGGCGCAGCGGGTCATGGAGGCGGTGTTCGGCGCCATGGGCCAGGCGATCCCCGACCGCATGTTCGCCTCGCCCGCCGGCACCAGCGGCAACTTCACCCTGGGCGGCTACGATCCCGGCGAGGATCGCAACTACATCATGTATTTCTTCTCCGGCGGCGGCTACGGCGGCTGGTGGGAGACCGACGGCCTCACCAACGGCTGCTCGACGGTCGGCATCTCCAAGACCCAGCCGGTCGAGATCCTGGAGCAGCACTATCCGCTGCTGTTCGAGGAATATGCCCTGCGCGAGGGCTCCTCGGGCGCCGGCCGGCATCGCGGCGGGTACGGCGTCAACTACCGGGTGCGGCTGCTGCGCGGCAGCGCGAAGGCGTCGTTCCTCATGGATCACGGGCGCGACGGACCGCCCGGCCTGATCGGCGGCGCGCCGGGGGCGGTGAACGAATTGCGCGTGCAGCAGAAGGGTGTCACGACGACGCCCGAGCATCTGTCGAAGGGCGAAGGCTACGAGCTCGAGCCCGGCGACTGGGTGCAGGTCCGCACGCCTGGCGGTGGCGGCTATGGCCTACCCAGCGAGCGCGATCCGGCGCGGGTGCGGCTCGACATCAAGCGCGGCTACATCACGGCCGAGGAGGCGGAGCGCTGGTATCCGTCGACCGAGGCAGCGGACTGAACGAGAGACATTTCATCGACCAAGGGGGATTAGGGGCATGGGCAAGAAACAACTGATCACGCGCCGCACGGCGCTCTCGGGCATGGTGGCCGGCGCCGGCATCACCATCTACACACCACGTCTTTCCGCGCAGTCGGGCGAGGTGGCGGTCGGCGCCATGGTGCCCATCACGGGCCCCTTCAACGTCTCGGGCCAGCAGTATCACTTCTCGTTGCAGATGGCGCAGGACGAGATCAACGCCAAGGGCGGCGTCGCCGGCAAGAAGCTCAAGATCGTCTTCGAGGACGTGAAGGATTCCAACAGCGTCGCGGTCAACGCCTATCTCAAGGTGGTGCGCGACATCAACCCGCCGCTGGTCTTCCTGTCGAGCTACACGACCCAGAACCTCGCCACCGAGCCGGAAGTCACCAAGGCGATGATCCCCGGCATGTATGCCGGCGGCGGCGACGCCATGCATGTGAAGAAGAACCCGTGGCTGTTCCGCATCCGCCCCCACGACGGGCTGCAGGCGCTGGCGCTCGCCAAGCATGCGACCGAAGGCCTGGGCAAGAAGAAGATCGGCATCATCTACGTGCAGAACGACTTCGGCCAGCCGGGCGCCGTCGCCGCCGAGAAGGTGGTGAAGGCGGCGGGCGCGGCGGTCGTCGGCATGGAGGCCTATGCCTTCACCGACAACGACATGTCGGCGCAGCTGCAGAAGCTCAAGGGTGCCGGCGCCGACTGCCTGATCTGCATCAGCTACGGCAAGGACGGCGCGCTGGTCCTGAAGCTGCTGAAGGAAATGAACATCGACATCCCGGTGGTCATCTCCTCCGGCGTCATGGTGCCGGCGGCGCGCAACCTGATCGCGCCAGACGAGCTCGCCAAGGTCAACGGCGTGATGGACGCCTACCTGGCGCCCGAGCGCGGCCCCGATGTCGCGGCCTACATCAAGAGCTTCAAGGACCGCTTCAAGGTCGATCCCGATCCGTTCGGCTCCTGCTATTACGATGGCGCCTGGATCATGAAGCAGGTGATGGACAAGGTCGGCACCGACCGCGCCAAGGTCCGCGACGGGCTGAAGGCGGTGAAGGACTACAAGGGCATCACCAATATCTTCACCACCGACGAGCTCGGCAACATGGTCCATTCCCTGGCCGTGTTCTCGATCAAGCCGGGCACCCGCGATCCGGTGTTCATCCGCACCATCACGGCGTGATGCCACAAACGTCATCGCTGGGGGCGCGCCACTGGAATGGCGCGCCCTGAGCGAAGATCGGGTTAGAAATTTGTCGCAGCAATTCATCCAGCTCATCGTGAGCGGCCTTGCCGTCGGCTCGGTCTATGCGCTGGTCGGGCTTGCGTTCATCATGGTGAACGAGGCGACCGGCGTGGTGAACTTCGCCACCGGACAGATGGTGGCGATCGGCTGCTTCCTGTCGGTCACCACCGGCATCCAGATGGAGCTGCCGCTGGGGCCGGCTTATGCGCTGGCGCTGGCCGCCATGGCGCTGTTCGGCATCGTCTTCTACGGCGTGGTGTTCCGCCCGTTGCAGGATCGCCCCGTCGTCACCGTCATCATCGGCACGGTGATGATCGGCATCGTGATCCAGAACTCCGCCCTCATGACCTGGGGCTCGGTGCCTTTCCGGCCGCGCTCGCCGTTTGGCCGGCAGGTGGTCGACGTGTTCGGCGCGGCCATCTCGGCGCACGCGCTGTTCGTGATCGCCATCGCCTTCCTGCTGATTGGCCTCCTCTATCTCTTCATCTATCGCACCGCCATCGGCGCCCGCATGCGGGCGGTGGCGCAGGATCGCGACGCCGCGCGGCTGATGGGCATCGGCGTCGATCGCATGTTCGTGCTGACCTGGGTGATCGCGGGCCTCCTCACCGGCGCGGCTGGCATCCTCGTGGGCCCGATGTGGTTCGCCGACGTCAACATGGGCGACCCGATCGCGCTCAAGGCTTTCGCCGCCATCATCATCGGCGGCTTCTCCAGCGTGCCCGGCGCCATCGTCGGCGGCATCCTGGTCGGCCTCGCCGAGATGCTGGGCGCCGCCTACATCTCGTCGGCCTACAAGGACGGCCTCGTCTTTCTCGTCATGATCCTGTTCCTGCTGGTTCGCCCGCAAGGCATCTTCGGCGAACGTATCGGGGAGCGCGCATGACGGCCCTGCGCACGATGGATCGCCGCCTGCTCGCCGCCATCGCGGTTTTCGTGGCGGCGCTGGTGCTGCCCGCCTTCATCAGCGGCTACGGCATCCGCATCCTCAACCTGGCGCTGATCTCGGCCATCGCCGTGATCGGCCTCAACTTCGCCTTCGGCTATGCCGGGCTGATCACGCTCGCCCAGGCGGGCTTCGTCGGCTGCGGCGCCTATGTCACGGCGATCCTGTCGACGACACTCGGCCTCTCGCCGTGGCTTTCCATCCCGGCCGGCGCGGTCGGCGCCTGCGTCATAGCGGTCGTCATCGGCCTGCCGATGCTGCGGCTCAAGGGCCATTACCTCGCGCTGGCGACACTGGGCTTCAACGTCTCCTTCGTCATCGTCGCCACCAACTGGAAATCGGTGATGGGCGGCACCGACGGCATCTCCGGCATCCCGCCGCTGGCGCTCCCCGGCTGGCCGCTCGCCACCGACCACCGTTACTACTACGTGCTGTGGGTGGCTCTCGCCGTCGCCACCTGGTGCGCCTGGCGCATCCGCACCTCGCACATCGGCCTCGCCATGATCGCCGTCCGCGACGACGAGATCGCGACCGGTGCAGCGTCGGTGGGCGTGACGCGCATCAAGGTCCAGGCATTTGCCCTCTCCGCCCTCTATGCCGGCCTCGCGGGCGCGCTGTTCGCGCACATGACCAACTTCGTGGCACCCGACGACTTCGCGCTGGGCCACTCCGTCATCTATCTCGCCATGCTGATCATCGGCGGTGAAGGCTCGATCCTGGGCGCCATCGCCGGCGCCGTCATCGTCACCTTCATGCCCGAGCTGATGCGCGATCTCGGCACCGCCTACCTCATCGTCTTCGGCGGGCTGATGCTGCTGATCCTGATCTTCCTGCCCAAGGGGCTGATCAGCCTCACAGGCATCGTCGCACGCCGCCTCGGGATGGTCGGCCGATGACCACCATCCTCGCTATCGACGGCCTGTCGAAGAATTTCGGCGGCGTGCAGGCGGTGCAGGCGGTGTCGCTCGCCATTCCCGCCGGCCTGATCTACTCGGTGATCGGTCCCAACGGCGCCGGCAAGACGACGCTGATCAACGTGCTGACCGGCATCCTGCGCAGCTCCGGCGGCAAGGTGCGGTTCGAGGATCGCGACATCACCGATGCCGCCGCCCACCTCGTCGCCTCGGCCGGCATGGTCCGCACCTTCCAGAATGGACGGTTGTTCCAGCGCCTCACGGTGATGGAGAACGTGCTGGTGGGCGCCCATCATCTCCTGCCCCAGTCGGTCTGGTCGGCGATCGTGGGCGGCACCGCCCAGCGCCGCATGGGCGAGATCCGTGAGCGCGCCAGCACGCTGCTGGCGACGCTCGGCCTCACCGAGGATGCCGATCGGCTGGTCGGCTCCCTCGCCTACGGCCGCCAGCGCATGGTCGAGATCGCTCGCGCGCTGGTGTCCAAGCCCAAGCTGCTGCTGCTCGACGAGCCGGCGGCCGGCCTCAACTCCAGCGAGGTCGACCGGCTGCGCGGCATCCTCGAGGAGCTGCGCACGCAGGGCCTCACACTGGTCCTCGTCGAGCACAATATGGGTCTCGTGATGCGCGTCGCCGATCGCATCGCCGTCATCAGCTTCGGCGAGAAGATCGCCGAAGGCACCCCAGCCGAGGTCCGCGCCGACCCCAAGGTGCTGGAAGCCTATCTGGGTCATGGATACCGGCATGCTTAAGATCGACCAGCTCGCCGTCGCCTATGGCGCGATCGAGGCCCTGCACGGCATCTCGCTCGAGGTCGGTAAGGGCGAGGTCGTGGCTTTGCTGGGTGCCAATGGCGCGGGCAAGACCACCCTGCTGCGCACTATCTCCGGCCTGCATCGCGCAAAGTCGGGCGAGATCCGCTTCGAAGGCGAGCTGCTCGGCCGCGACTCGGCCGAAAGCCGCGTGAAGCGCGGCATCGCCCACGTGCCGGAGGGACGGCGCATCTTCCCCGGCCTGACCGTGCGCGAGAATCTCGATGTCGCCACCACGATCTGGCGCCGCCGCGGCATGAGTGCCGCCGGCGATCTCGACAATGTCTATGCGCTCTTCCCCCGCCTCAAGGAGCGGTCGAGCCAGCTCGGCTGGTCGCTGTCGGGCGGCGAGCAGCAGATGCTGGCCATCGGTCGCGCGCTGATGGCGCGGCCCAAGATGCTGCTTCTCGACGAGCCGTCCCTGGGCTTGGCGCCGCGGCTCTCGGCCGAAGTCTACGAACGCATCGCCGACATCAACGCCAAGGGTGTGACTGTCCTTCTCGTCGAGCAGAACACCGTGCTCGCACTGGAGGTGGCCAACCGCGCCTATGTGATCGAGAATGGCCATATCGTGCTGGACGGTCCGGCGCGCGATCTGGCCAGCCATCCAAGGGTGCGCGAGGCCTACCTGGGGGCGTAGCGATCATGGCCGATGGAGTGCCGAAGACCGGCTGGCAGGTCGGCATCGATATCGGCGGCACCTTCACCGACCTGGTGGCGCTGCTGCCGTCCACCGGCGAAGTCCGCTCGATCAAGGTGCCGACGCAGCGCAACGATCCCGTCGCCAGCATCAAGGCAGCCCTCGCCGCCGCTGACCTGTTGGCCGAGGACGTGGCCGACCTCGTGCACGGCACGACGCTGGTCACCAACGCCATCGTCGAGGATCGCGTCGAGCCGGTGGTGCTGGTCGCGACGCGCGGCTTCGAGGATGTGCTCGATATCGGCCGCGCCGGCCGCCAGCATCTCTACCGCCTCGACCTGCCGCCCCGCCGCGCGGCACAGGTGCCGACGGAGCGGCGAGTTGGATTGGCCGAGCGTGTCGCCCATACCGGCAAGGCGGTGCTCGTGCCCGATGCAGCCGCCATCGCCGAAGCCGTGCGCCAGGTGAAGGCGGCCGGCGTCGAAAGCGTCGCGGTGTCGCTGCTGCATTCCTACGCCAATCCCGCGCACGAGCGCGCCGTCGGGACGGCGCTGGCGGCGGCCGTGCCCTTCGTCTCTCTGTCGCACGAGGTCAATCCCGAGACCCGCGAGTTCGAGCGCACCGCTACGACCGTGCTCAACGCTTCGGTCATGCCGATCGCTGCCCGCTATCTCGATCGCCTGCAGCGTGAGGTCAAAGGCGCGCGCCTGCATGTGATGCATTCGGCGGGCGGCATGGCCTCGCCGGAAGCGGCCGCCCGGCGCCCGCTCTCCATGGCCCTCTCCGGCCCCGCGGCCGGCGTATCGGCTGCCGCCTATGTCGCGGCGTCGCTCGGGCTCGAAAAGGTGCTGAGCTTCGACATGGGCGGCACGACGACGGATGTCTGCCTGATCGCCAATGGTGCTGCCGAAATCTCTACCGATTCCAAGCTCGCGGGCCGGCCCGTGCGCCAGCCCATGGTCGCCGTCGAATCGATCGGCGCCGGCGGCGGCTCGCTGGTGATGATAGGCACCGGCGGCCTGTCGATCGGCCCCGAGAGTGCCGGCGCCGAGCCCGGTCCCGCAGCCTACGGCCGCGGCGGCACGCGCCCCACCGTCACCGACGCCAACGCCGTCCTGGGCTATCTCGATCCCGCGCGACGCCTGGGCGGCGCCATCACCCTCGATGTCGCGGCAGCAGAGGCCGCGCTCGCGCCGCTTGCCCAACGTCTCGGTATCAGCGTCGTCGCGCTGTCGCTGGGCGTGCAGCGCGTGGCCAACGCCACGATGGTGCGGGCGCTGGCGCGCGTCACTGTCGAGCGTGGCGTCGACGGACGGCAATGCACGCTGCTGGCCTTTGGCGGCGCGGGCCCCATGCACGCCGCAAGGCTCGCGCGCGAGTTCGGCATCGCCGAGATCGTCGTGCCGCGCTTCTCTTCTGGCTTCTCGGCGCTGGGCTGCATCGTGGCCGACATGAGCTACACCCAGCAGCAGGCGGTGCGGCTGCTCAGCACCACGTGGGATCCCACACGCTTCGGGGCCCTCCACGACGGCATGCTGGCGACCCTCATGGAGCCGCTGCACCGCCAGGGGCACAGCGCAAAGGAGATCGCCGTCGAGCGCACGGCCCTGGTTCGCTACGTCGGCCAGAGCTACGCCGTCGAGGTGCCCTTTGCCGAGCGGCTCGACCTGCAGAAGCTCGGTCACGATTTTCGCGAACGCCATCGTACGATCTACGGCTACGCAACGGACGAGCATTGGGAGATGCAAAGCCTCCGCATGCGGGCGCTCGTTCCTCGCCATACGAAGTTCGGACCTCTCGTCGAGCAGCGCGGCCAGCCGGAGCCCATGAGCGTCAGCCCTTGCTGGTTCGAGCCCTCGGCCCCCCATCAGACGCCGCGCTACGACCGCGACCGCCTTCCGGCAGCTGTGCGCATCGCCGGCCCGGCGGTGATCGAGGATGCGTGGGCCACGGTCATCGTCCCGCCCGGCTACACGGCCAGCGCCGATGCGATGGGTCATCTCTGGATCAAGGAGAGCGCGACATGAGAAACTCGGTCGATCCCTTCACCGTCGAGGTCATCCGCCACGCGCTGACGGCCGCCGCCGAGGAGATGTCCTTCGTCGTCATGCGCTCCGCCCGCTCGCCGCTGCTGCGCGAGGCGGGCGATCTCTCGTCCGCCATCACCGACCACAAGGGCGACCTGATCGCGCAGGGTCGCGACATCCCGATCCATCTCGGCGTGATGAGCTTCACGGTGAAGAAATTCCTCGAACGCGTGCCGGCCGAACGGCTGCGGCCGGGCGACGTGTGGTTCCTCAACCTGCCCGAGGTCGGTGGCAACCATCTCCCCGACGTGAAGGCGATCCGGCCGATCTTTCTCGAAGGCCAGCTCTTTGCCTTTGCCGTGAGCCTCGCTCATTGGGGCGATATCGGCGGGGCCTGGGCCGGCAGCTATTTCGCGGCAGCAACCGAGACCTGGCAGGAGGGCGTGCGCATCCCGCCCCTGCGCCTGTTCACGTCGGATGGCATCGACGAGGAGAAGCGCGACTTCCTGCTCGCCAACATCCGCGGGCCCGCCGAGCGCGAAGGCGACCTGATGGCCCAGATGGCCTCGACGCGGGCCGCCGAAGCGCGGCTGGTGCGGCTGTGCGAGGAGCATGGGGCGGCCACCATCCGCGCCGCGCTCGACCGGCTGGACGATCTCTCCGAGGCGCAGATGCGCGAGGCCATCGCCGGCCTGCCCGACGGCATCTACGAGGGCGAGGATTTCCTCGACGATGACGGTCCGGGCGGACAGCCCGCCGCCATCCGCGTGAGGATAGAAATCGTGGGCGACCATGCGAGCTTCGACTTCAGCGCCACCGACGATGCCGTGGCCGGTCCGCTCAACACCACGCCGTTCGTCGCGATGGCCGCGGTCTACTACGCCATCAAGGCGGTGGCCGGGCCGGAGATCCAGCCCAACGGCGGCTGCTACCGCACGCTCGAGATCCGCACCCGTCCGGGCTCGATCCTCGAACCCGGCATCGACAAGCCGGTGGTCGGCGGCAACCACGAGACCTCGCAGCGCGCCGTCGACGCCATCATGAAGGCCTTCGAGAAGGCCGTGCCGGAGCGGCTGACGGCCGGCGGATCGACGACGGCGGGGCTGCTGATCTTCGGCGGCAAGCGACGCGACGGCGCCACGGGCACCTTCTACGAAACCCATGGCGGCGGCGAAGGCGCGCGCATCGATCGCGACGGCACGCCCGTGGTCCGCGTCCATCTCACCAACACCATGAACACGCCGGCCGAGATCGTCGAGGCCGAATATATGATCCGGGTCGACGAGCAGCGGCTGCGCACCGGCTCAGGTGGTGCCGGGCAGCATAAAGGCGGCGAAGGCATGGTGCGTGCCTACACGGTCCTGGGCGAAGGCCTGTCGCTCACCACCATGTTCGAGCGCCGTGTCGTGCCGCCCTACGGCATGCAGGGCGGCGCCGACGGCAAGCCCTTCCGCGTCACCCTCCACCGCGCCGCCGGCGGCAGCCGCGAGCTCTCGGGCAAGGAGAACTTGGCGCTCGCCGTGGGTGACCGTGTCGTCATGGAGACTTCGGGCGGCGGCGGCTATGGCCGGGCGTAGTCCAATTCGCTGGCACAGTTCCTGCTGACTTGTGCTGTATAGGAGAGGCATGAGCGGAAACGTGGACCAGGCACTGGGCGACACGACGGCGTCCTATCAAAGGGATGGGGTCGTCGTTCTGCGACAGGTCTTCAGCCCCTGGATCGAAACCCTGCGTGCCGGCATCGACGCCTTGATGGCCGATCCCAGCCCGCTCGAACGCACAGTGCGGCCGGCGGATGGCTCGGCACCTTTTTTCCAGGACCTGTGCAACTGGCAGCGTATCCCGCAGTTCCGGTCGTTCGTTCTGGAATCCAACGCCGGCGAGATCGCCGCGCGGCTGATGCGGTCGAGGACGGCGCGCTTCTTCCACGACCACGTGCTGGTGAAGCAACCCGGCAGCAGCACCGTCACGCCGTGGCACCAGGACCAGCCCTATTACTGCGTCGAGGGCCAGCAGAGCGTGAGCTTCTGGATCCCGCTCGATCCGGTGCCGCGCGACATCGTGATGGAGTGCATCAGCGGCTCGCATCTCTGGGGCAAGGGTTTTCGGCCGATGCGCTTCGACGGCACCCGGCTCTACGAGAAGGACGACTTCGAGCCGATGCCCGACATCGAGGCGATGAAGGACAGTCTCGACATTGCCGGCTGGGACATGCAGCCGGGCGACGCCATCGCCTTCAGCTTCCGCACTGTCCACGGGGCGCCCGCCAACAAGTCGACACGCCCCCGCCGCGTCTTCTCCGCCCGCTGGGTGGGCGACGACGCCGTCTATGCCAAGCGCGCCGGCAGGACCTCGCCACCGCTTCCCGAACTCACCCTCGCCGACGGCGACCCGTTCGACGCGCCGATCTTTCCCGTCGTCTACCCCGCAGCAAGCTAACGGAGATTTAGATGTCCTCATCCATCAAGACCGTCCTCGGCGCTCTCGCCCTGGCCGGCGCCTTCGAGGGCAATGCCTCGGCGCAAGAGACGAAGGTCGGCATCGGCATTTCCGGCTGGACCGGCTTCGCGCCTCTGACCCTGGCCAAGGAGGCCGGCATCTACAAGGCCAACGGCCTCGACGTCACGATCAGGAAGATTCCCCAGAAGGACCGCCACCTCGCCATCGCCTCCGGCGACATCCAGTGCGCCGCCACGACCGTGGAGACCTGGATCGTCTGGAACACCAACGGCATCCCCACGACGCAGCTCTTCAAGATGGACCAGGGCATGGGCTCCGACGGTATCGTCGCCCGCCCGGCCATCAACAAGGTCACGGACCTCAAGGGCAAGACCGTCGCCGCCTCGGCGCCCGGCACCAACCCGCACTTCACGCTGGCCTGGATCCTGAAGAAGAACGGCCTGTCGCTGAAGGATGTGAAGCTCGTGACGCTCGAGCCGGCCGCCGCGGCGACCGCCTTCGTCGCCGGAACCTCCGATCTCGACGCCGCCGTCACCTACGAGCCCTATCTCAGCCTCGTCCGGGACAAGCCCGAGTCGGGCAAGCTGATCGCCGATTCGCTCCAGTATCCGATGGTGTTCGACACCTTCGGCTGCACGCCGAAGTTCATCAAGGAGAACCCAAAGGCCGCCAAGGCGCTGGCCGACAGCTACTTCCAGGCGATCGACCTGATCGCCAAGGATAAGCAGAAGGCATTCACCATCATGGGCGCCGACGTCAAGCAGACGGCCGAGCAGTTCGAGAAGTCGCAGTCCAAGATCAAGTGGGCCGACCGCGAGGCCAACAAGAAGTTCTTCAATGGCGAGATCCAGGCCTTCAACAAGGAAGCCGCCGAGCTGCTGCTGGAAATCGGCGTCATCAAGACGGCGCCAGCCAACATGGATTCGCTGTTCGACACGACGTTCCTGAACTGACGTTGACGACCAGGAAGTCCACGCCCGGCAGGCCGGCATGAAGCTGCTCGTCCCCGTGACGCGCGAAAGCCGGATCCTGCTGGGCGTGGCGTTCTTCGTCGGCTTCGTCGCGCTGTGGGGTGTCCTGACCTGGGGCGGCTTCGTGCCCAAGCACTTCCTGGCGACGCCACTGCAGACCCTGCTGTCGGGCTGGGATCTGTTCGCCGCGCAGAAGTTCGCTTTCGATGTCGGCATGACGGTCTGGCGCGTGGTCGGCGGCTTCCTGATGGCGGCGGTGATCGCGGTGCCGCTGGGCATCGCCATGGGCGCCTACAAGCCGATCGAGGCCTTCTTCGAGCCTTTCGTGTCCTTCGCACGCTACCTGCCGGCCTCGGCCTTCATCCCATTGCTGATCCTGTGGGTCGGCATCGGCGAGGCGCAGAAGCTCACCGTCATCTTCATCGGCTGCTTCTTCCAGCTCACGCTCATGATCACCATGATCGTGGCCGCCACGCGCCGCGACCTGGTGGAGGCCGCCTACACGCTCGGCTGCAAGGACATCGGCGTCATCCGCCGCGTGCTGCTGCCCGGCGCCGCGCCCGAGATCGCCGAGGCGCTGCGCCAGGTGCTGGGGCTGGGCTGGACCTACATCATCGTCGCCGAGCTGATCGGCGCTTCCTCGGGCATCGGCCACATGATCACCGACAGCCAGGCGCTGATGGCAACCGACCACATCATCGCCGGCATCGTGGTGATCGGGCTGGTCGGGCTGCTCTCCGACCTGTCGTTCAAATGGGTCAACCAGCGGCTTTTCGCCTGGAGTTTCATGCGGTGAGCCGGCTCGAGATCCGAAGCATCGGCAAGACCTTTCCCGGCGTGCGCCGTGGCGCCGCCCCGACGCAGGCGCTGCAGCCCATCAGCCTCGACGTCGCGGACAACGACTTCATCACCGTCCTCGGCCCCTCGGGCTGCGGCAAGTCCACCCTGCTGCGCCTCGTTGCCGGCCTCGAAACGCCGACGACGGGTGACATCCTGCTGGACGGCGCGGCGGTGAGGGGACCGGCCGCCGACCGCGGCGTGGTGTTCCAGAGCTACACGCTGTTTCCCTGGCTGAACGTCCGCCAGAACATCTGCTTCGGCCTGCGCGAAAAGGGCCTGCCGCTGGCCGAGCAGCGCGAGATCAGCGAGCGCTTCATCGCCCAGGTGGGCCTGCGCGGCTTCGAGGATCATTTCCCCAAGCAGCTCTCCGGCGGCATGCAGCAGCGCGTGGCCATCGCCCGCGCGCTCGCCAACGATCCCAAGATCCTGCTGCTCGACGAGCCCTTCGGCGCGCTCGACAACCAGACGCGCGTGCTGATGCAGGAGCTGCTGCTCGGCATCTGGGAGCGGGCGCGCAAGACGGTGCTGTTCGTCACCCACGACATCGACGAGGCGATCTTCATGGCCAACCGCGTGGTGGTGTTCAGCGCCCGGCCCGGCCGCATCAAGGCCGAGGTGGCCTCCGACTTCCCCCACCCCCGCCACTACACGATCAAGACCTCACCCGAGTTCATGGCGCTCAAGGCCCGCCTCACCGAAGAGATCCGCGTCGAGGCGATCGCGGCGGATCATTAGAGCCGCAAGAGTAGAGATCCCTCGTTACAGACTCGGCAGGTTGAGTCCCTTTTCCTTGGCACAGGCGATCGCGTCCTCGTAGCCCGCATCGGCGTGGCGCATGACGCCGGTCGCCGGGTCGTTCCAGAGGACGCGCTCGATGCGCTTGGCGGCCTCCGGCGTGCCGTCGCAGACGATCACCATGCCGGCATGCTGGGAGAAGCCCATGCCGACGCCGCCGCCGTGATGCAGCGACACCCATGTGGCGCCGGACGCACAGTTGAGCAGCGCATTGAGCAGCGGCCAGTCGGAGACGGCGTCGGAGCCGTCGCGCATCGCCTCGGTCTCTCGGTTGGGGCTGGCGACCGAGCCTGAATCGAGATGGTCGCGGCCGATGACGATGGGCGCCTTGAGCTCGCCGCTTGCCACCATCTCGTTGAAGGCGAGGCCGAGCCGATGGCGATCGCCCAAGCCCACCCAGCAGATGCGCGCCGGCAGGCCCTGGAACTTGATGCGCTCCCGCGCCATGTCGAGCCAGCGATGCAGGTGCGGGCTGTCGGGCATCAGCTCCTTCACCTTGGCATCGGTCTTGTAGATGTCCTCGGGATCGCCCGAGAGCGCCACCCACCGGAACGGCCCGACGCCCCGGCAGAACAGCGGCCGGATATAGGCCGGCACGAAGCCGGGATAGCTGAAGGCATCGGCCACGCCCTCTTCCAGCGCCATCTGACGGATGTTGTTGCCGTAGTCGACCGTCGGCACGCCGAGCTTGTGGAACTCCAGCATGGCGCGCACGTGACCCGCCATCGACTGCTTCGCCGCCCTGGTGACGCCGGCGGGATCGGCGCCGCGCCGCGTCTCCCACTCGGCCAGCGTCCAACCCTTGGGCAGGTAGCCGTTGACCGGATCGTGCGCCGAGGTCTGGTCCGTCACGCAGTCGGGCCGCACGCCGCGGCGCAGCAGCTCGGGCAGCACGTCGGCGGCATTGCCGAGCAAGGCCACCGAGATCGGCCTGTCCGCCGCCACAGCCTTGCCGATGATCGCCAGCGCATCGTCGAGGTCCTTGGCCTGCACGTCGACGTAGCCGGTGCGCAGGCGGAACTCGATGCTGCTCGGCCGACATTCGACGGCGAGGCACGAGGCGCCGGCCATGGTGGCGGCCAGCGTCTGGGCGCCGCCCATGCCGCCCAAGCCCGCGGTCAGGATCCAGCGCCCGGCCAGGCTGCCGCCGTAATGCTGGCGACCCATCTCGACGAAGGTCTCGTACGTGCCCTGCACTATGCCCTGGCTGCCGATGTAGATCCACGAGCCCGCCGTCATCTGGCCGAACATCATCAGGCCCTTGCGGTCGAGCTCGTTGAAATGCTCCCAGGTCGCCCAGTGCGGCACGAGATTGGAATTCGCGATCAGCACGCGCGGCGCATCCGCATGGGTCTTGAAGACGCCGACCGGCTTGCCCGACTGGACCAGCAGCGTCTCGTCATCCTCGAGCTTGCGCAACGCGGCGACGAGGCCGTCGAAGCTCTGCCAGTCGCGCGCCGCCCGGCCGATGCCGCCATAGACCACCAGCTCGCCCGGCTTCTCGGCGACGTCGGGATCGAGGTTGTTCATCAGCATGCGCAGCGGTGCCTCGGTGAGCCAGCTCTTGGCCGTGATCTCCGAGCCACGGGCGGCGCGGACGGTGCGGGCATTGTCGATACGGGTCATGACGGCAGTCTCCGATCAGATCGTGGGCAAGGCATCGCGGCCGACGGCATCGACGACCGCACCGCTTGTCACCAGGGCGATGGCCTTCGCCATGTCCGGGTGGAAATGGCGATCGTCGTCGAGATGCGGCACCTCGCGGCGTACCAGCGTGCGTACCGCCTCCAGCGGCGTGCTGGAGGCGAGCGGCCGGTGGAAGTCGCAGCCCTGGGCCGCCGCCAGCAGCTCGATGCCGACGATGCCACAGGCATTCTCGGCCATCTCCAGCAGCCGCCGCGCGCCGTGGGCCGCCATCGAGACATGGTCTTCCTGGTTGGCCGAGGTCGGGATCGAATCGACGCTGGCGGGATAGGCACGCTGCTTGTTCTCCGAGGTCAGCGCCGCGGCCGTGACCTGCGGGATCATGAAGCCCGAGTTGAGGCCGGGCTTGGGCGTCAGGAAGGCCGGCAGGCCCGACAGCGCGGGATCGACGAGCATGGCGATGCGACGCTCGGCCAGCGAGCCGATCTCGCAGATCGCGAGCGCGATGATGTCGGCGGCGAAAGCCACCGGCTCCGCGTGGAAGTTGCCGCCGGACAGGGCTTCGTTGCTCTCGGGGAAGATCAGCGGATTGTCGGTGACGCCATTGGCCTCGGTCGCCAGTGTCGTCGCTGCCTGGCGCAGTATGTCGAGGGCCGCGCCCATGACCTGTGGCTGGCAGCGCAGGCAGTAGGGATCCTGCACCCTCTCGTCGCCCACGAGGTGCGAGGCGCGGATCGCCGAGCCCGCCATCAGGGCGCGCAACGCGTCGGCCGATTCGATCTGTCCTTTATGGCGTCGCAGGCGATGGATGCGGGGATCGAAGGGCGCATCGGAGCCCCGCGCCGCGTCGGTCGACAGCGCGCCCGTGACCAAGGCGGCACCGAAGAGATTCTCCGTCTCGAACAGGCCGGCGAGCGCATAGGCGGTGGAGAATTGCGTGCCATTGAGCAGCGCCAGGCCTTCCTTGGCGCCCAGCACCAGAGGCGCGAGGCCCGCTTCGGCGAGGGCCTGTGTCGCCGGCACGCGCTGATCGCCCACGAAGAACTCGCCGACGCCGATCATCGCCGCTGCCATATGCGCCAGCGGCGCGAGGTCGCCCGACGCGCCGACCGAGCCCTGGCAGGGGATCACCGGCGTCAGGCCCTTGGTGAGCAGTGCTTCGAGCAGCTTCACGGTCGCGGCCTGCACGCCCGACGCGCCCTGCGCCAGGCTGCCGAGCTTGAGCGCGATCATCAGCCGCGCGACCGCGATCGGCATCGGCCGACCGACACCGGCGGCGTGCGATAGCACGATGTTCCTCTGCAGCTTTTCGAGATCGGCCGCCTCGATGCGCACGCTGGCGAGCTTCCCGAAGCCGGTGTTGATGCCATAGACCGGCTCGCCGCGCGCCAGGATGGCCGACACCGCCCTGGCCGATGCCCCGATCACCTCGTAGCTCACGGGATCGAGCACGGCCGACGCACCGCGATAGATCTCGCGCCATTGCGCAAGCGGCACCTCACCGGGCCGCAGCAGGATCGTGGTCATTTTCCTCTCCAGACCCGCGCATGGATCGGATTGAAGCCCATGCGATAGACGAGCTCGGCGGGCCGTTCGATGTCCCAGATCGCGAGGTCGCAGGATTTGCCCGTTTCGAGCGTGCCGACATCGTCGAGCCGCCCGAGCGCCCGCGCCGCCTCGCGGGTGACGCCGATCAGGCATTCGTCGACGGTGAGGCGGAACAGAGTGGCCGCCATGTTCATCGTCATCAGCAGCGAGGTCAGCGGGCAGGAGCCGGGGTTGCTGTCCGATGCGATGGCGATATGCACGCCGTGCCGGCGCAGCAGGTCGACGGGCGGCTTTTGGGTCTCACGAACGAAATAGAAGGCGCCTGGCAGCAGCACCGCCACCGTGCCGGCCCGCGCAAGGGCCATCGCGCCCTCTTCGTCGATATGCTCCAGATGATCGGCCGAGAGGGCGCCATAACGTGCCGCCAGCGCGGCGCCATGCTGGTTGGAGAGCTGCTCGGCATGGAGCTTGACCCGCAGACCAAGGGCCTTGGCCGCCTCGAAGACGCGCGTCACCTGCTCCGGCGTGAAACCAATATTGTCGCAGAAGGCATCGACGGCATCGGCCAAACCGGCCGTGGCGACGGCGGGCAGCATCTCGTCGCAGACCTTGGTGATATAGGCATCCTTGTCGCCGGCCGCTTCCGGCGGCATCGCATGCGCTCCCAAGAAACTCGTGACGATCGACAGCGGCCGGACCTCGCCCAGACGGCGAGCGGCGCGCAGCGACTTCATCTCGGCATCGCGATCGAGCCCGTAGCCCGACTTCACCTCCATGGTCGTCACGCCCTCCGCCATCAGCGCATCGACGCGCGGCAGGGCCGATGCCACCAGCCCGTCCTCGGTCGCAGCCCGCGTGGCCCGCGTGGTCGAGACGATCCCGCCGCCGGCTCGCGCCAGCTCCTCGTAGGTGGCGCCCGCGAGGCGCAGCTCGAATTCGTGAGCCCGGTCGCCGCCATGGACGATGTGGGTGTGGCAATCCACCAGTCCCGGTGTGATCCAGCGGCCGGCGCAATCGATCACGTCGGGCGCATCGAGCGCCGACGCGTCGGCCTCCGATCCGGCATAGACGATCCTGCCGTCGCAGGCCGCGATCAGCCCATTTTCGACGATCCCCAGACCCGGCATCCCCGAGGCCAAGGTGGCCAAGCGTGCGCGCCGCCATATACGATCACACTGCATCCTGCACCGAACGGTCGAACCAGCCTGTTCTCTATCCCATTATGAGAAGGGGCACAGCCATCGCGGTGCGGGCACGAATTTTGCTGCCAGAGGTCCCATGTCCGTGACGCGCAAGATGCATCTGGCGGCCTACCTCAAAACGGGCCCCACCGCGAGCTACGCCAGCGCCTGGCGTCATCCGGCCTCGACGCTGGACGACATCTGGGATGGCGAACGCTATGAGCATGTGGCGCGCATGCTGGAGAACGCGCGCTTCGACGCCTGCTTCTTCGCCGACGGGCTCGGCCTGCCCGACCTCTACAAGAACAGCTTCGCCGACTATATCGGACGCGGCGGCCAGACCAGCCTGATCGACCCGATGATGGTGCTGCCGCTGATGGCACGCGTGACGAAGCATCTCGGCCTCGGCAACACCATCTCGACGACCTTCAACCAACCCTATCAAATCGCCCGCGGCCTGGGTTCGCTCGACCTGCTGAGCCGTGGCCGCGCCGCCTGGAACGTCGTCACCTCCTCCACGGACTACGAGGCGCGCAACTGCGGCATGGACGGCGTGCCGCCGAAGGAAGACCGCTACGCCCGCGCCGACGACGTGCTGGAGGCCTGCTACGCGCTGTGGGACTGCTGGGACGCCGACGCGATGGTGATGGACCGCGAGAGCGGCGTGTTCGTCGATGCGAGCAAGATCCGCTACGCCAACCATGTCGGCCCCTATGTCCGAACCCGTGGCCCCATGTCGATCCCGCGCAGCCCGCAGGGAAGGCCGCTGATCCTGCAGGCGGGCTCCTCGCCACGCGGGCGCGAGTGCGCGGCGCGCTGGGCCGACATGATCTTCTGCACCCCGGCCACCAAGGCCGACGGCATCGCCTTCCGCGCCGACATGCACGCCAGGCTGCGCGCCATCGGCCGCGATCCGACGGACTGCGCGGTCATGCCGACACTCTCCGTCGTCATCGGCGAGACCGAATCGATCGCCCGCGAGAAGGCCGAGTTCCTCGACAGCCTGATCGACCCCGAGCTGGTGCTCGCGTCCTCATCGACCCTTCTCGGAGTCGACCTGAGCCGGATCGAAACGGCGGAGGAAGCCGAGGTCGCCGCCGGCAACCAGGGCATCGCAGGCTCACGCGACCGCATGAGCCAGGTCGCCAAGGCCCAAGGGATCTCCTTCGCGCAGGCCGTTCGCAAGCCGCGCGGCCTGTTGGCTGGCACGCCGTCGATGATTGCCGACGTGATGGAGGACTGGTTCATCAACGGCGCCTGCGACGGCTTTGTCCTGCCGCCGACCGTGTTTCCGCTGACCTACGAGGAATTCGGCCGCTTGGTGACGCCGGAGCTGCAGCGCCGCGGCCTGCTGCGCCGCGAATATGCCGGCCGCACCTTGCGCGAGAATCTGGCCAATCCCGGCTGAGACAAATTAGAGGCACGCCATGACAATTTCCCGCAGAACGCTGATCGGCACCTCCCTCGCCGCCACGACAACCGCCGCCATCGGCCCCGCCCACGCCGCCGGCAACGTGCTGCGCATCGGCATCGGCTCGTCGCTGAACACGCTCGACCCGATGCTGGTGACGATCGGCGACGAGTACATCTACACCAACCTCGCCTTCAACGGCCTCACGCGGATGAGCGAAGATCTCGTCGTTCAGCCCGACCTCGCCGAGAGCTGGACCTACAGCAGCGACATCAAGGAATGGACCTTCAAGCTGCGCCGCGGCGTGAAGTTCCACGACGGTCAGGAGATGGTGGCCGACGATGTCGTGGCCTTCTTCCGCCGCCTGCTCGATCCCGCAAACTCCGCGCCGTCACGCAGCCAGTACGACATGGTCGAGAGCGTGACCGCGCCCGACGCCGGCACCGTGGTCTTCAAGCTCAGCATTCCCTACGGCGGCTTCGCCGACATCCTCACCGACCGTCAGGTCAAGATCACGCCGCGTGGCGCCGCAGGCCAGATGGCGACCAAGCCGATCGGCACTGGCCCCTTCAAGGTCGTGAGCTACACGGCCGGCGACCGGCTGGTGCTGGCGCGCAACCCCGACTATTTCGAGCCGGGCGCGCCCAAGCTCGATGGCGTCGAGCTGCGCATCATTCCCGAGATGAGCGTCAAGATCGCGGCCCTGCAGGCAGGCGACATCGACGTCGTGTGGGACCTGCCGCTGGAGCAGGTGAAGCCGCTCTCGGCCCGCGCCGACCTCCGCGTCGACAGCGTGCCGACGGCCTCGTGGGACGGCGCGATCATGAACAACACCATCCCGCCGTTCAACGACAAGCGCGTGCGCCAGGCCTTCCACCTCGCCGTCGACAAGAAGGACGTGGTCGAGCTCACCCTGTTCGGCCAGGGCGTCGACACGATCAGCCCGATCCCACCCAGCCACCCCTTCTTCGCCAAGGACCTCGTCGTGCCCAAGGCCAATCCGGCGGCGGCAAAGAAGCTGCTGGCCGAGGCGGGCTTTCCGAACGGCGTCAAGGTGGCGATCGTGGTGCCGGTGGGACGTCCCGTGCGCGAGCGCCTGGGCGTCACGCTGCAGCAGCTCGCCAAGGCCGGCGGGTTCGACCTGCAGGTCCAACGCGTGCCCTTCTCCTCGTTCGCGGCAGAAGTCTCGGGCAAGGCGCCGCTCTACATCGACGGCTTCTTCTCCCGCCCCACGATCGACACCAGCCTGTTTCCCTTCCTGCGCAGCAAGGGCAGCTGGAACGACCGGCTGTGGCACTATAGCGACGAAGCCGTCGACCGCGCGCTCGATGCCGCGCGCCTGAGCGGCGATCCAGTCGTGCAGAAGAAGAACTACATCGACTTCCAGGCGGCGCTTACCGCCAACCCGGCATCGTTCTTCGCCTATACCGTCAACTACGCCTGCGCCTATCGCAAGTCGATCGCCGGCGTGAAGACCCATCCGATGCGCTGGTTCGACCTGCGCACCGCGACGATGAGCTGACCATGCACATGGCCGCGTTCCTGCTGAAACGGATCGCGGGCCTGCTCGGCGTTCTGCTCGGCATGTCGGTGCTGATCTTCGGCATCGTCCATATCCTGCCGGGCAATGTCGCCTACGCGATCCTGGGCGAGTTCGCCTCGCCCGCGGCCATCGCAACGCTCGAAGCCAAACTCGGCCTCAACGATCCGCTGCCGGTGCAATATTGGCGCTGGCTCAGCGCCATGCTTCAGGGCGACTTCGGCATGTCGCTGGTGATGTCGCGGCCCGCCGCGCCATTGATCGCCGAAGCGCTCGGCCGCTCGGCGCTGCTCGCGGGCTTTTCCTTCGCCCTGATCGCGGCGGGCGGCATTGCGCTCGGCCTCTATGCCGCCACGCACCACGGCCGCACCTCCGACAAGGTGCTGACCCTGGCACAGTTCGTCCTGATCGCCGTACCCGAATTCTTCTGGGCGATTCTCGCCGTTCTGTTCTTCGCCTCCTGGATGAATCTTCTGCCGGCGACCGGCTATGCACCGATGTCGAGCGGCGTCGCCTCCTGGGCCGCGCATCTCGTCCTGCCGGTGATGGTCTTGTCGTTTGGCCTGGTGGCCCACGTCTCGCGCCTCACGCGTTCGTCGATGCTCGAGGTGCTCGATAGCCGCTACGTGCTGGCTGCTCGTGCCCGCGGCCTGCCGGAGGGGCGGGTGCTGTGGCGCCACGCCCTGCCGAACGCCCTCCTGCCGGCGATCACGGTGCTCGCCATCGACGCCGGCTTGCTGATCGGCGGCATCGTCGTGGTCGAGACGGTGTTCGCCTATCCCGGCCTCGGCCGCCTGCTGGTCTTCGCCATCGAGCGTCACGACCTGCCGTTGCTGCAGGTCGGCATGATGGTGGTGACGGCCGTCTATGCAGTGGCCAACCTCATCGCCGAGCTTCTCTATGCGATGCTGAACCCTCGCATCCGCGTAGCCGGGGCAACGGCATGAGCGTGCTGGCGATGCCAAGGCTGCGCGTTCCGTCCCCTCTCGCGCTGGGCGGCACCCTACTGGCGGTGATCGTCGCCGCAACGCTCGTCGGCATCTTCGTGACGCCCTACGATCCCACGGCCTTTTCCGTGCGCGTCCGCCTGCAGCCGCCGAGCCTGCTCCATCCCTTCGGCACCGACGAGTTCGGCCGCGACGTGCTGTCCCGCGTCCTGGCCGGCGGCCATCTCTCGCTCGCCACGGGCTTCGGTGCCATGCTGATCAGCCTCTTCGTCGGCGTGCCGCTCGGCCTGATCGCGGCCTTTCACCGCGGCATCGTGCAGGAGGTGATCATGCGCGCCGTCGATCTGCTGATCGCCCTGCCGCCCGTGCTGCTCGGCCTTCTGGTATTGGCCGTGACGCCGCCCGGCCTCGGCAAGACCATTGCCGCCGTCGGCCTGGTCTATATCCCGATCCTGGTCCGTCTCACGCGCGCCGTGGCGCTGGGCTTGCTCGAAGAAGACTTCGTGCAGGCCGCCCGCGCGCGTGGCGAGGGGGCCATCCCCATCCTGTGGCACGAGATCCTGCCCAATGCCTGGCCGCCCATCATCGTCGAGTGCGGCCTGCGCGTGACTTTCGCCATCCTGCTGGGCTCCGCCCTGTCGTTCCTCGGTCTCGGCCCGCAGCCACCCGCCAGCGAATGGGGCCTGATGATCGCCGAAGGCCGCGACTTCCTCACCCAGGCGCCTTGGGTCTGCCTGGCTCCTGGCCTCTGCCTCTGTGTACTTCTGGTGTCGGTCAATCTCGTGGGCGAAGGCCTGCGTGAGAAGCTCGACCCGCAGCTGCGCGGCCGCGCGCATGGTTGACGCCGCGCTGCACGTCGAAGGCCTATCGGTTGCTTATGCAACGCGTGCCGGTTGGCTGAAGGCGCTCGACGGCGTGTCGCTCTCCATCCCGCCCGGCGGCGTGCTCGGGCTGGTGGGCGAATCGGGCTCCGGCAAGTCGACCGTCGTTCTGGCTCTGCTGGGCCTGCTGGGACCATCGGCACGGGTCGATGCGCAGCGTCTCGACTTCGACGGCCACGACCTCCTACACAATGCCGCATCGATACGCGGCCGCCGCGTCGGCGTGGTGTTCCAGGACGCCGCCGCGTCGCTCAATCCCGCGCTCACCATCGGCACCCAGGTGATCGAGCCGATGCGGACGCATCTCCACACCGAGCGTCGCGCCGCCTGGACGCGCGGCACCGAGCTGCTGGACGAGATGGGCATCCCGCGCCCGGCCGAGGTGATGCACAGCTATCCGCACCAGCTTTCCGGCGGCATGAAGCAACGCGTGGGCATCGCCACGGCACTGGCGAGCGAGCCCGACCTGCTGCTGCTCGACGAGCCCACCACCGCGCTCGACGTCACGATCGAGGCACAGATCCTCTCGCTGCTCGATGAGCTGAGAAAACGGCGCAACCTCGCGATGCTGCTGGTGAGCCACAATCTGGGGATCGTCGACCGTCTCTGCGATTCGGTGTCGGTGCTCTACGCCGGACGTCTGGCCGAGTCGGGAACGACGTCGGCCGTCCTGCACCATCCCCGCCATCCCTACACCAAGGGCCTGCTGGCGGCGCTTCCGCGCCCGGATCGCCCCCATGCCGGCCGCCTCGCCCCCATTCCCGGCGGCCTGCCTGATCTTCACACGCTCGATCCGGGCTGCAATTTCCGTCCGCGCTGCGCCTTCGCGGCAGAGGGCTGCGAGCAGCCACAAACGTCGCACGGCGCGGACCACACGGTGAGCTGCCATCGCGTCGAGGAGGTGGCTGATCTGTCCTGGCCCATAGAGGCAGCGCCGACCGCGACAGTCTCGACAAAGCGCACAGCGCTGCCGTTGCTCGAAGCCGAGACGATGAGCGCTCGTTTCGACTCGGGCGGCTGGCTCGCCCGCCTGCTCGGCAAGGCCGGCGGCGTGCTCGCGGTGGACCGCGTGTCGCTCAGCATCCGCACCGGCGAGGTCGTCGGGCTGGTGGGCGAATCGGGCTGCGGCAAGTCCACCCTAGGCCGGCTGCTGCTGCGGCTGCTGCCCGCGCGTACCGGAACGCTGCGCTTCGGCGGCGGTGTCGTCGAGGCACAGGCGGACAGGGATTTCCGCCGCCGCGCCCAGGTGGTGTTCCAGAACCCGGACACCTCGCTCAATCCGCGCCAGACGGTGAGCGTCATCCTCCAGCGCGCGGTCCAGTGGTTCGCCATGGCGCATGGTACGGCGGCAGTGGCGGCGGAGATCGACCGCCTGCTCGACCTGGTCCGCCTGCCGCGCCATTACGCCAGCCGCTATCCGCATCAGCTTTCGGGGGGCGAGAAGCAGCGTGTCGGGATCGCCCGTGCGCTCGCCTCGCGCCCTGAGTTCCTGGTCTGCGACGAGGCCGTCTCCGCGCTCGATGTCTCGGTGCAGGCGGCAATCCTGAATCTGCTGCGCGACCTGCGCGACGAGCTGGGCGTCGCCTACCTGTTCATCAGTCACGATATCGGAGTCATCGCCCACATCGCCGACCGCGTGGCCGTGATGTATCACGGCACCATTGTCGAGGAGGGCCCGGTCGAGGACGTGCTGCACCCGCCCTATCACCCCTACACCGAGCTGCTGCTGTCGTCGGTGCCGCTGATCGGCAAGGGTCGCCGCCCGTCACCTGCGCAATCCACGACCGCCGCAAAGCCCGTCACGGGCGGATGCAAGTTCGCCGCGCGCTGTTCCCGCCGCGTCGGCCAGATTTGCGACAGCGTCACGCCGCCCCTGCAACAGGCCGGACCCGGCCACACCATCCTGTGCCACATCCCCCTGCTGGAGCTGGCGGCCATGCCGCACTGGCTCGGCCAGCAGGCCCTGTCCGAGGAGCCGACGCCATGATGAACCTCGCCTGCATCCCCAACCTCGTCGGCGGCCATCTCGGCGGCTGGCGCCACCGGGACGCCTTCGACAAGCCGGTGATGAATCTCGAGGCCTTCATCGAGATGACGCAAATCGCCGAGCGCGGGAAGCTCGACGCGGTGTTCCTGGCCGACGGCAACGGCGTGCGCGACATGGACCGGCCCGCATTGTTCGCTGCCAACCATCCCTCGGCGCGGCCCTCCTTCTTCGAGCCGACGACCCTGCTCTCGGCCGTTTCCATGGTCGCCAAGCGCATCGGCGTGGTGGCGACCGCGACCAGCACGTATGACGAGCCCTGGATGGTTGCCCGTCGCTTCTCCTCGATGGATCACATCAGCAAGGGCCGCGCCGGCTGGAACCTGGTCACCGCCTCCAATGCCGGCGATGCGCTGAACTTCGGCCGCAGCGAGCATATGGGCCGCGAGGACCGCTACGCTCGGGCCCAGGAATTCTACGAGGTCGTGGCCGCCCTCTGGGACAGCTGGGCCCATGATGCCTTTCCGCAGGACAAGGCGACCGGCCAGTATCTCGACCCGGCGCGCGTGCGGCCCATCGACCACAAGGGCACACACTTCACCGTGAAAGGACCGCTCAACATATCGCGCACGCCGCAGGGCCGGCCGGTCGTGTTCATGGCCGGCCAGTCGGCGCCCGGGATGGAGCTGGCGGCCCGCTACGCCGATGCGCTGTTCGGCGCCGGCACCACCAAGCAGGACTGCATCGACGCCTATGCCGACATCAAGGGCCGCATGGCGCGCTACGGCCGGGCGCTGGACACGCTGAAGATCCTGCCCGGCGTCAGCGTCTTCGTCGGCCGCAGCGCCGCCGAGGCCGAGGAGCTGTACCTTGAGCTGCAATCGCTGATCTCGCCGGCATTGGGTGTGCATTATCTCTCCAAGATGCTGGTCCACGATCTCGAAGGAATGCCGCTCGACGGTCCGCTGCCGGCCGAGATGGCGCCCGAGACGCTGGGCGGATCGAGCCTGCGCCGCTACATTATCGACATGGCGAAACGCGACAGCCTCACGATCCGCGAGACCTACCAACGCACGCTGCCCGCGCTGGGCGGCCCCGTCTTCAAGGGCAGCCCGACGCAGGTCGCCGACGAGATGGAGGATTGGTGGCGCAGCAAGGCCGGCGACGGTTTCACCATCATGGCGCCCGTCCAGCCGCGCGGCCTCGCCGACTTCGTCGACCTGGTCGTGCCCGAGCTGCAGCGTCGCGGCATCTTCCGCAAGGAGTACGAGGCCACCACATTGCGCGGCCATCTCGGCCTGCCCGACGCCCCCAGCCGCTGGCAGGCATCGGCGGCGGAGCGCGGCGCGGCATGATGGTCCTGGGCTTCACCGGCGGCGCACTGGGAGGCCATCTCGGCGGCTGGCGCCATCGCGACTCCTTTCCGACGACGACAATGCAGCTGCAATGCATGATCGAGATGGCGCAGATCGCCGAGCGCGGCGGCATCGACATGATGTTCCTGGCCGACGGCAACGGCGTGCGCCAGATGGACAGACCCGAGCTCTTCGCCGCCAACAGCCCGTCCGACCGGCCGGCGGTGTTCGAGCCGGTGACGCTGTTCGCGGCTGTCGCCCAGCACACCAAGAACATCGGCCTGGTGGCGACCACGACCACCACCTACGAGGAGCCGTTCTCGATCGCGCGCAAGTTCGCTTCGCTCGATCATCTCAGCGCCGGCCGTGCGGGCTGGAACCTGGTCACCACGCAATATGTCGAGGACTCGAAGAACTTCGGCCGCGACGAGCATATGGGCCGCGTCGACCGCTACGAGCGCGCTCAGGAAAGCCTCGACGTCGTGCGAGCACTCTGGGATTCCTGGGCGACGGATGCGTTCCTGCAGGACAAGTCGACCGGCCGCTATCTCGATCCGTCGCGCGTGCGCACGATCGACCATCGCGGCACGCATTTCTCGGTCAAGGGTCCACTCAACGTGGCGCGTACGCCGCAGGGTCAGCCGGTGGTGTTCATGGCGGGCCAGTCGGAGGCCGGCAAGGAGCTGGCGGCCTATGGCGGCGAAGGCCTGTTCGGCACCGCCAGCAGCAAGGCGCAAGCTCAGGCCGAATATGCCGACATCAAGGGGCGGATGCCGAAATACGGACGCCCGCCGGCGGCGCTGAAGATCCTGCCGGCGCTCAGCGTCTTCGTGGGTCGCACCGAGGCCGAGGCGGATGCGCTGTTTGGGGAGCTGCAGCGGCTTATCTCACCCACCCTCGCGGTCAACTATCTGTCGAAGCTCGTGGGCTTCGACGTGACGGGCGCGGACCTCGAAGGGCCGATGCCGCAGAGTCCGGGAGAAAGCGTGGGCGGCACCGCCATCGGCCGCTCCGTCCTCGACATGGCGACCCGCGAAGGCCTCAGCGTGCGACGCACCTACGAGCGTGTGCTGCCGTCGATGGGCGGCAACACGGTGAAGGGCGACCCGGTCCAGGTCGCCGACATGATGGAGGACTGGTACGCGAGCAAGGCCTGCGACGGCTTCATGCTCTCGATGCCGGTCCAACCGCGCAGCCTGCGGGACTTCGTCGAGCTGGTCGTGCCGGAGCTGCGCCGCCGCGGCCTGCGCCCGCCCGAGTATCTGGGGCCGACGCTGCGCGACAACATGGGCCTCGCCCCTCCCACGGACCCGTTCCTGGCCTCGTAGGTCAGCCGCTGTTGCGCAAGCCGGCCGCGATGCCGTTGATGCTGAGATGGATGCCTTGCACGACGCCGGGATCGGTGTCGCCGGCGCGGTGGCGCTTGAGCAGCTCGATCTGAACGTGGTTGAGGGGGTCGATGTAGGGAAAGCGGTTGCGGATCGAGCGCGCCAGCAGCGGATTGCTTTCGAGCAGCGTCCCCTGCCGCGTGACCGCGCAAACGGCATCGATCGATGCCTGCCACTCCTGCTTGAGACGGCCGAAGATCGATTCGCGTAGCTTCTCGTCAGCCACCAGCTCGGCATAGCGCGAGGCGATGGCAATGTCGCTCTTGGACAGCACCATGTCCATGTTCGACAGCACGGTGCGGAAGAACGGCCAGTCGTCGTGCATCGCCTGCAACGTCGCCATTCCATCGCCGGATTGCGCCTCGACCCAGGCCTTGATCGCGGCACCGAACCCGTACCAGCCAGGCAGCATCAGGCGGCATTGCGCCCAACTGAAAACCCACGGAATGGCGCGCAGATCTTCGATGCGCCGCTTGGCCCCGCGCGACGCCGGACGACTGCCGATATTGAGGGTCGCGATCTCCTCCAGCACCGTCGACTCGCGGAAATAGAGATCGAAGCCCTCGGTCTCGTAGACGAGGTTGCGATAGGCACGGAAGGCATGCGCCGACAGCTCCTCCATGATGGCGAGATAGTCGGCACGCGGCGGCGGCCGGTCGCCCTCCAGCAACGTCGCTTCCAGCGTGGCCGCGGCCAGCGTCTCGAGATTGCGCCGGCCGACCTCGGCGTTGGAGTATTTGCCGGCGATCACCTCGCCCTGCTCGGTGATGCGGATCTCGCCCTGCACGGCGCCCGGCGGCTGCGCCAGGATCGCCTCGTAGCTTGGGCCACCGCCACGCCCCACCGAGCCGCCACGGCCATGGAACAGGCGCAGCCCGACCTTGTGGCGGCGGAAGGTCTCGATCAGCGTCAGCTCAGCCTTGTAGAGTTCCCAGGTCGAGGTGAGATAGCCGCCGTCCTTGTTGCTGTCGGAATAACCCAGCATCACCTCCTGGGTGCCGCCGCGCGAGGCCAGCAGCCGGCGATAGGCGGGCATGCCGAGCAGCTCATCCATGATGCGGCCGCAGCTCTGCAGATCGCCGATGGTCTCGAACAGCGGCACGATGTCGATGTGCAACTGGCCCTCGCGCGGGCGCAGCAGGCCGACCTCCTTCAGCAGCACCGCCACTTCGAGGATGTCGGAGACGCTGTCGGCCTTGGAGATCACGTAATTCGGCATGGCAGCGCGCCCATAGCGGCGATGCGCATCGGCCGCGACGTGCAGCATGCCAAGCTCGCCCGCCGTCTCCTCGCCGTAGGTGAGATGCGGCGACGCCAGCGGCCGCATGTTGTCGAGCTCGGCCGTCAGCAACGCCACGCGCGCGGGCTCGTCGAGCACTCCATAGTCTGCGTTCACACCGGCCGCCGCGACAAGCTCGGCCATGACACGGGCATGGATGTCCGAGTTCTGCCGCAGGTCGAGCGAGGCGAGATGGAAGCCGAAGACATCGACGGCCCGCCGCAACGACCGTAGCCGCCCGCGCGCCAAGGCCAGCGACCCGTTCTCCGCCAGCGACGCGTAGACCGCGTCAAGATCGGCCTTCAGCTCTCCCGCAGTCTCATAGACAGGCGCTGGCTCCACCGGATGCGGCGCTTCCAGCCGGTCGAGCGACCAGGCGGTGGCGGCAAGCCGGGCATAGATACCGACGATCGCCCGCCGGTACGGCTCGTCCTGGCGCTCCGGCGCGCGATCGGAGGAGCGCTCGGCCAGGGCGCGCAGGGATTCGGAGATGCGCACGATGCGGCCGTCGAGCGACAGCTCGCCGCCCAGCAGATGCAGCTCGTCGAGATAGAAGCGCATCGCCCGCTTGCTCTGCATGCTGAGCGCCTGTTGCGACACGTCGGCGGTGACATAGGGATTGCCGTCGCGGTCGCCGCCGATCCAGCTCCCCATGCGCAGGAACGAGGGCACCTTGAGATCCTGCCAGGAAGGCTCGGTGGCGCCGAGCCGGTCCTCGAGATCGGCATAGAAGGTCGGCAACGCGCGCAGAAAGGTATGGTCGTAATAGGACAGGCCGTTGGCCACTTCATCGATCACCCGCAGCCGAGAGTCGCGCAGGATGCTGGTCTGCCAGAGGATCAGGACGGCGCGGCGCAGCGCCCTGCGGTTGGCCGCCAGTTCCTCGGGTGTGAACTCGATACGGTCGCGCTGGTCGAGCAGCCGGGCGATCTCCATCTCGCGATCGATGGAGCTCTTGCGGCGGATCTCGGTGGGGTGGGCCGTGAGGACCGGGGCGCAGAGAGCACGGCCAAGAAAAGCCTGAAGTTGCTCGCGCGTGATCCCTGCGCTGCGGGCGCGGCCCAGCGCATAAGCCATCGTGCCCTGGCGCGGCGCGTCGTTTGCCATGGCATGCGCCCGGGTGCGGCGAATGTGGTGTTGGTCCTCGGCGATGTTTGCGAGATGCGAGAAATAGCCGAAGGCCCGGATGATGCGGTTGGCCTGGTCCGTCGGCAGGCCGCTCATGAGCGCCTGCAGCTCTTGCCGGGCAGTTTCGTCGGCATCGCGATGGAACAGCACGCCCGTGCGCCGGATGCGTTCGACCAGATCGAACACCGGCTCCCCCTCCTGGGCCCGCACCGTGTCACCCAGGATACGCCCCAGCAGCCTGATGTCGTAGCGGAGAGGGGCGTCCTTGTCGGATGTTTCCGAATCGTTCAGCTGGTCCATGGGCCACCCCTTGTTCCTGTCCGAATTTCGACGAATCGGGCTATAAGCGAGAATAACGAACCGGAGGGGGACGAGGCATGCCGATCGGCACAAAATACCTGTTCATCGTCAGCATGGACGTGACGAAGGAGAAGGAGGCCTTGTTCAACGAGGTCTACGACACCGAGCATGTGCCCCTGCTGCTGAAGGTACCGGGCGTCAAGTCCGTCACCCGCATGAAAACCGAGCCTGCCACCTTCGTCCTCGCCGGCGAGCGCAAGCTGCTCGATGGCGGCAGCGAGCCCACCTATGTGGCGATCTACGAGATCGACAGTCCCGACGTGCTGCTAAGCAAGGAGTGGGCCGAGGCGGCGGAAAAGGGCCGCTGGCCGAGCGAGGTCCGCCCCTACACCTCGAACCGGCGTCATATCGTGCGCAAGGTGGTGTGACCGTGCAGATCGGCTTCAACCTGCCGAACTCCGGCCCGCTCTCGGCTGTCGGCGTCATGACCGAGATCGCCACGCAAGGCGAGGCGATGGGTTTCGACTACCTCACCATGACCGATCACGTCGTGCTGCCCGACACCAAGGTGCCAGGCTATCCCTATTCCGAGAGCGGCGAGTTCTACGAGGACGCGCCGACCGAACGGCACGAGCAGCTGATCGGCATGGCCTATGTCGCGGCCAAGACCTCACGCATCCGCTTGGTCGCCGCCGTGCTGGTGGTGCCGCATCGCCCGGCCGTACTCACGGCCAAGATGCTGGCCACCCTCGACGTCCTGTCGGGCGGACGGCTGGTCGTGGGCATCGGTGCCGGCTGGCTGAAGACCGAATTCGATGCCGTCGTCACGACGCCCTTCGCCGAGCGTGGCGCCGTGACCGACGAGTATATCGATGCCTGCCGCGTGCTCTGGACCGAGCGCTCCCCACGCTTCACCGGCCGATACACCAATTTCGACGGCATCGTGCTCGAGCCCAAGCCCATCCAGCGTCCGCACCCGCCGATCTGGGTCGGCGGCGAGGGTCCGGCTGCATTGCGGCGCACCGCGCGGGTCGGCAATTGCTGGTATCCGATCGGTAGCAACAACAAGCATCTGCTCGACACGTTGCCCCGCTTGAAGACCGGCATCGCACGCCTGCGCAAGGCCACGGCCGACGCGGGACGCGATCCCGCCTCCGTCGGCGTCGCCTATCGCGTGAAGCGCTACGGCGCCGCCGTGCCACCGCTCGCCTCGGACGGCGAACGACGGCTGTTCTCCGGCAGCGAGGCCGACCTCATCGCCGACCTGCGTGCCTTGCGCGACATCGGCGTCACCGCGATCGACATCGACTTCGGTCGCCCCGACGGCGCCGCTGTGATCGCCGAAATGCGCCGGTTCAGGGTCGCCGTGATTGAAAAGATCTGAACGCGTCGTCAGCCGCGCGGCGCCTCGAGCACCAGCGGCGCCATCTCGACGTTCTGGGCGCGGAACCAGAGCCTGAGCTGGCGGCGCGCCGACAGGCGGCCGTCCGCGGTGCGCGCCTCGAGCTGGCCGACATGGACCTGCATGCCGTCGAAGCGATAGGCGCCGCTCGCGTCGGTCACGGTGCGCTTCATCTCCTGGTAGTTGATGAAGTTGCGCTCGAAGAAGATCACCGTGGCGCCCGGCACCGGCGCGCCCGTGCCGTCGCGGACCTCGCCCCGGATCCGCCCATCGTCGTTGAAGGCGATGTAGATGTTCCAGCCGCCGATCAGGATCACGAGCGCCAAAGGCACGGCGACGAAGCGATGGCCGAGGAAGCGCCAGCGGCTCATCCTTTGGTCGCTCCCGAGGTGAGGCCGCGGATGAACTCCTTCTGCGCCATCAGGAAGATGGCGAGGCCGGGCACCAGCACCAGCACGACGAAGGCATAAAGCGCGCCGGTCGTGTCCTCGAGCACCGAGAGGAAGCGTGCCAGCCCGAGCGGCAGGGTCTGCATCTCCGGCGATCGGGTCACGATCAGGGGCCACATGAAGGCGTTCCACGACCAGATGAAGGTGAGGATGACGTTGGTGGCCACCGCCGACTTCGACAGCGGCAGCAGGATGCGCACCACGATCCGCCATTCGCCCAGCCCATCGACGCGCGCCGCGTCGATCAGCGATCGCGGCACCGACTCGAAGCTCGCCTTGAAGATGAAGATGCAGATGATCGTCGACAGCAGCGGCAGCGCGATCCCGAGATGGGTGTTGAGCACGCCCAGCTGCGCGGTGATCAGATAGGCCGGGATGATCGTCGCCTGGAACGGGATCAGCATGCATGACAGCAGGAGAAGGACGATCCAGCGTCGGCCGGGGAACTGCTTGGTCAGGGCATAGCCGGCCGCCGTATTGAACAGCAGGTTGCCGCAGATCGCCATCGCGGTGACGATCAGGCTGTTCAGCAGGTAGCGCGGGAAGGGGATCAGGTACCAGACGTCGACGTAATTGTAGAGATGCGGGTCGACGGGGACGATGCGCGGCGGGTAGGCGTAGATGTTCTCGCCGGTAAGCGACGTCTTCAGCACCCAGTAGAACGGGATCAGCATCAGCACCGAGACGGCGATCATGATCGCATGGCGCGGCCACGACGGGGCGCGGCGCATCGCCTAACGCTCAAGGCTGCCGGCGTTGCCGCCGGACAGCTTGTTGGCGATCACGGTCAGCACGACCAGCAGGAAGAACTGAACGATGGTGAGTGCCGCGGCATAGTCGAAGCGCGTCTGACCGAACCCCGCCTTGTAGATGTAGGTGATCAGCAGCTCCGTGGCGTGGCCTGGCCCACCGTTGGTCATGACATAGACCAGGTCGAAGCTGGTGAAGGAGTTCAGGATGCCGACGACGATGCAGAGGAAGATCGAGGGCCGCAGCAGCGGCAGCGTGATCCGCAGCAGGCGCGCATAGGGTGGCACGCCGTCGACGCGGGCAGCCTCGTAGAGATGCTGCGGGATGCTCTGCAGTCCCGTCAGCAGGATGATCATGTAGAAGCCCAGCACCTGCCAGAACTCGGCGGCGATCACGCAGGCCAGGGCCCAGTCGAAGCTCTGCAGGAACTTGACCGGCTGGTCGACGATGCCGCTGGAGCGCAGCACGTAATTGATGAAACCGCCGCGCTCGTCGTAGAGCCAGCGCCAGATGATGCCCACGGCCACCGTCATCAAGGGATAGGACAGGAAGACGATGGTGCGATAGACGGCGGCGCCCTTGAGGTCGCTGTTGACCAGCAGCGCGATGGCGAAGGCCAGCGCGATGGCGATCGGCGAGCAGCCGATGAAGATCAGCGTATTGGCGAAGGCGTCCCAGAAGACGTCGTCGTCGAACAGCATCTCCTGGTAATTGTCGATCCCGACCCACTTCGCGCCCTTGAGCGGCGACCAGGAATTGAACGAGAGCCAGACATTCCAGCCGAGCGGCAGGATGCGGTAGAGGAAGAAGATCGTGAGCGCCGGCAGCAGGAAACAGCCCACGAGCGCGAGCTCGCGGGTCTGCTTGCGATGGAACCAGGTGCTGCCGGACGCGCGCGCCATGATGCCGGATCAGGCCCGCTTCAGCTCGCGTACGACGCGGCGTTCGGCGTCGGCCAGCGCCGTCTTGGCGTCCTTGCGGCCCAGCATGGCGCTCTGGAATTCCGGCCAGAAGGCGTCCTTCACACGGCTGTCGTTGCCCAGCCGCCAGTTGCCGCACATCTTGTCGGTGTGCTCGACCTGCGTCTTCAGCACCTGGTAAGCGAGCGGATCGTCCTTCTGGAACAGCGCCAGCGTCGCCTGGTCCACCGCCTTGTTGCCGGTGAGCACGCTCGCGGTACGGGCCAACTTGGTCGCGACGTCGTTGTCGGTGAGGTACTTCACGAATTCCCAGGCGAGATCGGGGTTCTTGCTGCCCTTCGAGATGCCGAGGCCGTGCGAGTTGGGCGTCGCCCAATCGCCCGGCATCTGTGCCGCGCCAAGCGTCTCGCCGTTGATCCACGGCCCCTTGCCCTTGATCCAGAAGAAGGCCGGCGCATGGGCCTGCAGCATTCCGACGTTGCCCGTTGCAAAGGCCTCGTTCGGCTCGACCCAGCGGCCGTTCCAGGAGATGGAGTTAATCGCGCCGCTCTTCGTCGCCGCCGCCAGCCTGGTCAGCACCTCCTCCGCCTTCGCCGTCTTGAAGGTCGCGGTCTTCAGGTCCTTCGAGAGGAGGTCGACACCGTTGGTCATCATCAGCGGCCAATAGAGCCAGTCGAAGTTCAGCGTCAACAAACCGGTCTTCTCGCCGCCCTTGATCTTGTCGGCGGCAGCCATGATCTCGTCGAAGCTCGTCGGCGGCTTGTCGAGGCCTACCTCCTTGAAGCGCGTCTTGTTCCAGAACAGCAGCGTCTTTGAGACGTAATAGGGCACCATGTAGTTCTTGCCCTCGAACACCCAGTTCGAGAGATAGTCCTGGTCGTAGCGCCCCTTGACCGCGGCCTCGGCGGCGAAGAGTGGGGTGAGATCGACCAGCGCACCTTGCGCGGCATATTCGAGCCCGAGCGCGCCCTGGATGTCGATGACGTCGGGCGGCGTGCCGGCCACGAGCTGCGTCTGATAATAGACCGGCAGCTCCGGCCCCTTCTTGTCGATCCATTCCACCTCGACGCCGGGACGCGCCGAGGTGAATCCCTGGATCCAGCCTTTGATGTGCGATTCGAGATGCACGAGGTTCCAGGTCAGGAAGGAGATCTTGCGCGGGGCTTGCGCGAGAGCCGGCGCCGATAGGGTTGCGGCCGCCGAAAACGCCGCGGTCGACTTGAGAAGCTGTCTGCGTTGCATGCTCGTCCTCCGTTCGTAGCGATTCACGTCCCTGGCTTCACCGGCGATTCCCCGTCGTCCGGTCGAAATAATGGATGTTGGCCGGATCGGCGGCGAGCGCCACCTCCTCTCCGGCCCTGCGCACCAGCTTCGGCGGCAGCCGTGCGATCACCTGAGTGCCCGCGACATCGAGCGACACCAGCGTGTCGGAGCCCAGCGGCTCGACCACCGTCGCGCGGCCGCTCAGGAACGGCGCCTCGCTGCCGCTGTGCCAGACGAGATGCTCGGGTCGCACGCCCATCAGCACATCCTGCTGCGGCAGCAGGTTCATGGGCGGCGCGCCGATGAAGCCCGCCACGAACACCGTCGCCGGCGTGTCGTAGACCTCCTCCGGCGTGCCGATCTGCTCGATGCGGCCATGGTTCAGGATCACGATGCGATCGGCCAGCGTCATCGCCTCGACCTGGTCGTGCGTCACATAGATCGTGGTCGTGGCGACCCTCTCGCGCAGTCGCTTGATCTCGGTACGCATCTGCACCCTGAGCTTGGCGTCGAGGTTGCTGAGCGGCTCGTCGAACAGGAACACCTTGGGATCGCGAACGATGGCGCGGCCCATGGCGACGCGCTGCCTCTGGCCGCCGGAGAGCTGGCGCGGCATGCGCGCCACCAATGACTCGATGTCGAGGATCTTCGCGGCGTGCCCGACACGCCGGCGGATCTCGTCCTTGGCGACACCGCGATAGCGCATCGAGAAAGCCATGTTCTCGTACACCGTCATGTGCGGGTAGAGCGCATAGTCCTGGAACACCATGGCGACGTCGCGGTCCTTGGGATCGAGCTCGTTGACGACGCGGCCGTCGATCGAGATCTCGCCCGAGGTGATGTCCTCCAGCCCGGCGATCATGCGCAGCAGGGTGCTCTTGCCGCAGCCGGAAGGGCCGACGAAGACGACGAACTCGCGGTCGGCGATCTCCAGATCGACGCCATGCACGACCGCGACCTCGCCAAACGACTTGCGTACTGCGCGGAGCGTGATCCCAGCCAAGGCGTCCCCCTCTCCGTCAAACCGTAGCACCGGGATCGAAAGCTGGCGAGCAGCGGGGCAATTGCTCCATACTCGCGCTACCGGGTTGAAGGTGGGGAGACGATGCGCATCGGTCTGGTCGGATACGGCGCCTGGGGCCGCATGCACGCCGGCGCCATCGCGCGCCTCCCCGAGCTAGTGCTCACGGCCGTCATGTGCAGCAGCGATGAATCGGCCCGCGCTGCGGCGGCGGATCTCCCCGGCGTCACGATCCATCGCAGCCTCGACGCGCTGCTGCGCGATCCCGCGGTCGATCTCGTCGATATCGTCGTGCCCAACCATCTGCACGCCGGGATGGCGGTGGCGGCGCTCGACGCCGGCAAGCATGTATTGCTGGAAAAGCCGATGGCGACAACGATGGCTGATGCCGAGCGCGTCGTTGCCGCCGTCGAGCGCTCGAGCGCCTATCTCGGTGTCGACCTCGAGCTGCATGTCTCCAAGCAGTGGGGACACGTCCGCGAGCTGATCGCCGAAGGGGCCATCGGCCGCGTGCGCTACGCCAACCTCACGCTGTTCCGGCGTCCCTTCCGGCCCGGCTCCGGCAACTGGCGGCGCACAAGCGATCGTGTCGGCTCGTGGATCCTCGAGGAGCCGATCCACTACATCGACTTGTTGCTTTGGTATTTCCGCGAGCGCGGCCTGCCTGTGGAGCTGTCGGCCGATGGCGTGCCGTCGCCGCTGGGCAGCGGCATGTACGACGCCTTCACCTGCACGCTGCGCTTCGCCGATGGCGCCTATGCCGTCTTCTCCCAATGCGTCGGCGGCTTCGAGCATTCTCTCGTTCTGGAGATGACCGGCGACGACGGCGCGCTGCGCACCTGGTGGGCCGGAGCGATGGACCGCACCGAGACGCCGGACTTCGAGCTCAAGCTGCAGCGCGGCGCCACGGCCGACGCCGAGATCATCGCCATCGAGAAGTCCGGCGAGGTGTTCGAGCTCGAGGAGCAGCTCCGCCGCCTGGTCGCGGACGTGCCGCAGCGCACCCCGCTCGTCTCGGCCCGCGATGCGTTGCCGAGCCTGAAGATCTGCCTGGAGATCGAGCGTGCGCTCGCCGAGCGCCGTACGATCAAGCTGACCTGGACCTGACCAACAAGGAGGATGTCGCGATGGCGCTCTACGAGCTCAGAACCTACACGCTCTACGTCGGCAAGATGGCCGAAGCCGTCAAGCTCTACCAGCAGTTCGGCTTTCCGGCCCTGCAGAAGGGCGGCCACGACAAGCATCTCATCGGCTACTTCCAGGGCGACACCGGCACGATCAACCAGCTCGTCCATCTCTGGAAGTTCGAGGACGATGCCAGCCGGCGCGCGCATTGGGCCGCGGTGTTCGCCAACACCGACTTTACCGAGGGTTTTGCCGCGAAGTTCCGGCCGCTGGTCATGACTCAAGAGGTGAAGCTCCTCAACGCCGCGCCCTGGGGTCCTCACCCTTAGGCATGTCGGAACCATCGCCCACGGAGCGGCTGCTCCAGCTCTGGGACCATCTCGGCATCGATGTGGCCCACGTCGCCACGCAGATGCCGGCCGACATCGCGGGCCTCGCGGCGGGGTCGCCCTCGCGGCTCGCCGGTGTGGTGCTGTGCGTGCCCAACCGCCTCGATCCGGCGCCTTTCGGCGCGGTGGGCGATCGGCTGCTGATGATCTGCGGCGAACGCGGCCTGACCGCCGACGCGACCGCCCATGCCAAGGAGCGGCTGCCCGAGGCCAAACGAATCGTCCTGGCCGACTACGACGCCCCTGGTTGGGCTGACGTGGTGGCGGACCGGACCGACGACATCGCCGGCGAGATGACCGGCTTTCTCGGCACGCTGACGGCAACCCCGCCCACGAGCGCCTCGCGTGAAGGCACCCATGCCGGCATCTCGTATCGCATCGAGGGCTCGGGGCCAGCGCTGGTGCTGCTGCCCTTCTTCCTCGCGCCCTCGCAGTGGGCGCCCGCGATCCCGAGGCTCGCGCAGGAATTCACCGTCGTCACCTTGGGCGGGAAATTTCTCGGCGGCGTCGCGGTGCTGGAGGATCGCGCGCGGGCGCCCACGTACCAGGCGATGTTCCGAACACTGATCGACCTGATGGTGCCGGTGCCGGGCGAAGCGATCCTCGACGTCGGTTGCGGCGCCGGCTCGCTCGACCGCCTACTTGCTCGGCGGCTCGGGCTCGCCAATGCGATCACGGCGATCGACACGAACATGTTCCTGCTGCGCGAGGCCGAGTTGCTCGCGCAGGCGGAGGGGCTCGGGCTCATTCGTTTCACGCCCGGCAACGCCGAAACGCTGCCCTTCGCCGACGCCTCCTTCGACTGCGTCTTCTCGGTGACGGTTTTGGAGGAGTGCGATGCCGACCGGGCTCTGGCCGAGATGGTGCGGGTGGCGAGGCCCGGCGGCCGGGTGGGCGTCATCGTGCGCTCGCTCGACCTGCCACAATGGTGGAACGTCGCCGCGCCCGACGCGATCCGGTCCAAGATGGTCGTGCCGCCGCAGTCCGTCGGTGTGAAGGGCGTCGCCGATGCGAGCCTCTATCGTCGGGCCCGGGCGGCGGGCCTCACGGACCTCACCTGCTTCCCGTCCCTCGTGACGCTCGACAGGCCTGATGGGCCGATCTGGCGCTATCGCGAGGACCATCTCCTGTCGCAGCTGACGCCGGAAGAAACGACGCTGTGGCGGGTCGCGCGCGATGCAGGGGAAGAACAAGGCCTCCTCTTCATGGCCCATCCCATGCACTGCGTCGTGGGGCGGAAGCGATAATACTTCCGCCTCGCCTCTAACATTCCGGCGTCGAGGCCCCATGTCGGAAGGTGCGGCTCCGACCAGCATCCGCAGAAAGTGACGCGGATCATGGCGGCCCGGACCACCGAGACGACCGTCACCTTCACCCGACCGTTCACGTTGACCGGGCTGGATCGGCCGCAGCCCGCCGGAGTCTACAGGCTCGAGACCGACGAGGAGGAAGTGCCAGGCCTCTCCTTCGTCGCGTTCCGGCGCACCGCCACCATGCTCCACCTTCCCGCCCTCTCGACGCCGGGCCATGCCGCCGAGGTCGTTCCCGTCGATCCGGCGGAGCTCACCGCGGCGCTCGAGGCGGATCGCATCGATCCGTCGAGCCCGCATCGGAGACAGAAATGACGTCCACTTCGCAATTGTCCTACGGTCACTCCGAATTCAATCCCTTCCTCTTCGCCTCCGTGGGCGAGGACGGGGCGGGCGTCGATATCACCGTCCTGTCGGCTTTGGCGCGGCTCGGCTTCGATCCGTGGGGAGAGGCGGCACGACTGGCGGACTTGCCCAAGGAGGCGGCGACCCAGGCGCTGGCCGCGTCGATCGCCTTGCTTCCCTTGGGGAACTGGAAGGCTGCCGATGTACGCGACATCGCCGTCCGCCTGATCGACAGCCTGCCGCGGCGCGGCATCCCCTTCATCTCGACGGTTCGCAACACGGCCTCCCGGCAGGAAGCCGGCACCGGCATCCCCAAGGTGAAGGCGGGGCCGGCGATCTGGGTGATCTGCGGCGTGGTCGCCATCGGCTGGTTCTTCGTGGCGTCGTACCTGGAGAGCGATCAACCCTTCGAGCGCGCGCCGAGCGCCGTCACCACGACGTCGCCCTGATGCAAGGCAAATCGGACACGACACCGAAAAGCGACTAGTCTTGTCGCATCGCGGATGTCCCGCGTGCCGGCACGCCCGGCCGAAAGGAATCCATGGCCCAGAAGCAACAACGCGGTAACCGCGAAGCCAAGAAGCCCAAGCAGGACAAGAAGAAGGCCGCCGTCTCGGCCTCGCCCTTCGCGGCGGCCCACACCAATCCGGGCAAGAGCGTCGCTGCCGCCAAGCGGAAGTAGCAGGCCGGGAGTCTCACGAGTCTCAACGGGCGTGAGACGCCTTCGATGCCGATGGCATAAGGGTTTTAAGCGTGAGTCTCAGAATCTCACGACTCTGCCCCCGGCAAAATGACTCCCAGCGTTACGAGGCCCAATGTCACGAGGATCGTGTGAGTGCCACGATCCTCGCGCAGCCGGATGAGCGCCCTGCCCCCGAACACCGGCAGCGGCTCGCCATCGACCTCGATACCGACCACACCACGGCTGACACCACCCGGATTGCGGACCGCGATCTCGTAGACGGCACCACGATAGCGCAGTGTCATCTCATATCCCGGCCAGGCGGCCGGGATGCATGGATCGATCGACAGTGACCCGCCCCTGAGGCGCAGGCCCAGAATGGACTCCACCCCCGCACGGTAAAGCCAGCCGGCGGATCCCGAATACCAGGTCCATCCGCCGCGCCCGACGTGCGGCGCCACCGAATAGACATCGGCCGCCACGACATAGGGCTCGACCTTGTAGCGCAGCACCCCGGCGCGCGTTGCGGTGTGGTTGATCGGATTCACCAGCCCGAACAGCTCGCCTGCCTTGTCGCCTTGGCCAAGAGCCGCAAAACCCATGATCGACCAGGCGGCGGCATGGGTGTACTGGCCGCCATTCTCGCGGATGCCGGGCGGATAGCCCTTGATGTAGCCGGGGTCGAGCGCCGTCTTGTCGAACGGCGGCGTGAACAGCGGCGCCAGCCGATCGCCGCGACGAACGAGCTGGCGGTCGACGGCCGCCATCGCCTGCGTCGCGCGCGCCGGATCTCCAGCCCCCGAGATCGCTGCCCAGGACTGCGCGATGGAATCGATCCGGCATTCCTCGCTCGTGGCGGAGCCCAAAGGCGTGCCGTCGTCGTAATAGCCGCGGCGATACCATTCGCCATCCCAGCCGTCGCGGTCGAGCGCCGTGCTCAGTGCCGCGGCATGCGCCGTCCACGCCCCCACCCGCACGGTATCGTCGCGCGCCTCGGCGATGGGAATGAACGCGGTGAGGGCCGCGTGCAGGAACCAGCCCAGCCAGACGCTCTCGCCACGCCCGCCTTCGCCGACCCGGTTCATGCCGTCGTTCCAGTCGCCGGTGCCCATCAGCGGCAGCCCATGGACACCCGTGGCCAGGCCGAGATCGAGGCCACGCGCGCAATGTTCGTAGAGCGACGCCGTTTCATCGGACGCATTGGGTTGGAAATAGAGATCGTGCTCGCCGGAACGAAGGGCCGGACCGTCGAGGAACGGCACGCGCTCGTCCAGGATCGCCGCGCCGCCGACAGTTTCGATGTAGTGCGCCGTGGCCGTGGCGAGCCAGGCGCGGTCGTCGGAGATGCGCGTGCGCACGCCCTGGCCGGCGGGCGGGAACCACCAATGCTGCGTGTCGCCTTCGACGAATTGCCGGGCTGCCGCCCGCAGGATGTGCTCGCGGGCCGTCTCGGGCCTGGTGACGGCGAGCGACATGACATCCTGGAGCTGGTCGCGGAAGCCGTAGGCGCCGCTTGCCTGGTAGAAGGCCGAGCGTGCCCAGTAGCGGCAGGCCAGCGTCTGGTAGAGCAGCCAGCCGTTGAGAAGGATATCCATGGCACGGTCGGGCGTCCTCGCCTGCACGGTGCCGAGCGTCTCGTCCCAGAAGGAAACAACCTCACGACGAACCGCGCCGAGATCGGCGGCGCGATAGCGTTCGATCAATGCTCGCGCCTCGGCTTCGTCGCCGGCCTGGCCCAGGAAGAAGACGACCTCTGTCAGGCCACCCGAATCGAGATTGATCGCCGTCTGCAACACGGCGCAGGGATCGAGGCCGGCGCCGACCCGTTGCGACAGCGGAATCTCGCCGCTCAGGGCGGCGGGATTGCCGGTGGTGCCGTTGCGACCGATGAATTCGCCACGATCGCCCGTCCAGCCGGTCTGACGTCCGGCAAGATCGGCGAAGGCCACGCGCGACCCGTGATGGATGTTCCACGGATTGCGCGCCAGGATCGCGCCGGTCGCAGCATCGCGGTCGGTGACGATCGTCGACGCAGCGACGCCGCGCGACAGGCCGAGCACCCATTCGACATAGGCCGTGACCGATAGCCGGCGCGGACGGCCGGAGATATTGCGCAGTGTCAGGCGCGAGATCTTGATCGGGTCGGCCAGCGGCACATATTGCAGCAGCTCGAGCGAGATGCCGTTGGCCACGACATCGAAGCGGCTGTAGCCGCGACCATGACGCACGATATATCGCGCCTGCTCCTGACGAATTGGCAGCGCCGTCGGCGTCCACAGATCACCGGTCTCGAGGTCCCGCACATAGAGGACCTCGCCCGGGCGATCGCCGACCGGATCGTTCGACCAGGGCGTCAGCTGGTTGTCGCGGCTGTTCTGCGACCAGGTGTAGCCACCCCCTTCGACGGCGACCTGAAAGCCGAACGACGGATTGGAGACGACATTGATCCACGGCGCCGGCGTCGACTGGCCGGGCCCGAGAACGGTCACATACTCCCGGCCGTCGGGCGAGAAGCCTCCGAGCCCGTTGAAGAATTGCAGGGCGGCAAGTGCTGCGACCGCCGGCCGATCGCCCATGGACGCGGCGTCGGTCACGGACTTGCGCTGCAGCGGCGGCGGCACGCCCCGCGCTGTCTTCAGCCTGTCGAGCTGATCCGCCAGGCTGCCGCGCCGAGCCAGCAGCACGATTCGCGCCCGCGCCAGCAACAGGGCGCGGGTTTCGGCGGGGATCAGGTCGGTGCGCAGGACGAAGATGCCGCCAGGACCGCTTTCGGCACCGAAGGCCGTCCGCGAGCTGCCGGTGCGGATCAGCGTCTCGAGCGCGACCTGCAGGTCCTGCACGTAGGAGGCGCCGCGCTCATTCAGGATGACGAGGTCTACGGCCAGGCCCTTCAACCGCCAATATTCGTGGGCGCGCAGGGCCTCGCGAACGACGCCCGAATCCTCCAGCTCATCGACCCGCACCAGCACGATGGGTACGTCGCCGGAGATGCTCTGCGCCCAGAGCGCCGGTGCCGGCGCCATGCCGCGCCGGATGGCGTCGGACGAAGAGCGCAGCGCCGGATTGGCATAGAGCACATGTCCCGCCAGCCGCTGATAGAGGCTCGCCTGCGCCGGAGTGACGTCGAGATGGCGCAGCTGCACCTGCGCCTGCGTCCAGGCGAGCGTGGTTGCCCGCTCGAAGGCATTGGTATCCTGATGCCTGTCGATGGCGTCGAGGATCGCCTGGCGCGAAGACGCGACCAAGGTCCAGAAAGCGATCCGAGCGGTGCCCCCCGCGGGAATCCGCAAGCGTCGGCGCAGCGCGAAGACCGGATCGAGAACGGCTCCCACGGTGTTGGACAGGCGCCGGCCGTCGCACACCGCGACGGCATTTCCGATGTCGTTGCCTCGACCCAGGAAGCGGGCGCGATCGGTTTCCACCTCGATCTCGCCGATCATCTCGCCTTCCACGACCGCAAGGTGGGCGGCCCAGATTTCCGGCTCGTCGGCGCCGCGGCGGCGGCGCGTCGCCAGGATGGCTCCCTCCGCCGGCAGGTACTCGGTCTGGACGAAGAGCTTGGAGAAGGCCTGGTGCGCGGCATCGGCGGCCGGCAGCGCCAGAACCATCTCGGCATAGGAGGTGAGCTCGATGTCGCGTGCCTGCGCTCCCGTATTGATGATCGACACGCGTCGGACCTCGGCATCGTCTTCCGGCGACACCACGACGTCGAGCGTGGTGGTAAGGCTGCCGTCGCGCCGCACGAACTCCGCGCGATCCTCGGCGAACATGACATCGTAGCTGTCGGGTCGCGCGATGCACGGCTGCCAGGACGCCGACCAGACCTCACGGCTCTCGACGTCGCGCAGGAAGACGTAGCTGCCCCAATCGTCGCGCGTCGTGTCCTCGTGCCAGCGCGTGACCGCGCGGTCGCCCCAACGGCTGTAGCCCGACCCGGCGGCGGTCAGCATCACCGAATAGCGGCCGTTGGACAGGAGATGGACCGAAGGGCTCGCGGCATTGGGGTTGCGCAGGCGGCGGACGACGGCGGGTTCCAGATCGTCGGCCGGGACGCCTGCACCAATCTCCGCCGCCCGCGGACGGGCCACGGCGACATCGCGCGGCGTCCGTTCCTGCAGCAACAGCTCGGTCGCCTGCACCATCGGCTCGGCGTGGAAACGCTTGCGCATGATGCCGTCGAGCAGTGCATTGGCGATGGCCACCACCGACATCCCCTGATGGTGGGCCATGAAGGCATGCACGACCGCCCTCGACTGCCCGTCCGGCAGTCGTACCGGCGTGAAGTCGATCGCCTCGTAGAAGCCGTAACGGCCACGCCCGCCGATCTTGGCCAACGCATCGAAATTGGCGATGGCCGCAGCGGGGTCGACCATGGCGGCGAGCGCCGTCGCATAGGGCGCGATGACGGCGTTCTCGCCCAGGCCGCGCTTGAAGCCCAGGCCCGGCACGCCGAAATTCGAGTATTGGTAGGTGAGCTCCTTGTCGCGGGCGTTGAAGGCCGACTCCGAAATCCCCCACGGCAGGCCAAGGCCCTTCGCATAGTCGATCTGGCGCCGCACGATCAGCTCGTTGGTCTTCTCGATCAGGCTGCCGAACGGCGCGCGCATCACGAGGGACGGCATCAGATACTCGAACATCGAGCCCGACCAAGACACCAACGCCGCCCCATGGCGTACCGGAGTCACGCCGCGCCCCAGGCGGAACCAGTGCCGTGCCGGAACGTCGCCCTTGGCGATAGCCACGAAGCTCGCGAGCCGGGCTTCCGAGGCCAGCAGATCGTAGCAATAAGGATCGGCGCGATCCTCCGCGACGAGATAGCCGATCGACAGGAGCCGACGATCGTCATCGAGAAGGAAATCGAACTCCATCGCATTCGCCATGCTGCGCGATGTCGTCTCGATCGCCTGCAGCCGGCGTTCCAGCGCGGCGATCGACGCCTCCGTCTGGGCGATGTCGCGACGGTGGCTCTCGACACAGCGGTGGACGGCCTCGACCCAGAACAGCATGTCGACGCTGGCGGCATCGCCCCGTTCGCTGGCAAGCGTGTGGGCAAGGTCCACGGCGCTCGCGGCCAGCTGTGCAAGGGCTTCCGGCCGACCCGGCGGAGTTGCGGCCAGATCGTCCAGGGCGCGGCCGAGCTCGGCGGAGGAAACGAGGTGCGTGCGTCTGTCGTCCGGCAAGGCGAGCAGCGCCTCGCGAGCGAGCGCCAGGCTATCGGCGATCCCCGACGCGAGGCGGGAGGCGATGCCGGCTGCATCAGTAAGCGTGCCCCGCCATGCAGAGCAGGCATTGGCCAGTGCGATCAGATGGCCGGCGAGATTGCCGCTGTCGACGGAGGAGATGTAGATCGGCTCGAGCGGCCGGAGGTCGGACGTATCGTACCAATTGAAGAAGTGCCCACGGAAACGCCTGAGGCGTTCCATCGCCGCCAGTGTCGCCTGGAGACGTTCGACGGTCTCCCCCATGCCGATCCAGCCGAAATCTCGTGCGGCGACCGTGGACAGGAGCAGCAGGCCGAGGTTGGTCGGCGAGGTGCGATGGGCGAGGACGGGCTTGGGAGTCTCCTGGAAATTGTCCGGCGGCAGCATGTGGTCCGCGTCGGTGACGAAGGTTTCGAAGAAGCGCCACGTCCGCCGCGCGATGAGGCGCAACGCAGATGCGTCCGCGGCTGTGACCGCAAGGCTGCCGGCATCCGTAGACGGCTCGCTCACCCAGCGCGCGATCGCCGGCGCGACCAGCCAGGCGACGATGAATGGGGCAGCGACCGGCATCGCCGCAAAACCAGCACGCCATACGAAGAGTGCCGCCAGCGCGGCGATGACGACGCTTCCCGCCATCTGGCCGTAGAGACCGATCCAGCCGGTGCGCTTGCGATGCTTGGTCTGGGCCGCGGTGATCCATTCGAGCAGCCGACGCTGGCTGACCAGCCGGAACAGCGTACGGGCGATGGCGTCCGTCATCAGCCAGGCATGATGGGCGAGGAAGGCGACGAGAAGCGCCGTCTGCGAAAGAGCGGACACCATGTCCGTGCCCAGCGCCCCGAGATGGCTGCGCGCCGTCACGCCGGCATGTCGCGGCAGGACGGCCGCCGCGACCGGCAGCATCGTGGGCAACGCGATAACCAGCAGGACGAAGCCGGTCCAGAGAAGCGCTGCGGGCAATGGCAATGTCCAGCCCGCCAGCAGGGCCACGATCGCCGCCGCCGGCGACAGCGAGCGGCGGAGATTGTCGAACATCTTCCAGAAGCCGATCGCCGGCACGAAACCCGCGCGCTTGTGCCGTCCCGTGCCCTTCACCAAGCCAAGCATCCAGGGCAGAAGCTGCCAGTCGCCGCGCGCCCAACGATGCTGGCGCGCCGCGGCCACGTCGTAGCGCGCGGGAAACTCCTCGACGACCTCGATGTCGGACACCAGGCCCGAGCGGGCGAACACGCCCTCGAAGAGATCGTGGCTCAGCATGGTGCTGTCGGGCACACGCCCATGGAGCGCCGTCTCGAAGGCATCGATGTCGTAAATGCCCTTGCCGGAGTAGGAGCCCTCACCGAACAGGTCCTGATAGACGTCGGAGACAGCCGACGCGTAGGGATCGATGCCGCTGTGGCTGGAGAAGACGCGCTGGAAGCGCGAGCCCTCCGCTCCGACAGGCAAGGAGGGCGTGACGCGCGGCTGCAGCACGCCGTAGCCCTCGACGACGCGACCTTCCGCCAGATCGAGACGTGGCCGGTTGAGAGGATGCGCCATCTTGCCCACGAGCCGCTGGATGGCGTCCCGCGGCAAGCGCGTGTCCGAATCGAGCGTGACGACGTAGCGGACATCGCTCGGCAGCGAACGCCCCGCTGCTTCGAGAAATGTCGTCTCGGTCGAGCCGCGCAGCAGGCGGTTCAGCTCATGCAGCTTGCCGCGCTTGCGTTCCCAGCCGATCCACCTTCCCTGCGCCTCGTTCCAGCCGCGCCGCCGATGAAGCAGGAAGAACCGATCGACGCCGGCCGCGCCGGGGTAACGGGCGTTGAGGCGGGCGATGCCGTCGGTTGCGACAGCCAGCAGCCCTTCATCCTCGGCCGTGGATTCAGTCCGCGCATCCGTCCAATCCGACAACAGCGCGAAATGGATCGCGCCGACGGGGTTGGAGAGGAAATGGACTTCCAGCCGCTCGACCTGTTCGTCGATGCCACTGCGGCTGGTCAGCAGGGTCGGGATCGCGACCATCGTGCGCAAGGATGGCGGCACGCCGTCGCGCAACGCCAGGCTCGGCAGCAACGTCGCACCAAAGCTGCCGGTGATGCCACGATTTACCAGCATCAGCGCCGCATCGATGGCCGGCAGCAGGCCGGCGGCAGTTACCGCAGCAAGCGACCAGCCGCCCACGCCCATCTTCGCCAGGATCAGGACGGGCAGGAACAGCACGACACTGGCGACCATCGCCACAAAGCTCACATAGCCGGCGATCCCGATCCGCGCGAAGCGGCGGCGGAAGCCGAGGCCCGAGGCCCGAAAGCCGACCGACTGCTCGAAGGCGCGACGGCCGCCGCCGATCAGGTGATAGCCGGGGTCGCGGTGCCTCTGGTCGCCGTCCACCGCGTCGGGCATCGATGCTGCGGCCGCCAACGCACGCGCCACGACCTCCAGCTCGGCAAGGTCGGTGCCGCGCGCGATCTGCTCGATGGCGGTGCGGTAGAGGTTGCGGGTCGCGAAATCCATGTCGGCGAAGGGACTCGCCGCACGCAGCATGTCGTCGACCGGGCTCACCGACTCGAAGAACTTCGTCCAATCGACGTCGGAGATCAGGCGCATGCTGGTGATGATGTTGCGCACCGTGACGTTCGTCGCACCCAGGAGCTGGTGCTCCTCACGCACGAGCTCGTCGGCATTGGTTCCCTGCCGGGCCAGCCGCTCCTCGAGCCAGCCCACGGCCGGCGTCACCGCGGGATCCTGGTCCCTGAGGCGCTGGACGAGCTGCACGATGAAGCCTTCGGACAGCGGCGCCTGCTCGTAGGGCGCCAGCGCCGTCGGGTCCGCCGCGAGATCGTTCACACCCAGCAGCCTGTCGGCGACGCTGTCGGCTTCCTGGCGCGCCGATCGCCGGCTGATGATGCGCTTGGCCGACCGTCGAAGGTTCTCCACCAGGACGATGCGCAGCGAGATCGCCACGGCCCACAGCTCGCCGATGCTGAGCGGCTGCACGTTCTGGTAGGCCCGCACGAAGCGCTGGAGCGTTTCCGGATCGAAGCGGCTGTCGGTGTGGGCGACGTAGGCCCACGCCAGGCCAAACACCCGCGGATATCCCGCGAGCGGCCCGCCGCTCATCTTGGGCAATTGGCGATAATAGCCCGGCGGCAGATCGGTGCGGACCTCGCGGACCTGCTCCTCGACCAGATGATAGTTGTCGAGCAGCCATTCCGCGGCGGGCGTTATCGGGCGGCCTTCACCGGCAGCCTTGGCGATGCTGCCATAGGCGTCGAGCAAAACGCGTTCGTTGTCGCGCAGGCGGGCAACGAGCGGCTTGCCGGATGTCCTCGTCGTATGCACCGGCTGGTTGGCGGCCAGGCTTTCCGCGTGCTGCTCCAGCCGTTCGACGCTGAACAGCTCGCTGCGGATCGGCTCTTCCTCATTTCCAACGGCAGCAGGTCGCGCGCGCCCGAGGACGCGCTGCACGAACGATTTCAATGATTTCGGCCTTTCCGGCATAACGCGCAAGCAACGCCGAGGTTGCTCCGCGCGCGCTTGCCCCTTCTACAGCAAGCGGCCGGCGCGGACGAATCGCCCTACTTGACGCCGCCCGCCGAGAGGCCCTGCACGATCTCGCGCTGGATGACGATGGTGAGCAGGATCACCGGCAGCATGACCACGATCGCGGCGGCCGCCAGCGGCCCCCAGGCGAAGCTCTCGAAGGTCAGCATGTTGTAGACCGCAACCGGCATGGTGCGGGTGGTGCGTCCGGCGAAGACCGCGCCGAAGATGAAATTGTTCCACGACGAGATGAAGGCCAGGATCGCGCCGACCACGATGCCGGGCCGGCTGAGCGGCAGGGCGACGTAGCGGAAGGCCTGCCACAGGGTGGCGCCGTCGATGCGGGCGGCCTCCTCGAGCTCGTGCGGCTGGGTCTCGAAGAAGCCGATCATGATCCAGACCACGATGGGCAGCGTGATCACCATGTGGGTGAGCGCGATCGGCCATACCGTGCCGATCAGGCCCAGCACCTGGAACAGGGTGAAGAGCGGGATCAGGTAGGAGAGGCCCGGCGTCATGCGGCTGAGCAGCAGGACGGCCGCCATCTTGTGCGCGCGCGCCTTGGCGATGCCGTAGGCCGCCGGCACGCCGAGCAGCAGCGCCACCAGCGTGGCCGAGCCCGTCACCTGCACCGAGTTCCAGAAGTAGAGGAGCATCGGGCTTTCGTCGAAGACCTTGGCGAAATTGTCGAAGGTCACCTGCTCGGGCCAGAAGACCGGCGGCCAGGCGGTGTTGTCGATGTCGTATTTCACCGACAGCGAGACCATCCAGAAGAAGACGAACAGGCACGGCGCCAGCAGCACGGCAACCGACAGGGCGAGCGCCACCTTGTCGACGAGGCGGCGTATCTTGCGCTTGGTGCGGAGGTTCATGCCCATTTCGCCTTCTGGCGCGCCCACAGCAGGATCAGCGACAGCGCCACGATGATGGCGAAGAACACCACGACGACGGCCGACGCGGTGCCGACCTGGTTGTAGGCGAAGGCCTGGGCATAGAGATAGACGTTCAGCACCTCCGACGAGGTCCCCGGCCCGCCGTTGCAGATCGCCCATATGGTCTCGAACACCTTGAGCGCGTCGATGGTGCGCATGATCAGCGCGACGACGAGGAACGGCAGGACCAGGGGATAGGTGATGTTCCAGAACATCTGCCACTGGCTGGCACCGTCGATAAGGGCCGCCTCATAGGGCTCGGTCGGCAGAGAGGCGAGGCCGCCCAGCACGATGATCATGACGAACGGCGTCCACAGCCAGATCTCGACCAGGATCAGGCTGGGGATCACCGTGTTCGGCGAATAGACCCATTCCGAGGGCGGCAGGCCGACGGTGCTCAGCAGGTAGTTCAGCACGCCGAGCTGGGGATGGAACATCATCGTCCAGATCAGCGACACCGCCACGGGCGTGGCCATCATCGGCATGATGAAGATGGTGCGGAAGAAGCCGCGGCCGCGGAACTTCTTGTGGAACACCAGCGCCGACACCGTCCCCAGCACCATCGGCAGGACGACGGCCAGGATGGTGAAATAGATCGTGTGGCCGATCGACTCGAGGAACCGCCGGTTGGTGGCCAGCGCGATGTAGTTGTCGAGCCCGACGAAGGTCTGCTTGCTGCCGATGTGCCAGTCGTGAAGGCTCATCCAGATGGTGAAGATCCACGGGAAGACGATCACCGCCGAGCTCACGATCAGCGCCGGCCAGATGAAAAGAAGGTAGGGACGCAGACGGCGTTCTCCCGCCGCCCGCGTCCCTGCTGCAATCGCTACATCCGCGCCCGCCATACGCTACGCCCGTTCCGTCCGTGTGCTTGCGCTGCTAGGCCGCCTCGCTCTTGTCGAGGACCGGCTTGAACTCGGCCGTGGCGCGCTTCATCTCGGTCGCGGCATCCGCACCGCCTAGCAGATTGGTGAGCGCGGTGCCGATGACGTCGCGGAATTCGGTCACCGGCACGATCACCGGCAGGCCCGACATGCTGAGCGGCGCGCAGCCGGCGGCGCAGTCCGCCCATTCCTTGGGAACGGTCAGGGTCGACAGGATCGCCGGATCCTTGAGCGGCGCGGTGCGGAACGGGATGCCGCCGCCGACCTGCATCATGCGGCCGGCCATGGCGCGGCCCGTCATCCACAGCATCGTGAAGTAGCCCGCTTCCTTGTGGGCGGCCGCCTTGGGAACGGCCATGCCGGTGCCGAAGGTGACCGAGCCATGGCCCTTGGGGCCCGACGGCGGCAGGCCGTAGCCGACCTTGCCGACGACGCGGCTCTTGGTCTTGTCCTCGACCGGGGCGGCGAAACCGGTGGCGTCGACCCACATCGCGGCCTTGCCCTGCATGAACAGGCCCTGCGCCTCGTTCCAGTTGAAGCCGGTGACGCCCTGGGGGCCATAGGAGGCCAACATCTTCTTGTAGTACTCGGCCGCGGCGATGGCGTCGGGCGTGTCAGTGAGCAACGTCAGCGGCTTGGTCCTGGAGATGGTTTCCTGGCCCCAGCCGGAGAGCAGCTGCGTCCACAGCACGACGTTGGCGTTACGCACGCCACGGCCGACGAAGCCCGCGATGCCGTTGGCCGGATCGTGCAGCTTGGCGGCCGCCGCCATCATCTCGTCCATGGTCTTGGGGAAGGCCACGCCCTTCTTGGCGAACAGCTCCTTGTTGTAATAGACCATGAAGTAGTCGCAGAGGATCGGCAGCGCGTTGATCTGGCCGTCCGACGTGGTGGCGAAGCCCATGCCCATCTTCGACACGTCACCCAGCTCGTACTCGGCCGGCATCATCTGCGAGTCCTTGAGCCAGGGCGAAAGGTCCTGCAGCCACCCAGCCTTCTCGAACTGGCGCTTCTGAACGTGGAAGGCGAAGTTGAAGACGTCGAAGCTGGGTTTGCCGGAGTTCAGCTCGATCGCCACTTTCTGGCGCGCCTGCTGCTCGGGAATGACCTCGATACCGAGCTTGATGCCGGTCTGGTCGAGAAATTCCTTCTGGTATTTCTTCATGAGATCGGCGCGCGGGCCGGTCTCCATGAGCACTTCGACCGTCTGGCCCTTGAAGCGCTGCCAGTTGAAGGCGCCGCTCTGCGAATAGGCGGTGACGGTGTTGAGCATCGGCGCGGCGAGGCCGCCGACCCATGCTGCAGTAGTGGCAGCGGCGCCCTGCAGCGCGCGGCGGCGAGAAATCGGCCTCGGGATCGAATCGCGGGTCATGTGTTTCCTCTGAGATTTTCTTGTCGCGGCTTGCCGCGTTGGAGCGGAGACTAGAGCACCCGCTCGCTGGCGTTAAGCGCGAGTTGAGCCGACGGACGAAATCATTCGTCTCGACTATCGTGCGCGCAGGAGCGTGCCGGTCATCGTCTCGCTGCCGGCGCCCGAGTATTGATAGGCAGCGCTGCGCCCATCGGCCGACAGGGTCATGACGAACCTGCTCCCTCGACCGAGATCGATGACAAGGCTTCGGTTCACGAGACGTGCATTGGTGTAGCGGCTATAGCCCATGTCGAGATCCTGCTTCGGCCCGGCGCCCGTCGCATAGACGACCGTCGCCGCCTCCGTCGTTGATGCCTCGACGACGACCAGCAGCTCGGCCCGATGCTGCGTGATCGTCCCTTCCCAGGCGCCGAGCCAGCTCGCCGACCCGTCGGTCCCGGGCGTCGGGCGCTGGAGGTCGGCAGGCAAGAGGAAGCGCGGCAGCGGGCTGGGGGCTCGACACACCGTCTCGCCAGCGACGACCGGCTGGGCCGGATCGAGGAAGCCGATGACGCAATCGCCGAACCAGGCCGCGAACTGGCTGGCGTAGCCGGCGAGATGACCGCGGATTGGCAGCGTTTCGTCGAACGCGACATAGGGGCGACCGGTCGCTGCCAGAGACGCCTTGAGCCTGCCTCCCGCCGCTACCGTCCGGCCAGGCTGGTTCAGGTCGGAAGGTGGAACGAGCACGACGACGCGTCCGCCCTTCTGTGCCGACACAGCCTCCAGCAGATAGCGCTCGAGGTTGCGATAGATCTCCCTGCCCTCGGCTTGGCCCGCGTCGCTGCCGTGGGTCGGTGCCAGGGCAAGCACCCCGTCGATGGCCGAGGAGCGCGCGTTGGCCTCGAGCGAGATCGCCGCGCCATAGGACTGGCCGGCGAGGATGACGTGCCGATAGCCCTGCGCCTTCGCCGCCTTGACGCGCTCGAGCGCATCGTCGCGATGCCGTGGACCGGAGGTCGACCAGCCGCGTTCATGGAGATTGTTGCGGTTGATCCGCACGACGTCCCAGCCGCGCACCGCCATCGCCCGCACGATGGGCGGCAGCGGCGCGTTGTACTGGTCGCGGTCGCCGTAGACGCCATGACTCCAGAGGACGAGACCCTGAGCCCGCGCCGGACCGTTCACCGGGAGGTCGCAGTAGGCGTATTCGGCCCAATAGGCGCGGCCGCCGGGCTTCTGGTTGCAGGCCAGGGACGCCGTCTGTGCCGAGACGGATGAAGACGCACCGACGATCGCGAGCAGGATGAAAAGAGCGAGGCGCACCCTCGCAGTCTGCGCGGCCTCTACACGGAGCGCCAGTCGCGCACGATCGGCACATCGAGCGGGCTCACGTGGTTGCGATCGGCGCCGCCCGGCGCGCCCCAGCCGGTCACGTCCTTGCCGAAGAACGCCACATTGGCTGCGATGAAGGGCTGCTCAGCGGCCGGCACATCCTCATCCTCGAAGATCGCCTGCACCGGGCAGACCGAGACGCAGATGCCGCAATTGATGCATTCGTCGGGCTGGATGTACATCATCCGCCCGCCCTCGTAGATGCACTCCACCGGGCAGACCTTCTGGCAGATCCCGTCCTTCACATCGATGCAGGTCGAGGTGACGACGTAGGTCATCTTCCCTGCCAGACCGGCGCGCGCTTCTCGACGAAGGCCTGCACGCCCTCGTCCTGGTCGGTGGAATTGAGCGCAGCGATCAGTGCCGGCACGCGCAGCATCTGCGCCTCCTGCGGCGAGAGCTGCGCGCCACGACGTACCATCTGCTTCACCGCTTTCACCGAGAGCGGCGCACAGGCGAGGATGTCGCTCACCCATTTGTCGACCGCCTCGTCGAGGCCGGCCTGCGGCACGACCTCGTTCACCAGGCCGAAGCGCAAGGCCTCCGCCGCCCCGTCAGCAGCATGCCCATCGCCCAGACATGCGGGATGCGGCGCGGCAGCTGGGCGATGCCGCCCTCCAGCGCCAGCCGTCCGACGCGCGGCTCGGGACAGCCGAAGCTGGCGTTGTCGGCCGCCACGACGATGTCGCAGCCCAGCACCATCTCCATGCCGCCGCCCAGCGCGTGGCCGTTCACGCGGGCGATCACCGGCACGTCGAGCGTGTCGCGCAACGACAGGCCGCCGAAGCCGCCGGGCCGCGTCGCCGCCCAATACTCGAGCCCGGTCTTGTTGCCGCTCTGCTTCATGTCGGCGCCGGTGCAGAAGGCACGCTCGCCTGCTCCCGTGACAACGACGCAGCGCACCGAATCGTCCTTCTCAATGGCGCCCCAGATGCGGATCAGCTCCGCCTCCGACGCCTCGTCGATGGCGTTCATACGGTCGGGCCGGTCGATCGTCACCCGCGCGACGTGGTCGGCGACGGCGAAGCGGATGGTCATGAGAACACCTTGGCGGTGCGCAGCTCGCCAATCCGGTCCGGCCCGTAGCCCAGCTCGCCCAGGATCTCCGTTGCATGCTCACCCAGCGTCGGCGGCGCATGGCGCAGCTTGAAGGCGGACGGCTCCATGGTGATGGGCGACGCGACCAGCCTCATCGCGTCGAGCGATATCACCATCTCGTTGGCCGCCGTCTGCTCGGAGGCCAACGCCTCGCCCAGCGTCTGCACCGGCGCGCAGAGCAGGTCCTGCTCCTCGAGCTTGCCCAGCCAGAATTCGGTGGTGTTGGTCGAGATCCTGCTGCGGAAGAGCCTGTGCAGCTCGACCTTGTTCTCGACCTGCCTGGCAAAGCTCGCGAAGTCGGGATCGGCCGACAGGTCGGGCAGGCTGAGCGCGCGGCAGATATCCTGCAGCGGATTGGCCTTGAAGGCGCCGACGATCACCAGCGCGCCGTCGGTCGTGTCGAACACGCCGGTCAGCGGGAACGATCCCCAGTTGAGCTCGCGCTGGCGCGCCAGCCACATCGAGGCTTCCTGCATCTGCATCGCCAGCATCGAATCGTAGAGCGACACCGAGACCGACTGGCCGACACCCGTCTTCTCGCGCTGCATCAGGGCGAGCAGGATGCCCTGCACCATGTGCATGCCGGCGGAATAATCGGCCAGCGCCGTCGAATAGAGCGTGGTCGGGAGGTGCTTGTCGGGCTTGCGTGCCATCACGCCGCTGGTGGCCTGGGCCAGGATATCCTGGCCGCCCTTGTGCGAGAACGGCCCCTTCTGGCCGAAGCCCGAGCCGAAGGCGCAGATGATGCGCGGGTTGATCTTGCGCAGCGCTTCGTAGCCGAAGCCCATGCGATCCATGACGCCGGCGCGGAAGTTGTTCACGACGACATCAGCGGTCTTCACCATGTCGTAGACGACTGCCTTGCCGGCCTCGCCACGCAAATCGAGCGCGATCGAGCGCTTGTTGCGGTTGAGGCTGCGGAACACCGGATTGTTCAGCCCGTCGGGATCGTCGGCCAGCGCGGTGCGCGACAGGTCGCCGGCGCCGGGACGCTCGATCTTGATCACGTCGGCGCCATAGTCCGCCAGCATCTGTGTGGCGCACGGGCCCATCATGACCTGGGTGAAGTCGAGCACCCGCACGCCCGACAGGGGCTGGGCTGCATCACTGGACGTGCTCATTCGGCAGCTTTCAACACGGTGGCATTGCCGGCCGGGACATCACCGGGATCGGCACCCTGCGCGCGCAGGCGCATCTGCAAGGCGCCGACATCGATCCGGTCGAGACCGACGCCCGATTCGAGCGCCAGCGCCGCCGCGACGCCGGCCGCCTCGCCCATCGCCATGCACGGCGGGATCTCGCGCGACATGCGCTGCGCCGACGACGTCGCCGAATAGTGCCGGCCGGCCACGATCAGCCCCTGCACGTCACGCGGCAGCAGGGAGCGATAGGGCGTGTAGTAGTCGCGGCCACGCGCGACTGAATCGGCGAAGTGCCGGCGCTCGGCCACGTCCTCCTTGGTCACGACGTAGAGGCCTTCCAGCAGGCGCGTCTGGCGGATGCCGAGTTGCGGCGCCACGTCGACCACGAAGCAGTCGCGGAAGCCCGGCATCTTGGCGCGGAGATGGCCGACCAGGGCCGCGATCCGCTTCCGGCCCTCGAAGTCGGCGCGCGTGAGGTCGTCGACCTTGAGTCCGTCGTAGTTGGCCATGTGCGGGCAGTTGCACCACACCACGCCGGGCAGCGGCGTCTTCAGCCACCATTTGTCCCACGACCCGCCGATGGCGCGCTTGGCCTCGCGGTCGATCGCCTTGAAGGCCTCCGGCTCCTCGTACTCGAAGCGCTCGGCCTCGGCGATATCGACGTCGCCCAGGCGGAACACGGTGGTGACGATATAGGCGCCCTCGATGAAGGGCGCGCCGGCGGAAGCAGCGACGTCGAGGTCGCCCGTGGCATCGACCACGATCTTGCCGAGGATCGCCTGGCGGCCCTCCTTGCTCTCGCAAATCACGCCCTTGATCGCGCCGTCCTCGACGATCGCGCGGCTGAACCAGCTATGAAGACGCAGATTGATCTTGGCTTCGGCGACCATGTCGTTGGAGGCACGCTTGAAGCCGTCTGGATCAAAGGCCGCGGCATAGACGATCGGCTGCGGCTTCTGATGCGAGGTGAAGTCGAAGACGCCCCAGCGCGACCACTTGCGCCACATCGCCGGATCGGAGCGACGATCTGATTCGGGTGGCGTCACCGCCAGCCCCATCCGCTCCATACGCTCGATCAGGTCGGCGCAGAGGCCGCGCACGGCGATCTCCTCGCCGTTGCACATGTCGTCGAGCACCAGGACCATACCGCCCGACGCCAGGCCGCCGAGGTAGGGATAGCGTTCGAGCAGGGTGACGGAGAGGCCGTTGCGTGCAGCCGCAACCGCCGCCGCGATCCCCGCAGGTCCGCCGCCGACCACGACCAGGTCGGACACGGCCGCGACCGGCACCTGGCCGCCGGGCTCGGCGATATACTGGGGCGTAGCGGACATGGGATGCCTCCTCAGGAATTCTGGCCGACGTTCCAGCGCAGCACGCGCCGCTCGGCGAACGAGATCACACCGAAGAACAGCGCGGAGAAAGTCGAGCCGACGACGATGGTGGCGTAGAGCAGCGGCGAGTCGAAATTGTGCGTGGCATGGATGATCAGCGCGCCGATGCCCTTGGTCGAGCCGATCCATTCGCCGACGATGGCGCCGATCACCGCCGTCGAGGCCGCGATCTTGAGCGCCGAGAACAGGTACGGCATTGCGTTGCGCACGCGCAGCTTGAAGAAGACCTCGCGCGGCGTGGCCGACAGGATGCGCATCAATTCGAGCTGCTCGGTTCGCACGTCGCGCAGGCCGCGCGTCATGTTCACCAGCGTTGGGAAGAAGCAGATGAGCGCGGCGATGGCGATCTTGGGTTCCATGCCGTTGCCCAGCAGCAGCACCAGGATCGGCGCCTTGGCGACGACCGGGATGGTGTTGACCATCACGGCGATGGGGAAGAAGGCCTCCTCGGTGGTCTTGCTGTAGACGAAGGCGGTGGCCAGCGTGATGGCGGCGATATTGCCCAGGGCAAAGCCGCAGACCGCCTCGATGGCGGTCGGCAGCAGGTTGGTCATCAGCATTCCGAAGCGCTCGTAGAGCACCTGCGCCACCGCGACCGGCGAGGGGGCGATGAACGGCTTGATGTCGAAGATCTCGACCGATTGCCACCAGATCAGAAGCAGGCCGAGCACGGCGACGACCGGCAGGATGCGGCGGCGGCGAGCAAGATAGCGTTGCCGCGCCGCGAATCGCGCCTGGGCCTCGGCATCGTCGACGAAGGCGCCGCCGCCCATCGCCATGGGAGAAAGCGTCGTATTGGCCATCAGCAGGTCTCCAGCACGCGGCGCAGATGGCCGGCCAGCGCCACGAACTCCGGCGTCTCGCGCATCGCCAGGCGCCGGGGCGTGGGCAGCGTGATCGGCACGAGCTCGCGCACCCGGCCGGGGCGTGCCGCCAGCAACAGCACCTTCTCGCCGAGGAAGGCCGCCTCGTAGATCGAATGGGTGACGAAGACGACGGTGGTGCCGGTGGAGCGCCAGACCTCCAGCAGCTCCTCGTTCAAGCGGTCGCGCGTGATCTCGTCGAGCGCCCCGAAGGGCTCGTCCATCAGCAGGAGCCGCGGCCCCGAAACCAGGGCGCGGGCGATGGCGACGCGCTGGCGCATGCCGCCGGACAGCTCGTGCGGATAGGCCTCCTCCCAGCCGGAGAGCCCGACCAGCTTCAGCAGCTCGTGCGGTGAGCGAGCGCCGGGCAGCGCCTTGCCGCCGCCGACCTCGAGCGGCAGCGTCACGTTCTCCATCGCCGTCCGCCACGGCAGGAGCGCCGCATCCTGGAAGACGAAACCGATCTCGCGACGCCGCCGCGCCACCGTGGGCGCATCGCCCAGCACGGTGACACGTCCGCTCGACGGCTCGATCAGGTCGGCCATGACGCGCAGCAGCGTCGACTTCCCGCAGCCCGACGGCCCCAGCAGCGTGAGGAAGCTGCCGGTGGGGATCGACAGGTCGATGTCCTGCAGCGCCGTCACCGTCCCGCGCTCGGTGGTGAAGCGCACGGTGACACGCTCGCAGACCACCGCCCCGCCCACGGCGGCGAAGGACGGCTCTGGTTTGGCGAGCGCGACGGCCATGCTCAGCCGACCTTGGGGCGAACGGCCTTGGTCGCGTCGAGGATCGAGGTGGTGATCACATCCTCGAGCTTGGGCGCGCCGGCGGTGAACTGCTTCAGCCCGTCGTAGAGCGCGATCTGCTCCTGCCACACCGCCGTGTCGAAGGCGCCCCAGCCGTTGGCCTTGGTGTTGGCGTTGAAGGCGAAGACCATGATCGCCTTGATCGCCTCGAGCTCGTCGTCGCGCTTGAAGTTGGGATATTCCTTGAGCAGGAAATCCGCCGCCTTCTCGGGGTTCTTGTAGGCGTACTCCCAGCCGCGCGCGGTCGCCCGCAGGAAGCCGGCCAGCATCTCCGGCTTCTTCTCGATCGTGTCCTTCGTGGCGTACATCGGCAGCGCATAGAGCTGCACGCCGGCATCCCAGAGGCGCAGGTCGATGCGCTCGGGGCCGAGCGGCTTCAGAGTCGTCGTGTTGGTGACCCAGCCGCTCACCACGTCGGTCTGCCCAGTCAGGATCGGCGTCATCTCCGAGCCGATGATCACGATATCGACGTCCTTCTCCTCGATGCCGTGCTTCTTGAGCAGGGCCGACAGCAGGATCTTGGCGGTCGCCTGGACCCCCACCTTCTTGCCGACGAGATCCTTGGGCGAGCGTACCGGCTTCTTGGGCAGGGAGAAGTAGGCATAGGGATGCTGCTGCAGGGCGGTGGCAAAGCACTTCACCGGCAGCTTCTGCGAGGCCGCCAGCATCAGCGACGGGCTCGACGAGACCTGGCCGATCTCGTGCCGGCCTGAAGCCACGATGGCGACGCCGTCGATGCTGGGCCCGCCCGGCTGGATGACGACGTTGAGCTTCTCCTCCTCGTAGTAGCCGAGATGCTTGGCGGCGACCTCGCCGATCTGGTTGTTGCTGGCGAGCCAGCCGAGCTGGAGATTGACCGTCTGGACCTTGGCCTGGGCGAAGCCGCCCGCCGGCAGGAGAGACGCGGCAGCGGCAGCGGTGGCGGCGCTTCCCTGGAGGAGCGTGCGGCGGCTCACGCGGGATGACTTCGGCTGACCCATGGCAATTCCCCCTGTTCGGATGACAAACGCTATTGACGGCGGGTGCTCTAGAAAAGAACATTCTTGCGCGCGGGACGATGCCGTTTCGGCAGCACCCCTCCGAAGGGCACCTGCCATGCATGCCGCGGTTCTACGCTATTTCGACCATGTCGCCCGCCAGGGCTCGATCCGCAAGGCGGCGGCGTCACTGTCGGTGGCCTCCTCGGCGGTCAACCGGCAGATCCTGCGCCTGGAGGACGAGATCGGCGTGCCGCTGTTCGAGCGTGGCCGGGCCGGTGTGCGGCCGACGGCGGCGGGCGAATTGCTGCTGCGCCATGTCCGCGAGACCCAGATCGAGTTCCAGCGCGCGCGGGCGGAGATCGCGAGCCTGGGCGGCGCGGTCAGCGGCACGGTGCGCATCGTCTCGCTCGAATCGATGCTCGCCCGCTTCCTGCCCGAGGTCGTGGCAGAGATGGCCGCTCGCCATCCGCGCGTCAACTTCAGGGTGCTCACCATCCACCCCAGCGAGATCGCCGAGGCGATGCGCTCCGGCGACAGCGACTTCGGCGTGCTGTTCGTCGACAACCGCCTTACCGGCGTCGATGTGGTGGCCGAGTTCCGCACCGCCATCGGCGCGCTGATGCGGCCCGACCATCCGCTGGCCGCCGCCAAGGGACTCACCCTCACCGACTGCGCGCGCCATCCCGTGATCATGCTGAACGACCGCTGGCTGCTCGACCCGATCATGGCGGCTGAGTTCGCGGAGAGCGGCGCGCGGCTCAGCCCGCGCATCGTCACCAACTCGATCGAGTTCATGCGCCAGGCGATCGCGCGCGGCCTCGGCATCGGCTTCGTCACCCCCATGGGCTTCCTCGACGAGATCCGCCGCGGCGAGCTTCTGCATGTGCCGCTGGCCGAGCCTGGCCTCGCCGACAGCCGCATCGGCATCCTGGTGCCGCGCCATCGCCGCCTGTCGCCACCGGCCCGGCTGATGATCAACCACATCCGCCAGCGCCTCACCGATTTCGGCAGCTTCCTTGCCGCACCGCGTCTCACTCCCAAGAAGCGACGGAAGTAACAGATGGCCATCGTCCTCTCCCGCGCCGGCGTCCTCACCGTCGATTCAGTCGACCGTTATCTGCCCAACGCCGACATCCGCATCGTCGGCACCACCATCGAGGCCATCGGCGCTGCGGGCACCCTCGCCCAACCCGGCGATACGGTCATCGACTGCAGCGAAGCCCTGGTGACGCCCGGCCTCATCAACGTCCACACCCATGCGGCGACCGCCTTCTTCCGCGGCCTGGCCGACGACCGGACGCGCGAGTTCTGGTCGGCGGGCTATGCCGTGCCCGGCCAGGCACGCTTCACGGTCGAGGACCATATGGTCTCGGTGCGCGCGGCCTGCGCCGAGTTCCTGCTGAACGGCGTCACCTGCATCGCCGATCGCCTCGGCGACATGGACAGGATCGCGCCGGTCATCGAACGCTCCGGCATCCGCGCCCTCGTCGGCCACACGATCACCGACAAGCGGCCCGACTGGAAGACCACCGACGCCGTGCTCGAACGCTTCGGCACCGATCCCGCCAAGCGGGTCTCCGCCGGCATCGCGCCACACGCGCTCGACTCCTGCGACGACGCTCTGTTGCGAGAGGTCGCCCGTCGCGCCGAGCAGACCGGCGCGCGTGTGTTCATCCATGTCGCGCAAAGCGAGCCCGAGGTGCTGGCCGTTCGCAAGCGCGGCCACGACGGCGCGCTGGCCTGCCTCATCGCCGCCGGCCTTGCGACCTCGAACACCGTGGCGGCGCATGCGCTCTATCTCACGGACGCCGAGTTCGAGGCCTGGCCGGACTACGGCATCCCCATCGCGCACTGCCCGGCGAGCAACCTCAAGATCGAGGCCCGCACCCTGCCGCTGGCAAGGCTGGTCGGCCGCGTGCCGATCGGGCTCGGCACCGACTGGACCGTCACCAACAACAGCATGGACCTGCTGGCCGAGGCACGGCTGGCCGCGCTGGTGGGCAAGATGCGCGCCGACGATCCGACAGTGCTCACCGTCAAGCGGATGGTGCGCATGCTGACGATCGACGGGGCGCGCGTGCTCGGCATCGATCGCCTCGTCGGCAGCATCGAGCCCGGCAAGCGCGCCGACCTCGTGGTGTTCGACGCGAACCGCCTGGAAGCGACGCCGGCCCACGACCCTGCGTCGAACCTCGTCTATTCCCTCAGCCCGCGCTCGGTGCGCGATGTGCTGGTCGATGGCGAGCTGCTGGTGCGGGAGGGAAAGCTCCTGCGGGACGACGAGACCACCCTTGCCCGCAGCCAACGCTATCTCGGCCGAGAACCCGCCTCCGAAGCGACAGGGTGACGCGACAGGAACTCCAGCAGCAGCGTGTTGAAGGCTTCCGGCACGGTCACGTTCATGCCGTGGCCGCCCCAGGGCGCCACATGCAGCGTGGCGTCGGCGAGCAGCGTCGCCAGCTGCTCGGATTGGGTGCAGGGCACCAGCACGTCGTCGCGGGCCGCCGCCAGCAGGATCGGTAGGCGCAGCGCAGCAAGATGCGGCGTTGCGTCAAAGGCGAGCAGCGCCTCGATGCGGCGCAGCAGGTTGTTCGTGCCCTGGAAGCCGGACAGTGCGTGGGCGTCCTCACCCACCATGCGCGCGGCGTTCGCCGCGAGCCAGGTCGCCGGATAGAGGAAGATCGGCTGGGCACGGACATAGGCTTCCGGTCCGGCGCCCTTCAGCAGGGCGACGCGGATTTCGAAGCAGCGCCGCGTATGCGCATCGGCCGTCGCCCAGCCGTTGACGATGGTGAGGGAGCGGACACGGCCGGGATGGCGCAACGCGAGGTCGACGCCGGCGAGCCCGCCCAGCGCATGACCTACGAAATGGCAGGTGTCGGTCTTCGTTGCATCGAGGACCTCGACGACCTGGTCGGCCATGTCGGCGATGCTGTAGCTCATCGGCAGCTGGTTCGACCGCAGACGCCCCGTCCCTGCCTGATCATAGGCGATAACGCGATAGCGCGCCTTCAGCGCAGCGAGCTGGGGCGTCCAGTAGCCGGCCGCCCCGCCGAGCCCGGCTGAGAGCACGACGGTCTCAGCGCCGGGCCGTTGGCTCTCATGGATGTCGAAGGTCACTTCTTGCCGACGTGGGCCGTCGTCGCGATCTCGATCAGGGCGTCCTTCTTCACCAGGCCGCACTGGATGCAGTAGCGCGCCGGCTTGTCGCCCGGAAAATACTTCGCATAGACGGTGTTGACCGCGGCGTAGTTCGCCCAGTCGGTGAGGAAGATCTGGTTGAAGGTGACGTCGGCCATGGTGCCGCCGGCCGTCTCGATCACCGACTTGATCTGCTCCAGCACATATTCGGTCTGCTTGGCGGCATCGCCGACATGGACGACGTTGGTGTCCTTGTCGAGCGCCAGCGTGCCCGAGACATAGACGATGCCGTCGGCGAT